>JBOGMX010000054.1:0-6991 GCA_050746725.1 Candidatus Acidiferrales bacterium | reverse complement strand
CGATTACTCCGCGGTCGCTTTGAAAATGGGTACGCCAAAATGCGTCGCTGAGCACGGCGTAGGGAGCGCTATCAGGGCCGTGCGCATCCGAGGCGTGAAAGAATCGGCCGAGAAAAGGCCGGATTCGCAGGACATCGAAATAATTCGCGGTCGCTTCCTCAGTCCAAACGGGCATCGGGTTTTCACCGCTATCGAGGCCCACCCGTGCAACGCTGAAACCTGCCAGCCCATCGAAGGTGCGATTGCGGTCGCGCAGATCCACGTAGTCGGGATACGACTCCTGCAGAGTCACATCGTTCTCGCGGGGTTGAAGCGCGTAAAGGCTCCGTTCCTGCGGCACGCCCAGCGGGTGGATGAAACGCGCTGATCGCGCTGAAAACGACGGCGTTCGCGCCAATCGCCACAGCCAGCGTCACGATGGCCGTGACGGTGAACCCCGGAGATTTTTGCAACCGGCGGGCTGCGAGTCGCAGGTCTTGCCAGAGCGATTCGACAAAAGCGCCGCCCATGGCCTCGCGGCATTCTTCTTTGACTCCCTCCATGCCGCCGAATTCAATGCGCGCTCGTCGTTCGGCTTCCGAGCGCGGAAGACCGGAGCGTTCCAGATCGTCGGCGCGGTGCTGGATGTGCGAGCGAAGTTCATCCTCCATGTCCTTTTCGATTCTGGAACGGTGGAAGAGCTTGCCGGCAAGGGACCGAACGGTCGCCACGAATTTCATACTTCCTCCGGTTGTGTGGTAAGGACATGGGCGATGGCCGCAGCGAGACGATTCCAGCTTTCGGTTTCCTGCCGTAATCGTTTCCGGCCCGCAACCGTCAACTCATAAAATTTGGCGCGCCGATTATTTTCCGAAATTCCCCAACGCGTCTTCAACAGGCCCTGGCGCACGATCCGAAAAAGGCCCGGATAAAGCGCGCCTTGTTCGATCAGCAGTGAATTGCCGGAAATCTGCCCGATGCGCAAAAGAATCCCGTACCCGTGTTGCGCGCCAAGGGAAGCCGCGCGCAAGATCAGCAGGTCGAGAGTGCCGGGAAGAAGCTGAGCTTGTTGACCCATAAGTCCTCCTAAGATGGCTAGGAGAATGAGCCGATCTTTCCTAAGCTGTCAAGGAGAACGTTTCAGTGGGGGATATCGAGATAACGCCAGTTCGCGAAGGGTTATCGGCCCCTTGAAAGCTGATCCACGCCTTCGCGGATTACTCCTGCCTGGCCGCCTGCCGTTTAGTAATCGGTGGGGTCCCGCCACACTGGGCACTTTGACGGTTCAAACGGCCACACCGTTGACATGCGCTGCGCTGGCGCATGATCGCTCTGCCACCGACTGAGAACCAGTGCGAAGTCCATTCTGTAAGTTGGACGGAGCTCTTCCCGAAAATAGCCTGTTACTTCTTCGAGTTCTTCCCCTCCATTTGGGCATCTATGTAAAATAGCAACAGAGCTTCAAAGGCTGGAATTATGCCGCAGCCCCAAATCGTCTTTTGGTCCGTGGACGTTCAGGCGGATTTCATGCTGCCTGGTGGCCAGCTCTACGTTCCAAGCGCGGAAAGGCTCATCCCAAATATTCAGCGCCTCATCTCCGCGGCGCTCGCGTCCGGCGCCATGGTAATCTCGAGCGGCGACGCGCACGCACCCAACGATCCGGAGTTCGCGAAATTCCCTCCGCATTGTCTGGCCGGCACGCCCGGCGCGCGTATTTTGCCAGAAGCGCTCGGCAATCGCGTTTGCACCATCGCGAACAATGCCTCGCGACCTCTGCCAGCGGACATTCTGGAATGTCCGCAAATCCTCCTGGAAAAACAGACGCTCGACGTGTTCGATAATCCGCACGCGAGTGAGATCGTCAACCTTTTCGATCCCGCCGCGGAATACGTTGTCTTCGGCGTGGTCACCGAATTCTGCGTCCGCTGCGCCGCGAAAGGCCTGATCGAGCGCGGCCGCAAAGTCTCCGTCGTCTCCGACGCGATCGAAACGCTAAATCCCGAGAACGGCCGTCGCGCTCTCGACGAATTGCAATCTCTCGGCGGTCGGTTCATCGACACGCAAGCGGCTCTCGCGATGCTCGGTGCTCCAGCCCGCGCTTCTGCTGTATCATCAGCCGAACGCTCGCCGCGATAGCCGAAACAGGGTGCGTGAAGAATGTCTTCGGCGGCGCGATTTCAATTATGCCAGACGAAAAGCAGGACCAAGCGCAAGAGCTATTCCGGCGCGCTTACAAGGCGCAAATGGCGGGCGAACTTGACCGCGCCGTGGAACTTTACAAGCGCTCGATTGAGGTTTGTCCCACCGCCGAAGCCCACACCTTCCTCGGGTGGACGTACCACTTTCAGGGCGACATCCAAGCCGCCATCGCCGAATGCAAACGCGCCATCGCGGTCGATCCCACGTTTGGCAATCCCTACAACGACATCGGCGCGTACCTAATCGATCTCGGCCGCTATGACGAAGCCATTGCCTGGCTCGAACAAGCGATCCAAGCGCCGCGCTACGAGCCGCGACACTTTCCGCATTTCAATCTCGGTCGCGCGTATCTCGCCAAGGGCATGTTCCTTCGCGCCCGCCAGTGTTTTCGGGAATCGCTGCGCATCGAACCGGACTACCTTCTGGCCCGCCGGGCCATCGGCCGCCTGCGCCACATGATGAATTAGGTGATGAATTAAGCGGCGCTCTCCACCGCTACTGCCGGCCGCGTGACCGCGTCGAAGACCCACATCATCGCCGCCGTCAGCACACCGACCCCGACGATCACCCACCACATCTCCGCCGGGCGCCCGAGCACCACGCCGAATTCGCGCAGCAAATATCCTCCCAGCGCTCCGGCGACGAAATATCCAATCGCGATCGGCAAAAACGCGTAGCCCATGTAGAGCCCTTGCTGCCCCGGCGGCGCCACCAGCGAGCAGTACTCGTAATAGCGCGACGCCTGCGTGATCTCTCCCAGCGCCATCACAACCAGCATCACCGGGAAAATCCACACGCTCGGATGAATCGCCAGCAGCGCGAACGAAAGCCCGGTGATTAAGAACCCGATGGCGATCGCTTGCACCGCCGGCATTTTTCGCGTCAGGTAGGTAATCAGGATCTGAAACGAAATCACCGTCAGCGCCTCGACCGAAAGCATCCGGTCCACATTCGCATTCGGGTTCACGTAACGCCGCAGAAAAATCGGCGCGGAAATCCAGATCTGCCAGAACACGATGTAAAATCCCGAAGTAATCACCAAAAACAGCACGAAGCGAAAGTTCCGCAGCACCACGACCATGTTCTTCAGCGCATCGCGCACGCTGGCCACTTTCGTGCCCGGCTCGGCCGGTGGCTCGTGATAGAAAAAGAGCGTCACCCAAAACATCGCGAACACGCTCAGCGACGCCACGCGAAACACGTTCTCGATCCCCCATCCCAATTGCTTGCGCACCATGAAGGCGATAAACGGGCCGATCGCGCCGCCAATGTTTACGAGCGTGTAGTAAATCGAATAGCCCATCGATCGCGCCTCTTCCGTTGACGTTCGCGCCGTCGTTCCCGCTACGCACGGCTTCACCATTCCCGGCCCCAGCGCCGGGAGCAGCAGAATGGCCAGCACCAGCCATTTGTCTCCCATCGCGTGCCGCAGCGGCGCCATCCACGGCGCGGTCACCGAGCCCAGCATGAAATATCCGACGGTCAGCAGCAGATACGCGAACATGAGCGCGCGACGGAAGCCAAATCGGTCGGCAAGCGTCCCGGCCAGGATCGGAAGCGAGTACACCACCAGTCCCGTAATGCCCATCAACCATCCGGTCAATTCTGCGGAAAAGTGAAGCTGCTCGGTGAGGAAGATCGCCAGCACGGCTTGCGTTGCGTAGTATCCGACGCGCTCGAAAATTTCGGTGAAGTTGGCGATCCAGAATGCCGGCGCGAAACCGGACCGGATTTCACGCCAGCGCTGCGCTAAATTCAAGATTGATTTTCCTCGTATTGGCCCAGAGCCGCACGCATCAATAGGCGTACGCGAATCTCGCGGCCCGGGCGCGCTATGCTCCGCCAGCGCATTCTAGCGAACCCGTCTTCGTGTGTCGTGAATAATTCAGGTCGCAGTGAGGGTTGCAAAAAGGGAAAGCAATCGCTGGAGCGCCACTCGAAATCGCGAGACTCCGAATCCCGGGAATCGCGTTTGTATGTCGGGCCAGCCCGTGCGGCTCCGCGCGCTGGTCCGTAGCTGGCCGAGCCTTATTCCGATTCGGCTGCGCTCAGTGCGCGACCAGGACTTCGGCGGGCGCTCTCGAACGCGTCATTTTGTGGAACGCCAGCGCCAGCGCGCCCAGTCCCCAAATCAGCGTCGCCAGAACCACCAGCCATCCGACAAACGGCAGCATCATCAGCGCGCGAAGGATCGCCAGTCCAAGCGCCAACCTCCCAATCGCCGGCCCAATCCCGGTGCTAAAGCCCAGCAGCTTCTCGCCGATCCACGATCCGATGAAAACCTGCGTCGAATAGAGCGCCACCAAGTACAGCAGAAATGCCGCGACGCCCAGTCCCAGGCCAACGATGGTGATACACGCAAAAAACGCCGCAATCGGCGTCGCAAACAAGAACAGTATCCCCAGCCCGATTGCGGGTCCGGCGCGATCGCTCGACTTCACCACATTCGAGAAAAAAGCCGGAGCGATTAGCAGCACCACGAGCCCGAAAAGGAAACTCGCTCCCCAGTGCATCGTTTGGTCCCAGTAATAGCGAGCGCGCGCGTAATTCGGCCCCGGCCTGCGGATCGTCACGATCGGCGCCGATGCCAGATGGGCGCCTGCGGCGATGTCCGGAGCGACGCGCCCTGTGTATTTCATCTGTCCCTTGACCTCCGCGCTTGGCCCGATTTTCAATCGGTTCCCGGTTCGAATGCTGGCGTTTTGATCGAGCGTACCGTTGATCTCCACCGTGCCTGCGTAGGCCAGCAGATCGCCTCCCACGTGACCGTTCAGTTCGGCGTTGCCCGCACCGGTAGTCATCGTTCCGCCGACGCTGCCTTTTTGAGTCAGCAGCACCTCTTCGGCCCAGCTCAGCACGTTCTTCCCCACGGTGCCGTTGATCGTGAGCGACTGGTCGAGCGAGCGGATGTTGCCGTCCACCGTCCCATTCACGCGCACATCCCGGCCAAAAGCGAGGATGTCTCCTTTAATATGCCCGTTTACCGTCGTCGTGTTGGAAAAAACAATCAGGTCGCCATTCACGTCTCCATCGATCTCGGTGCGGTCGGCGGCCACGATCAAGTCCGTGTTCACCACCTGCCCAGCCGGCAGCGTGAAGCTGGGATTTCCGTGGCGCACTTCCGCAGCGCCCGCAGTGGACGGCAGCGCCAGCAACAGAACGAGTCCGCTCATCACGAAGGCCATCGCCGTAAAGTGGCGCCAGCGTTTCCTGAGTAGCCAGATGCCCACGGCTCCCAAAGTGGCCGCTGCCATGACTTCCATCAGGGTTCGCATCGCGTCCCATCCTTTCCAGAAGGCGCCGCTGAAAAACAGCATCGTAAGAATATTCCCCTGCGTGAAGCCGGCCGCCTGCGCTTGCGCGTACCAGGGCTCCACGATCCCGTTCCACAGTGTGTATGCGCCTCCGGCCATCAGGCCGAACGCCACAAGCCATATCCATTGCGCCGTGTTGCGTCCCGGAACAAGTGCCAGCCCTGCCGGAATCGGCTCGTCATCCGTCATCAGCGCCTCGTGCAGCCAGTCGCCTTCGCGTTCGAGCGCCCGCACCAGGGCGCGGCAAGAAGCACATTCCGACAAATGCTGCGCCGTCTCGTGCGCGTGGTCGGCATCGAGCTGCCCTTCCAGGTACAGCAGGCCGGTCATCTCGTCGAAGTGGCCGTCATTTCCATTCATGGCTTTCTCCCCACCGCAACGCTTCGCGTGGCGCTTTGGCTTAGCGCGTCGCGCAATTGGTGCCTGGCACGCAGCAGCAGCACGCCCACAAATTGCCGCCTCACGCCCAGCGTTTCGGCGATCTCCTCATAACTCAAATCCGCGAAATACCGCAGCACCAGCGCCGCCCGGGCGCGGTCCGGCAGCTTGGCCAGCCCATCGCGCACCTGTTTCGTGCTGTGCTCCGCTTCCAGACGCTGCAACTGGCTCGGATCGGGATGCTCCAAGGGGAGCTCGTCCACGTCTCCCGTCTCCAGGTCCTGCCGGATGTGCCGCCGCCGCAGCGCGTCCCAGCAATGGTTGCTGGCCACCTTGTAAAGCCAAGCCGTGAACGGCCGCGACGAATCGTATGTCCCTAGCTTCTGCCGCACTTTCATGAAAATTTCCGTGGTCGCGTCTTCCGCGTCCTCGCGCGCAGGCAACAATCGCCGGCAAAACCGGAACATTGCCGGAGCGTACTGGCGATACAGCTCGCCCCAGGCGTCCGCATCTCCCGCCCGGACCTGGGACAGCAATTGCGCCAGTTCCGTTTCACTCATCGCTCCGGTAGCCTTCTGCCTGTCCATCATTGATACGTCCGCGCACCAGCAAATATTTCACAAGTACCACAGTTCCGCGCACTTGTCTCCGAGCCGCTACCTCAGGGAACCTCCCCCCTGGAACGGGCGAGAAGTGCGTCCAGCGGCCAATCTATTTTTGGGGGCCAATCATGCACTGCATCGCCCAGCCGTCTCGTTGATGCCGATTCCTGCCGTCCACGGCGAGGTTTCGCCCTCGGCTGCCCTTCGTTGACTTGCCCGTGCCCGGAGCTTACCATTTGCACGCCGTGGTCGATGGGTCATTGGTCGGTAAATCTATCTCGCATTACCGGATTGTCGAGAAGCTCGGCGGCGGCGGGATGGGTGTGGTTTACAAGGCCGAAGACACGCGGCTCGGCCGCTTTGTAGCGCTGAAGTTTCTTCCTGACGAGCTATCGCGCGATCCGCAAGCCCTCGAACGTTTCCGACGCGAAGCCAAAGCAGCCTCCGCGCTAAATCATCCGAACATCTGCACGATCCACGACATTGGCGAGGAGAACGGCCGTGCGTTCATCGCCATGG
>JBOGMX010000053.1:0-116288 GCA_050746725.1 Candidatus Acidiferrales bacterium | reverse complement strand
TCCGGCGAACTGCTCACCGCCGCGCGCATCGCGCTCGCGCACCAGCGTTCGCTGGACAACGCCCGCGCCCGCGCCGAAACCGGCACCATCACGCAGCACAGCAGTATTCCCGTGCGCGAAGCGCTCGGCTGGATCACCACCGAAGGCGCGCGCATGCTGCGCATGTCGGACCGCATCGGCTCGCTTTCGCCCGGCAAGCAAGCCGACCTTGTCATGGTTCGCGCCACCGACCTCAACGTCTGGCCGGTGCACGATCCTGTCGCCACGGTGGTCACCCAAGCCTCGCTCGCGAATATCGACTCGGTGATGATTGCCGGCGAGTGGCGCAAGCGCGCTGGCAAGCTGCTGTTTCCCGCGCTCGAAGGCGTGAAGCACGAACTGCTGCGCTCCGGCCAGCGCATCCTAAGCGAACTCGGCTGGACGCCCGATCTGCAAACCGCTGCGTCGAACGGCGCGCCGCGCGAAATCTTCGCCGCGCGCGAGAACCAATGATGCGAACCTGCCCTTTGCTTTTAAGGTGGAAGCGCGGGACTTTATTCCCGCGAAAAGCACAGCTACTCGAGTCGGGCTTTAGCCCCGGAAGCCACGCAGAAATTTTGACTCGCGCGCAAATGGAGAACTCATGAGCCTCACCTGCTTCGGCCAGCCGGAAGACGGCGTGATCCAAATCTGCTACGTCGTGAAAGACATTCAGCAATCGATGAAGGAATTTATCGCCAAGCTGAAAGTGGGCCCGTGGTTTCTGATTCAGCGTTTCACCGGTGACGAGCCGCGCTATCGCGGCAAGCCCTCCACGGCGGCCGTTTCGCTGGCCATGAGCTTCGCCGGACACATGATGGTCGAGCTGATCCAGCCGCTCGATGGCGAACCGTCCGTCTACAAAGATGTGATCGACAAGCGCGGCTACGGTTTCCATCACTGGGGCGTCGGCACGCCGCAATTCGATCGCGACGTCCAGCGTTACCAAGCCTCCGGATGCGAACTCGCCTTCTTCGCGCGCGTCCCCAGCGGCGGCCGCGTCGCCTACGTGGACACCACCGCCACCCTCCCCGGCATGACCGAACTCATCGAGCTGGGCGCTTCCTTCGACGCCATCTTCAGCCGCATGTACCGCGCCACCATCGGCTGGGACGCCTCCGACCCCATCCGCTCGTTTACGTAGCGCGTGTGCTATCCTCGCCCCCGGAATGGAGCGAGGGATCCAACTAGCGATTACATACACAGATGTAGACATGATCCAGCTGCGTGCCGTCGCCTGGAACGGCGAATTCGGCGGCGTTGCCAACCCGTACGTGGGAGTCGGCGGCTTGGCGGAAGCAGCTGAACAGCTCAGCGGTTTCCCGCGTGACCCGTCCGACACTCGCCAGATTACATTCGGAGCATTCGGCCCGAAGACGGCAGTCGGCGGAATCAGCATGCGGTTCTTCTGTACTGACAAAGCTGGCCACGCGCGCGTCGAAGTGAAGATCGAATCCGACCGGCTGAATGACGAGCGCCCGCAGTCGGTAACCCTCTGGCTCGCCGTCGAAGCCTCCGCTATCGACCGCTTCGTCCACGATCTCCGCCACCTCGAATCCGAAAGACCCGGCACCGCCTGCCTCAGCGCGTGACGGCCGCGCCGCGCTCGCGAAATCCCCCTCGCTTCCTCCCGGCGCGGTGCGTCCGCCAGCACGCTCGTCGGCAGCGACCATCGCTTTCGGCATAGCTGTGTTTCGGTTTTCGTCCCCCCGCGCCAGCGGAATCATTCGCCCTCATACAGTTTTGTCGACTCTTATACCCGGCGTCTTTTCAGGACTACAACTCAAAGAGCACTCTCCTTACCGGCCGCGGGCAATTATCATTCCAACCCGATCTCGGCACAAAAGCGTTTCGATTACTAATTGTTTAGTGCTAACTTCTTCTGTCCCTTCGGGAGGAATCCTTGAACAGCGTGCCTACCAGTTTTACCGTCGCCGACTACTGTAACGCGATGGAGCGTGGCGAAATTATTGTGAATAAAGACTACCAGCGCAGCGACCAGGTTTGGCCACCCTCCGCCCGCTCCTACCTGATAGAAACCATCCTGAAGGGATTTCCGATCCCCAAGCTTTATCTTCGCCAAGTAACCGACGTGAAGAGTCGGAAGACCCACAAAGAAATTGTCGACGGCCAACAGCGGAGCGCAGCCATTTTCGATTTTCGGAATAACAAGTTCAGGCTGTCGAAGGTCGGAGATGATGCAGGAGTGAAGAACAGGACGTACACGGAGCTCGAAGAAGAAGCAAAACACAGTTTCCTCGACTACGCCTTACAGGTCGACTTATTCGTCTCCGCCACACCAGCCGAAGTCATAGAAGTTTTTCGCAGAATGAACTCGTACACTGTTCCCCTGAACGCCGAAGAACAAAGGCACGCATCGTTCCAAGGGAAATTCAAGTGGTTCATCATCGACGTTGCTGACAAGATCGAGGCAATCGTTCTGCAAACCGGGATCTTTACAAACAAGGAGCTGGTGCGAATGGCAGACAACAAGCTACTCACCGAGCTCTGTGACTCATTTATGAACGGAATCCGTACGACGGACAAGAAGAAACTTGATTCAATCTATAGAGGCTGCGACTTAGAGTTTCCAGAGGCCGAAAACTATCGCGAGAGGCTGCTAGACGCGTTTAACGCGGTCCGCCGAGCCGAGGAGATTCACGAAACCGTCCTGATGAAAACTCACATGGTTTATTCCCTAGTGCAGGCAATCACGCACGTGACGAAGCCCATACGGAAGTTCTCGAAGGTCTTCTCCAACCCGAAATCGCGCGCTATCGACTGGGAAAGTGCCGCACGGAACCTTACAACCCTGGCGCAGGCAGCAGATATGGATGAACCCCAAGGAAGGTTTGCCGACTTCGCTAAGGCATCACAAGAAAAAACAAACGTCGCCGAAACACGGAAAACTCGATTCCGGTGGTGTTGCAGGGCCTTGACCCGCCCGGAGATTTGATGAATCCATCTCACCACCTCGAAGATCTAAACCGGGCTGCCGAAAAACGGATTTGGAAGCTCAAGTCGCGAGTGAGCGGTCTTGGCACAGCAGTCGGATTAGACGAAGACGCTCGGTTGGCCTGGGCGGCAATCGAGGCGAGAAATCTTTGGGCCGGGTTCCTACGCGCATACTACCTCTCGGGCGCGATTCACGCTCGAACACGATCAGGTAATCGGGTGCACTTCACCTCCGCAGCCTTCCCCAACCTGGAGTCGGCTCTCCACTTCGCAATCTTAGTGAAAAATCCGGATTTCAAGAAAACCACGTTCACCCGGTACGACGAACCAGCCTGGCACAACACCAAGTACTTCGTGCAAATTCAGAAAAAGGCGGGCGCGTCTAATCTGCCACAAGTTTTCGCTGCTTTAGCTGCAGGATCGGCGTTTCACCAGCCCTTGACAACTTTGCGGAACTTCTACGCACACCGATGCGATGAGACTTTCATTGCCGCTGCTCAAGTCGGTGTGAAGCTAGGCCTAACAACAAAACCGGAATTGCGGCCCAGCAAAATACTGTGCTCCAGGCTCCCAAAACGGCCACAGAACGTGTTTACCGACTGGTTAGACGACATGACGAATGTATTTGAACTCCTTTGCGCCTAACTCACTGACCGAAGGCTTAGCACAGTCTCGGTTGCAGAAAAGGAGCGGCGGTATCCCTTCGACCCAGGATTTATCCCTGCGAGCGTCCTGGACAGGTGAAAATCGGTTTTTTCGATTAGTCGAAAACCATGGGCAAGAGCCATATCCCCCAGGATTACCGGAAGATCGTTGTGTATGTCCTTATAATACGAATCCTGAACGACGATCACGCACCAGCCGGAAGGCTTTAAGACGCGTCGGATCTCAACGAGTGATGCTCTTATTGAAAGAAAATATTGCACGTGGTTCTTGTAGTAGTACGTCGAAGACGCTTTCGAGCCGTGCCGTAACAGCGAATCTAAAAACTTCAAGCAGGATTTGCCCAAATCGCTTGCCGGCTCGGGGTTCCCAGGCGGAACAGTCGGAGTTCCAATCAACTGGCGACGCAGGCCATCGAACTCAGAATCAAGCTCAAAGCCTAAAACTGCCAACTCCGGCGACGTCGCAACTGCGTAGTCGATCCTCGTGCAGTACGGTGGCGACGTCAAAACGCAGCTTACGGAGCCACTGCGCAGGGGAAGATTCTCGGAAGAGGCCACTGCGATATGTTTTTTGGCGCGAGCAGACCGCGAACATTCCGCCGGCAGGCGGTCCAGCATGGTTGCTAGCTGAAACCTGTAGAGTTCGTATAGCCCCTCGGCTCCTGGCCGAAGCCGCGACTGGCCTGACCGAGGTCGTTTGATCCAAGTCGGATTGGAACAAAAAAACGGACGCAGGACATGCCTCAACGTCCGGAATAGCGCGACGTAAAAGAAAGCCGCCACACCCGAAAGTCCGTCCACGCCTAGAGTTCTCAAACTCGCATATTCCGGGCGACCGACCAGAAGTCGCTGCACCCCAGCCTCAATTCCTCTCAAGGTAGCTACCGATTCTGGATAAAGCCATGCCGACAAAGGATCGTGCGAATTCCCGGGATCCCCCTTTTTCGCCAATCTGAGAATCTCAGATGAGAGGGATCGAATACTCGACCTGTCCGGTGCGTCAGCGCACCGAGCTTTCGCCACAACGACCATCACGGGATTCAAGTCGTAACCACGAGAGCTCACGCCGAGGGATGCCGCTGCAGAAACCGTCGTACCGCTCCCATTCCACGGATCAAGGACCCAGTCTCCCGCCTCAAGCTCCGCCGAAGACAATGCGCTGCGAGCGAAATCTTCGGAGAATCCCGCATAGAATGGGTAGAGCGACGATTGAGCGTTTTCTCGACCGCGGAGCTTTGGATTTGACGCGCTCATCACGTTGGGGCAACTGTATCAAACCCCAACCGCCTTGCGCGCGTCAAGAGCGTTAATCGCCGGGCGCAACTCCGAAGCGCAGGAAGTACAGGTGTACTAGCACTGGACTTCCGACCAGTAGAAACCTGTACTACCAGATTTGCTATCGTCGATCTGTGATGATGCGCGCCAAAGGAAAATTCGTCGCGAATGAAACTGGCTCCAGCCGGAGAGCAAACTGTGCCCTTCGCCCGATGGAGGGGCAGGGCCTCAGCCCTGCCATAAGTCAGCGCGCTCTAGCGCGCTCCCAATCGCACTCGTTCACCCGCGCGAAGTATTCGCTTTCCTTTCTCTCGAATCACGCATTCTCACCCGGAACAGGCAATCGAGTGAAACCACTCGCAACTCATAGAAAACAAACAACCGCGACCCCTCCCACCCGGAACGTCCCGGTGCATCGTTCGCGCGCGCAAATTCGCCGCAAGTCCTCCACTCGAAGCTATCCACCTCGCGCCAATTTCCGTTATTCTAGTGCGCCTATGTTAGACCTTGGATATGTGCGGCAGCACCTGGACGACATCGAGAAGATGTTGCAGAACCGCGGCATGGAGCTGGACCTGGGCCCGTTTCGCGCCATCGACGAAGAGCGCCGCAAGCTGATCTTCTCCACGGAGCAGAGGAAGGCCGAGCGCAACAAAGCCAGCGATGAAATTGTCTCGCTGAAAAAGGCGAAGCAGGACGCTTCGGCAATTCTGGCGCGGATGAAGGAAGTCTCGGAAGAAATTAAGCGCAACGACGAACGCATCGGCGAGCTGGACGAACAACTGAAGGAATTCATGCTGACGGTGCCGAACGTGCCGCACGCGAGCGTCCCCGTGGGCCACGGCGCGGAGGACAATCGCGAAGTGCTCCGCTGGGGCGCGCCTCCGAAATTCGATTTCACGCCCAAGCCGCATTGGGAACTGGGCGAGGCCTGTGGCATCCTGGATTTGCAGGCGGCGGTGAAGATCGCGGCGGCGCGTTTCGCGGTGTACAAAAGCTGGGGCGCGCGCCTGGAGCGCGCCCTCGCCAATTTTTTCCTGGATACGCACACGGCTCCCGAACCCGCCGGGCACGGCTACACGGAAATTCTGCCGCCCTTCATCGTCAACACCGCTTCGCTTACCGGCGTGGGCCAGTTGCCGAAATTCGCCGCGGATATGTTTCACCTGGAGGGCTCCGATCTGTGGCTCACTCCCACGGCGGAAGTGGAGCTGACCAGCCTGCATCGCGACGAGACGCTGGACGCGGACGAACTGCCCGTGAAAGTGTGCGCGTGGACGGCGTGCTTCCGTTCGGAGGCCGGCGCCGCGGGCAAGGACACGCGCGGCATCAAGCGCCAGCACCAGTTTCAGAAAGTGGAAATGTTCAAATTCACGCGGCCGGAGCAGAGCTACCAGGAGCTGGAATTGCTGGTGGGCAACGCCGAAGCCGTGCTGCAAAAGCTTGGGCTGCACCATCGCACCGTGCTGCTATGCACGGGAGACATGGGCTTCGCGTCATCGAAGACGTATGACCTGGAAGTGTGGCTGCCTTCCAGCGGTGAGTTCATGGAGATTTCGTCCTGCTCGAATACCGAGGCATTTCAGGCGCGCCGCTCGGGCATACGGTTTAAGCAAAAAGGCGGAGGAAAATCGGAGTTCGTCCACACGCTGAACGGGTCGGGGCTGGCTGTGGGGCGCACTTGGATCGCCATCGTGGAAAATTACCAGCAGGCCGATGGCTCGATCGTGATTCCCGAGGTGCTGCGCCCCTACATGGGCATCGACCGCATCCCCGCGAAAAGCTGACGATCCCTTCGCCCAGGGTAAACAAGCGCGGCGGCTGCTGCTGCGAAGCGGCGCCGGACGCCCTGAAAAGCAAAAAGGGCGCCAGCTTGCGGCCGGCGCCCCGATGCAGGGATTGAGGTTCAGCTGACGGGCTGGATCTTTTCAACTTTCATTGCGCGAGCGCCGGTGAGTTGTCCGGTGACCTTCACTTCGTGGCCCAGCGCTTCATTGGGAACCACGACCGCTTGGTTGTCGATCATGATTACGTGCTTGGTCTTCTCGTTGACGAAGACCCACTTCGCGCCCTTGGTCTTCACGCAGGTTTCGGCGCAAGCCTTGTGGCTGGCGCTCATGCCCTTCGCGCCGCAGTGGCTATCGCTGATCCAGCCGGTCCAAGTCGTGGTCCTGCCGGCGGCGTTCACGGACACGCCAAACGCGAGGACCAGCATGGCGAGCAGGCCCAACATGCTGATGGCTCTCTTCATAAGTTCCTCCTGAATTTGATTAGCGGGCCGCCCGGCTGGAGTGCCGCCGAGAGCTCGTCGGATGTACCCTTCATGCGATCGTGCGATGGGTAGGTTGAAAGCGTTGATGGTTGCGGTGCTTGGCCGCTCCTAGGGATCTTTGCGTCCTCGGTTATACCGCAATGGCGCGCCGGTGACAAGCATCACAGATGCGGTGCCTTAGCTCCAGCAAGGGCTCCCGCTCTTGGCGACCGCCGGTTAGGGGCATATCGGCCCTGGCCAGAGTTAACTAGACGGGCAATGCGGCACCTGCATGATCTGGAAGCCCGGTTATTACTTCCAGATGGCAAGTCTAGCTCTTACAATGAGGTACGGACGTTACCGCGGCGGCGGGCCGTCGAAAAACACTCGATTTGTGGGTATGACAATTTAGGGCAACGTCACTGGTTTTGATTGACATCCCGGGCAGCTTGGCTAAACTTCGATTCTCGCAAGACTTACGTGCCTGAAAGTTCGCTAAACAAGTTAGCCAAAGCGGCCGGAAGGGATCGCCGCTGGTTATAAACCGCAAGTTCTCCCGCCCCGAGGAGGGAGCACGATGGCAAGCGCCAAGCCGGCCCCGCAACCAATACCACGTATCGCGCCGCGCGAGGATTTAAACCCACTGCGGGTCGCGCAAATCCAGTTCGACATGGCGGCCGAGTACCTGAAGCTCGATCAAGGATTACGGCAGATTTTGCGCGCACCCAAGCGCGTGCTGGAAGTGTCCATCCCCACGAAGATGGACAACGGGCAGGTGAAAGTTTTCAGCGGCTACCGGGTGCAGCACAACGTGGTGCGCGGGCCTTCGAAAGGCGGAATCCGGTATCACCCGAACGTCACGTTGGACGAAGTGAAAGCGCTGGCGATGTGGATGACGTGGAAAACCGCCACGGTGAATGTTCCCTACGGCGGCGCGAAGGGCGGCGTGATCTGCGATCCGAAGCGCATGAGCAAGCCGGAACTGGAGCGCATGACGCGAAGGTACGCGTCCGAAATTCTGCCGCTGATCGGGCCGGAGCAGGATATTCCGGCGCCGGACGTTTACACAGACGCGCAGACCATGGCGTGGATCATGGATACGTATTCGATGACGAAGGGATATTCGGCGCTCGGAGTGGTCACGGGCAAACCGCTTTCCATCGGCGGATCGGAAGGACGCAAGGACGCGACGGCGCGCGGCCTGCTGGTGACGGTCGAGGAAGCGTGCAAGGTGAAGAAGATTCCGTTACGCGGCGCCAGCGTGGCGATTCAGGGATTCGGCAGTGTGGGATCGTCGGTGGCGCGGCTCTTTGCGGAGAAAAAAGCGCGCGTGGTGGCGATCAGCGATTCGCGCGGAGGAGTGTTCAATTCGCGCGGGATCGATCCGCTAAAAGCGATGCGCTACAAGGAGCGCTCCGGGACGGTGGTCGGCATGCCGGGGACGTCGCGCATTTCGAACGACGATCTGCTGACCATGAAGTGCGACATTTTGATTCCGGCGGCACTAGAAACCGCGATCACGCTCAATAACGTCGAGCAGATCAAGGCGAAAATCGTGGCGGAAGCGGCGAACGGGCCCACCACTCCGCACGCGGACGAAGTGCTGGCGCGGCGCAGCATCCTGCTAATCCCCGACATTCTGGCGAACGCCGGTGGCGTGACGGCCAGCTATTTCGAGTGGGTGCAGGATTTGCAGAGCTTTTTCTGGCCGGTGGCGGAAGTGAATGCCAAGCTCGAATCCGTGATGCGGCGCGCGTTTGTGGAAGTGTTCGAATCGATGCGCAAGCACCGCACGCAGATGCGCACTGGCGCGTACGTGCTGGCGGTCGGGCGCGTGGCGGATGCAACGCTGGCGCGCGGCCTCTTCCCCTAAAACTCGCGGGAGCGCGCTGACGCTCTTGGCCGCGATGCGAATTTTTCCGCGACCGCAGATTAAAATCAGCAAATCCGCAAAATTCATGTTGCGTGCCGCGCGCGAACGCGCGTACATTCTGCTTTGGTAGCGCGTTTCGTTAGGAACGCGCCGACGGAGTTCGTGCCTAGCGCGGAGGGCACGCGGAATTGAGTAGTCACACCAACCATACGGGTCACGTAAATCCAGCCCCTCTTATCCTTCTGACCGTCGCAGGGTTCGATCCATCGTGCGGCGCCGGCGTGCCAGCCGATTTGAAAACGTTCGCGGCGCACAATTGCTACGGCATCGCTGCCGTAACGGCGCTGACCGTGCAATCGACGCTCGGCGTGCGCGCCGTGCACGCGACTCCCGCGGCGACACTCCGCGCGCAGCTCGATGCGCTGGCGGAAGATTCCCAAATCGCCGCCGTTAAAATCGGAATGCTGGCGAACCGCGCAAATGCGGCGGCTGTGGCGGAATTCCTCGATAAAAACAGTTTCGCGCACGTGGTGCTCGATCCGATCACACGCCCGACCACCGGCGAGATGGAGCTGCTCGATTCCGGCGGAGTAAAATTTCTTCGCGACGAGCTTGTGAAGCGCGCGAGCGTGATTACGCCCAACATCGCCGAAGCGGAATTGCTGACCGGCATGGAAGTGAAAGATGTGAACGGAATGAAAGCGGCCGGACAGAAGCTGCTGGAAATGGGCGCGACAGCGGTGATCGTCACCGGAGGACATCTGGAAAAACCGACCGATGTGCTATGCGAGGGCGATCAGGTGGAGACCTTCGGGGGCGATCATGTGCGCAGCCCAAACACGCATGGTTCCGGCTGCACATTTTCTTCCGCCATCGCCTCGCAGCTTGCCGCCGGCCAACATTTGCGCGACGCATTGATTTTGGCGAAGGCGTACGTTACCAAGGCAATCGAAAAGTCCTACGCCACCGGCAAGGGAGCGGGGCCGCTGAATCAATTGTTCCGCTTCCATCAGGAGCCGCCGCCGCGCGGCGTTCACGAAGTGCCGCAGCACGGCATGCATCCCGCCGCAGAACCCGCCGCGCAGTGATACGGCGGGATTCGTCACAACCTGCTTGCCAACGCCTCCCAGACCGTTAGCTCATTGAAAAGAACCGTCGAGGAAAAGAGATGAACGACGCGGAGCAAACTGTTCAACAGACGATTCCATCCAAGGAAAGTTGGCAACGGCCGGGAAGTTCGGCGAATCGCGATTACTCGCTGGCGTACGCGCTGCTGCGGGCCACGCTCGGAGTGAACATCGCCATGCACGGAATCAGCCGACTTCTGGCTGGCGTGGGAGGATTTTCGGCAGGACTCGAAAAGCAGTTCGCGGCGACGCCATTGCCGCATGTTGCGGTGAGCGCTTTTGCACACGCGCTGCCCTGGGCGGAAGCCATCATTGGGCTATTGATTCTGTTCGGCGTCGCGACACGGCTCACGCTGGTGGTGGGAGCGCTGCTCATCCTGGTTCTGACATTTGGCAGCAACTTGCATCAGGACTGGCAGGTCGCCGGACTGCAATTGATCTACGCTATCGCCTACGCGCTCTTAATCGCGTTTCACAGGTACAATGCGTTCTCGCTCGACCGGTTGTTTTCGAGACGAACGGCATAAACGCCACGGCGTCCGGATCCGCTGCGAAACGAGACACCGTTCCAACGGATTATTGCCCGGCTGAACTTCCCTTCCACGTGACCGCGCTGCGCGGTGTCGTCCGCCGGTCCGGTCAAAAAAACAGATGCGAGCCAGAACACCTAGACCCTCTTACTGCGCAGCTTTTGTTGCGAGCATTTCCACTCCGGCGAGCACGGGCAGATATTCCGCGGGCAGATTGTGGCGGTCCATTAGAAACGCAGGATCGTTGTAGGAGAGCCACACTTTGCCTTCGGCATCCTGCGAAACGAGAATTTTCAAGAGCAGGTCGATTGCGATGCCGGGCGAGGCGAGCATCAGCGGCGTGCCGGCTTTCGGATTGCCGAAGATCAGCAGCTTCGTGGGCGGCATTTGCAGGCCGACCCTCGCCGCTTCGCCGCTGTGGTCAACCAGCGCAAACAGAGCGATACCCTTCGATTGCAATATCTGCTGAAGTTTCGCGATTGTTTCGTCCACGGAATGATTGCTTGGCTTGCTGACGATTCCCTGGCTGGGAAATGGCGGCATTGCAAACTCCTGCCCGATGCAATCGGGGCGACATCATACCAAGATCAAATACACCGCCATCGCGATCCCTACGACGGCCAAAAACAGCGCGATCGCGACGGCTGTGAACGAACGCTTTTGTGTGATTGATCCGGAGGCGTTCATGTGGCCGATCAGGAGCGAATAGCGCAACGAGGAGTAAACGTCCACTACCACACCGGCGCTGATCAGCGCCGTGCCGAACCATAGTGAAATTCCGTAGGAATGGCTCGTGCCGCTAGGGCGAATCGATTGGATCTCCTGCAGAAACAGACCGAAGCGCGCGACCACGAAGCCGAAGCCCATCAGCGCCAAGCCCGTGCGGATCCAGGCGAGAAAGGTTCTTTCCGCGGCCAGATGATCGCTTAGGCGGAAAGATTCAACCGCGGCGAAATCGGTCATGCGGCAGCTTCCTTTCGAGTCCTTCACCGCTATCGGTGACTGTCAGCGGCGGAAGGCGATTTTTCCGGCGACGATGGTGGCTATGGGCGCGCCGCGGAACGTGCGGCCATCGAAGGGCGAGTTATGGGATTTGCTGGGCGAATCGGCGGCGCGGAAAACCCACGAGCGATCGGTGGAGAAAATTGTGAGATCGGCAGGTTCACCGGGAGCAATTTTTCGTTCGATGCCCAGGACGCGCGCCGGACCAGTGGTGAAAAGCGCGACGAGGCGCATGAGCGGGAGCTTGCCCGTGTGTACGAGTTGATCGAGGCCGAGCGCCAGGGCCGTCTCAAATCCGACGATGCCGAAGGGCGCGCGATCGAACTCTACGTCCTTGCTCGCGGGATGATGCGGCGCGTGATCGGTGGCGATGGCGTCCACGCTGCCGTCAGCAAGGCCTTCGATCAACGCGTCGCAATCGGAGCGCGAGGCGAGCGGCGGATTCATCTTGAAGCGCGAGTCGTAGATGACGTCCTCGTCGGTGAGCGTGAAATGATGCGGCGTCACTTCGCAGGTCACTTTTAATCCAAGTTTTCTCGCTGAGCGGACGTAGGCGAGAGATGCGCGCGTGGACATGTGCGCGATGTGCAACCGCGCGCCGGTGATCGAAGCGACCTCCACGTCGCGGCCCACGCAAATCGATTCCGTCTGCCCGGGAATGCCGGGAATGCCCAGGCGGATGGATTGCGTCCCTTCGCGCATGGCGCCGCCAGCGAAAAGTGAGGAATCCTCGCAGTGGTCGATCACCGGCAGCCCGAGGCCTTTGCAGTATTCCATCACTTGGCGCATCAGGCGTGCGGAGGCGATGGGCTTGCCGTCGTCGCTGACGGCCACGATGCCCGCGTCCTTCATCGCGGCGATTTCAGCGAGCGCTTCGCCCTTGCTGCCCATCGACGCGGCGCCGATGGGCCAGACGCGAACGCTGGCGGTTGCGGCGGCGCGCTCCACGATTCCGCGGGTGACGGATGCGCGGTCGTTCACCGGCTTCGTATTGGGCATGCAGCAGACGGCGGTAAATCCCCCGCGCGCGGCGGAGCGAGTGCCGGTCTCGATGGTTTCGGAAAGCTCGCCGCCCGGCTCGCGCAGGTGACAGTGCAGATCGATGAAGCCGGGAGCAACGATCAATCCCGAGGCGTCAAAGATTTCGGCGCCGGGCGCGGAAAGATTCGCGCCGATTTGCGAGATGCGATCGCCATCCAGGAGCACGTCGAGCGCGGCTTCGGTGTCGCTGGCCGGATCGAGGACGCGGCCGTTCTTAATCAGAAGCATTGGAGCGATCCTTTGCGGGATGGGGCGCGTCGGCAGGCGCGCGGCCAATGAGATGGTACAGCAGGGCCATACGCACGGCGAGACCGTTAGTCACTTGCTCCAGCACGGCGGATTGCGGACCATCCGCGACGGATGGGTCAATTTCGAGGCCGCGAATCATCGGCCCGGGATGCAGCACTAGCGCATCGGGACGCGCGAGGCGGAGGCGTTCGCCGGTGAGCTGGTAGCGCAGAATATACTCTTCGGGCGAAAGGGCCGGCTCGTGGAGACGTTCGGTTTGCACGCGCAGGACCATCACCACGTCCGCGCCTTCGAGGGCCTCCTCGATGCAGGCGGTGCAGCGAACGTTCGGCGCCATCGCTTCGAATTCGCGCGGCACCCACATGGGCGGACCAGCCAGCGTGATGCGCGCGCCGAATTTGGAGAGCAGGTGGATATTGGAACGCGCCACGCGGCTGTGCACGATGTCTCCAAGGATCGTGACGTTCCAGCCTTCAAGTTTTCCCTTGCGGTCGCGGATGGTGAGCGCGTCGAGCAGCGCCTGCGTGGGATGCTCGTGCATGCCGTCGCCGGCGTTGATCACCGGCACGTCGATGCGCTTAGCAATGAACGCGGCGGCGCCCGAGGAGCTGTGGCGGATCACAAATCCGTCGGGGCGCATGGCTTCGAGGGTCCGAATGGTATCGACGAGCGATTCGCCCTTTTTCAGGCTTGAGGATTCCGCCTGCAACGACATGGTGTCCGCTCCGAGGCGAGCCGCGGCGGTGGAGAAGCTGATGCGGGTGCGCGTGGACGACTCAAAAAACGCCAGCGCCACGGATTTACCGCGCAGGGTGGCTAATTTTTTGAGGGGAACACTCTGAAATTCCTGAAACGGCTTCGCCTGATCGAGAATAAAAAGAATCTCGGCTTGGGTGAGTCCTTCAATTCCGAGCAAGTGTGACAGGCGCTGGAGCACTGGCTTCCTTTTTATTCTGCCTCCTCAAAAGGTGACGGCGAATCACGGAACGCGATCGACCAGCATCACGCGCTCCTCGCCATCCACTTCCTGGAGGCGAACCTCCACGATTTCAGTAGAGGTGGTCTGCACGGCGCGGCCCACGAACGCAGCTTCCACCGGAAGCTCCCGATGTCCACGGTCGATCAGCACGCAAAGGCGAATGCGGCGAGGCCGGCCCAAATCGAAGAGCGCGTTCATGGCGGCACGAATGGTGCGGCCCGTGTACAGCACGTCGTCCACAACCACCAGGTCGCGCCCATCCACCGGGAAATCGATATTGCTGGATTGCAGCACCGGCTGTGGACCCACGGTGGAAAGATCGTCGCGGTAGAGAGTGATATCGAGCGTGCCGACAGGCACTTCGGCATGCGTCGATTCGAGCATCAATTTCGCCAGACGCTGGGATAGCGGAACGCCGCGCCGACGGATGCCGAGTAGCGCCAAGTCCGCGCTTCCGCCGCTCTTCTCAAGGATTTCGTGCGCCAAACGCTTGAGCGTTCGGCCGATCTCCTCGGCGGAAAGGAGCTGTCTCTTTTCGACTACGCGCATGGGGCGGTCTATCCTAGCATAGACGGTCGCAAGCGTTGCTCCGGAATCGGCGTCCCGGAGGTCGCCAGGAGGGTCGAACCCTTGACCCATGTGCTAAACTCTCTGCAGTGAGTTCGCCCGAGCCGGCAAGCATCGCCAGTAGGCCCTCGGGGGTTGACCTCCGAGTTTCGGTTGGTACCCTTCTTTTCAAAAACCCAATTATTGCTGCCAGCGGCACGTTTGGATGCGGACTGGAGTTTGCCCATCTGGTCAATTTGAACGCTCTGGGCGGGATTGTAGTCAAGGGGCTGTCGCTTGAGCCGATGGCCGGCAATCCTAGCCCGCGCATGTGCGAGACGACCGGCGGCATGGTCAACGCCATCGGTCTCCAAAACATGGGCGTCCGGGCCTTCGTGGCCGAAAAACTACCACAGCTGCGGAAGTACGATACGGCGGTGCTGGCAAACGTCTTCGGGCGAACAGTCGACGAGTACATCGAGGTAATTCGCATACTCAACGATGCCGAAGGGATGGCGGCGTACGAACTGAACATCTCCTGTCCCAATGTGAAACACGGCGGTGTGGAGTATGGTACCGATCCAGTACTAGCGGCAGAAGTGGTCTCGGCTGCAAAGCGCGCGGCCAGTCGGCCACTATGGGTAAAGCTTTCTCCCGTTGTTGGAATGATTGGAGTTATATCAAGAGCTGTGGAGGAGGCTGGCGGTGACGCCGTCGTCATAGCAAATACATACCCCTCATTGTGTCTTGATCCACACACCCGGAAGTCCCGCCTCGGGAGTACGACCGGCGGGTTGTCCGGGGCAGCGATAAAACCTATAACCATGAGGCTGGTTTACGAGGCAAGCCGGGCTATCCAGATCCCGATTGTTGGACTCGGAGGGATCGCAAGCGCGGAAGACGTGGCCGAATATATGGTCGCGGGTGCCTCGGCAGTGGAAGTTGGAACAGCGCACTTCGCGGACCCACGGGCCTCCGAACGCCTAGTGGGAAGCCTCGAAGCGTGGTGTAGGAAAGAAAATCTATTTGGAATCAGCAAGTTACGCGGATCGCTAAGGTCTTAAACGGATTGCCTGAGGCGGCCCGGGAAAGTTAAAATATTGCTGGTTCGAATGAGGATAGCCGACAATGAGAGCTAAAGCGTTCGTAGTTCTGGAATCGGTATTTTTAGGATTGGGTATGCTTGTCCTTAGCCCGTCGGCCAATCCCTCAGCCACCAGCGAGGTAAGCAGCCCGTCAAAAACGCTAGCCATCCAGTCGTCCAACTCCCACCAACAAGAGCTCGGCCCGAATGGTCAGCCAAAGCCGCTGGCCGTCTGGGACTGCATTTCGAGCTGGTACGGCGAAGATTTCGACGGTCTGCCAACCGCGACCGGCGAAACCTATGATATGTATGCGGCGACGGCCGCGAATCTCACGCTCCCGCTCGGATCGATCGTCCGAGTGGTGAATCCTAAGAACCACCGCAGCGAGGTGGTTCGCATCAACGATCGCGGTCCTTATGTGGAAGGGCGCGAACTGGACGTCTCCTACGCAGTGGCTCGGGACTTGGGTTTCGAGCAGCGTGGCACGGCCAGGGTGCGCGTCGAGCTTCTAAAGGTGCCGCCACGCCCAGCCTCGGATCATCGAAACTAATCGTCGCTCTGGACTTTGACCGCCTGGGCCCGGCCCTTGCATTGTCGAGGCGTCTTCGCGGCTCGGCGGGACTGGTCAAGGTCGGGAGCCAACTCTTCACAGCCGAGGGTCCACGGGCGGTGCAAAGGCTCGCGGGCCTCGGCTTGCGCGTGTTCCTCGACTTGAAGTTTCACGATATCCCGAACACCGTGGCGGGATCGGTGGCCGCCGCTGCCGGGCTGCCGGGCGTCCAGATGATGACGCTGCACACCTCGGGCGATTTGGCAATGATGCGCGCGGCCAGAGAGGCCATCGCGGGTCGCAAGTGGAGGCCCGCGCTGCTCGGAGTGACCATCTTGACCAGCCTCGATTCCGCAGCTCTGCGACGCATCGGATTGGCCGGGCCGGCTTCGTCGCGAGTGGTGGCCCTGGCGCGACTGGCCAGGGAAGCCGGACTAGATGGCGTGGTTGCAGCGGCCCACGAAGCTCACGCGATCCGGCGGGCTTGCGGTCCGCGGTTCCTGATCGTCGTGCCCGGGATTCGACCCGCAGCGGCATCCGCAAATGACCAAGTACGCGTAGCCACCCCCGCGGAAGCAATTCGCGCAGGGGCGAATTACCTTGTGGTCGGCCGTCCGATTACTGGTGCGGTTGATCCCAGGACGGCTGCCGAGGCAATTGCGGCCGAAATTGCCGCCTCGCGGCGGAAATAACCGCTTCGCCGATTCGCCGCGTAGCTTGCCTTCGCTGCGGAGCTCTTCCCACTTGCAAGAATTTTACGGCGCGGATACGCTCAGAACGTGGGAGGAACGCAGCTTTCCTGCCAGGCCTTTCTTTCTAAAATGGATAGCGAAAAGCACGTAATCGTCGGCACCGCCGGCCATATCGACCATGGCAAGTCTGCCTTGGTGGAGGCGCTGACGGGGACAAATCCCGACCGCCTGGAGGAAGAAAAGCGGCGCGGCATCACCATCGATCTTGGCTTCGCGTTCTTGCGCATGGGCGACGTGCGCTTTGGATTCGTGGACGTGCCGGGGCACGAGCGGTTCGTCCGCAACATGCTGGCAGGCGCGAGCGGAATCGACGTGCTGCTGCTTGTGGTCTCCGCCGACGAATCGGTGATGCCGCAGACACGCGAGCACTTCGACATCTGCCGCTTGCTGGGAATCCCCCGTGGGGTGGTGGCGCTGACGAAGTCGGACCTTGTCGAGGTGGAAATGCTCGGCTTGGTGCGGCTCGAAATCGAAGAGTTTGTGCGCGGATCATTTCTGGAAGGCGCGTCGATTGTGCCGGTGAGCGCACGCACGGGCGCAGGCCTCGACGTGCTAAAGCAAGAACTTCTGAATGCCGCGCTTGGCGCACCCGCGAAAGATGTGACCCGCCATTTTCGGCTGCCGATCGACCGGTCGTTTGCCACTAAAGGCTTCGGCACGGTCGTTACTGGGACGCTGATATCCGGCACCGTGCGCGTGAAGGACGAAATCGAGCTACATCCACTGGGACGGCTGGCGCGCGTGCGCGGATTGCATTCCGGCGGGCAGCCGATCGAGCAAGCTTTCGCTGGCCAGCGCACGGCGGTGAACCTCGCTGGGGTGGAACACGGCGAAATTCGGCGCGGCATGGTGCTTTCGGCGCCCGGAGTGTTTCACCCCACGCGGCGCATCGACGCGCGCATCACTCTGCTTCCGTCGGCACGACCGCTGCGCAACCGCGCGCGAGTCCATTTTCACCAAGGCGCCGCGGAAGCCATTGCCGAGATCATTTTGTTGGGCCGTTCGGAAATTTCGCCGGGCGAGGAAGCGCTGGCACAGCTGCGGCTCAATGAAGAGCTGTTGGCGCTTCCGGGCGACCGTTTCATTCTGCGGCAGTATTCGCCGGTGATCACCATCGGCGGAGGAGTGGTGATCGATTCGGGCGCGCGCCGCCATCGGCGCAGCGAGCCGGGCACAGCCGAATTTCTGCAAACTCTTGAGCGCGGCGACCGCTTGGAATCGCTTGCGGCGCTTGCCGATGCCTCTCCTCGCGGGCTGACGATACAAGAACTCCTGGCGCGCACCGGCTGGATGGAATCGGAAATTCGCGAGGTAGCGGGAGAACTCGCGGCGGCGAAGAGGCTGCGCATTTTGTACGAGCAGCCGTTCATCGTGGCGCCCGAGCAGTCGATGCAAAACTGTGCGAATGCAATTCGCAAGGTCGTGGACGAATTTCACCGCGCCAATCCGCTGCTGCCGGGAATCCCGAAGCAGGAGCTGCGCGGGCGTGTAGGCAATCCTCGCCCCGAGCTTTTTCAGAGGGCGATGGAAGATGTGGTTCAGGGCGGCGTGGTGAGCATCGCGGGCGACCTGGTGCAACGCGCCGGACGATCCATCTCGCTATCGCCGGAAGAAGCCCGCGCCAAAGAACTGATCGAACAGGCGTTTGCGCAGGCGGGACTGGCCGTGCCCAACGTCTCTGCCGTACTCGAAAAGCTGCCTGTAGAGCCGGTGCGAGCGCGCAAAATTCTGCAGATTCTGCTGCGCGAAGGGGTGCTGGTGAAAGTGGCCGAAGACCTGTTCTTTCACCGCGATGCCATAGCGCACCTGCGCGATTTGATCGCCGGATACCGCAAAGAAGGCGGAGAGCGCCTGCCGATCACCGCTTTCAAGGATTTGGCCGGCATAAGCCGCAAATACGCGATCCCGCTGCTCGAGTACCTGGACCGCGAACATGTGACCCGCCGCGCGGGCGACGAGCGTGTTATACTCTAGACTCTAGGTAGAAATGCCGGGAGCGCTCGGCCCGAGCACGCTCGCGCATGAAAGGTAGGTGTCGTTATGTGGGATAGTCCCATTCACTTGTTAATCGTCGCGATCGTCGTATTGGTGTTGTTCGGCGGTCGAAAGATTCCCGAAGTGATGAAAGGCCTCGGCCAAGGCGTACGCGAATTCAAGGACGGCATGCGTGGCGATCAACAGCAGCCGCAGCCTCCAGCCAATCCCGTTGAGCACGCAATACAACAGGCTCCGCCGGTCAGCGCGCCGCCAACGCCCGTGGCCGCCGAACAGAAAAAGTAGCTCCGAGCGTCCGCCAATGCCAGCGGAACGAGCGGGAAGCCCGGTTCACTCGCTGATTGTGTTCGTTCTCTTGGTGCTGTTTGGCGGTTTTGGTGCAGCAAGGAATAGTAACAACTGCTGGGCCTGATTCGTTTACCAAAGATTCCGAGCGGCCAATGGTTGACCGCTTTCTTTTCCACCGAGGAAGCGTGTGCCAATTACGGTTTCCAGCCAGCTTCCCTCAGCAGCGAGTGCAATCGTGCTAGCGGTAATCCCACCACGTTGAAATAGCAGCCTTCGATTCGTGTGATGTAACGCCCCGCGATTCCTTGTACGGCGTACCCGCCGGCTTTGCCGAAGGGCTCGCCGCTGGCGACGTAGCTTTCGATTTCCTCGTTTGAGAGCTGCGCGAACGTCACACGCGTAATCTCTTTAGCAACTTTTTCCCATGCACTCGGCCGGCGAATCAGCGCCATCCCAGTGTGCACGTCGTGCACGCGGCCGCTCAGACGCCGCAACATCCGCCGGGCATCCTCTTCAGATTCTGGCTTGCCGAACATTTCACCGTCGATCACGACGGTCGTATCCGCGCCGATGAAAATGGTCGTGCCGTCGTTTCCCTTCCGGTCGGTATAGCCATCCGCTACAGCCTGCGCCTTTTCGAGCGCCAGGCGCTGCACGTAATGACCCGGCAGTTCGCCCGCGCGCGGCGATTCGTCGATCAGCGCGGCGCGAACCTCAAATGCGACCCGGGCATTGCGCAGAATTTCTGCGCGCCGCGGCGAGGCTGATGCCAGCACCAATCTCATCGCCGATTGGCGCCCCTCGACGGTTCAGCGTCGATTTTCGCGGCACCAAGAGCCGCTGCGGCCTGCGCTTTCGTCCAGCCAAACAAGCGCGCAAGATGCGGCGCTTGCGCGCCACGATTCGCTTCCGTGAATTTGGCCGCCAATTTTGTCCGCGCCGCTTGTGGCTCGATTTCAAATGCCTCTGCAGTTTCCTCCGGAAACGCGCGCGACGTAAGCTCGTATTTTCCCGACGCCCACGCGGCGGTTTCCCGCTCCGAACCAAAATGCGAAACAATTAGCAGGCACTGCAGATCCAGAATCGCGCGCTTGAATCGCACGTTTCCGGCGGTAGTTTCCATCCGGCAGGCGTGGCGTAATTCGAGAGTAGCAAGAGGACCGTGCTCAGCGAGCGATTCCCAGACCTGCCGCGCGTCGTCGCGAATACGCCCCTCGCGATAGAAGCGCTCGTGGCCGTGGGGCGCGGCCGCCGCTTCGCGCATGGCCAGAAAATTCGGCAATTGCCGGCGCGAGATGAAAGTGCCCTTGCCGCGAAAATATTTGGCGTAATGCGCGCGCCGCCGTCGCGGCAATTCGTCCTTCCAATGCCAAACCGCCTCGAAATGCTTGTCGAAGACGATCCCATCACCAGCGTCGCGGCCCGTCACAGCACAGTACAGCGACGGCAGCGGCACATTCGTTACCGGAAACAGCGTGCAAAATCCAGCCGCATCGATAAATTTCACCGCGTCGGCAAGCGTCGCGACCCGTCGCGGCCAACGAAGTTCGTTCTCGACTTTGGAATTTTTCCCCATTCGGTAGGAAGATGTGCTCGCGAAGCTAAACAACCACCGATTCCCGGTATTCGCCGAAGGCGTGGCGCATGGCGTCTGAAATTTCGCCGACGGTAGCGTACGCCTCGACGGCAGCGAGAATTGCGGGCATCAGATTTTCGTTTGCCTGGGCGCGGCGCTCCACTTCCGCGATGGCGGCGCGCGCTTTCGCTGTATCGCGGCGCGCCCGCAGCGCGTTCAATCGCGCGACTTGGGTTCGCTCGATTTCCGGGTCGATGCGAAGCGTGGGAATCGTCTGCTCGGTTTCCGCCTGGAAGCGGTTCACACCAACGACCACCTGTTCGCCGGTCTCGATGGCGCGCTGATATTGGTACGCGGACTTTTGAATCTCCTGCTGGACGTAGCCGGTCTCGATGGCGCGCAGCATGCCGCCCATCGCGTCGATCTTGGCGATGTAAGCCGTCGCGCCAGATTCAATTTCATCGGTCATCTTCTCGATGGCGTACGAGCCGCCCACGGGATCGACGGTGTTCGCCACGCCGGTTTCCTGCGCGATGATCTGCTGCGTGCGCAGAGCCAGCAGCGCGGCGCGCTCGGTGGGCAGCGCCAGCGCTTCATCCAGCGCATTCGCGTGGAGCGATTGGCAGCCGCCGAGCACGGCGGCGAGGCATTGCACCGCCGTGCGCACCAGATTATTTTCCGGCTGCCGCGCCGTAAGCGATGAACCGGCCGACTGCGCGTGAAACCGCAGCATCATCGAGCGCGGATCGCGGGCGCCGAAGCGGTCGCGCATGGTGCGCGCCCACAATCGCCGGGCCGCGCGAAATTTCGCGATTTGCACCAGAAATTCATTGTGAGAGTTGAAGAAAAACGATAGCTGCGGCGCGAATTCATCCACTTGCAGGCCCGCAGCGACGGCGGATTCCACGTAGGCGATCGCGTTGGCGATCGTGAACGCGACTTCCTGCAAGTCCGTCGAGCCCGCTTCGCGAATGTGGTAGCCGGAGATCGAAATCGCGTTCCAGTTAGGCAACTCGCTGCGGCACCAGGCGAAAATGTCGGTGACGATGCGCATCGCCGGGCGGGGCGGGTAGATGTACGTTCCGCGCGCGATGTATTCCTTCAAAATGTCGTTCTGCACCGTGCCGGAAAGCCGCGTGAGGTCGGCGCCCTGCTGCTTCGCGACAGCTACGTAGAGCGCCAGCAGAATGGACGCGGTTGCGTTGATGGTCATCGACGTGGACACGCGATCGAGCGGGATGCCGTCGAAGAGCAGATGCATATCCTCGAGCGAATCGATGGCCACGCCCACTTTGCCCACTTCGCCGAGCGCCAGAGCGTGATCGGAATCCATGCCAATCTGCGTGGGCAGATCGAACGCGACGGAAAGTCCCGTCTGGCCCTGTGAAAGGAGGTAGCGATAGCGGCGATTCGATTCCGCGGCGCTGCCAAAGCCCGCGTATTGCCGCGTGGTCCACAGGCGGCCGCGATACATGGTGGGATACACGCCACGGGTGAATGGGAATTCCCCGGACCGGCCGAGGTCGCGTTCCGCGTCCCAGTGTTTCAGATCTTCGGGCCCGATCACCGAAGGCACGGCCAAACCGCCGGGCGTGGCGGCTTTTCGTTCCGAGATTTCGGCGCGTTCTTTGGACTTTTCAGCCATGGTGAAGAATCGCAGGCGAGCGATTGCTCAGCGCACGCGCTTTGCGCGGCGAAAAGAGCCAAACGCGAATGCGCCCATCATCAGCGCGTAGACGACTCCCACGGCCATCAGCCAAATCGACGGCCCGTGCTTCCACTCTTTCCAGACGATGTAGCCGCCGTACCCGGCGAAAATGGCGAAGAGCGCTCCGGTAGTCTCGTGAAAAAGCTGCTTGGTGATGCGCCAAAAGACGCGCAGCGTCACGATGCACGAACGCACGAAGGCCGATATCATCCGCGCGGACATACGGTAATTTTAATGCCGATCCGCTCCCTGGCGCATTCTATTTCCAGCGCCCGCCCGGCGGACCGGCGCCTCCTGCATTTCGACGATGGGCCTGCTGGGCGGCTATACTCTCCAGGTGATTTCGGAAGCCGAACTACTTTCCGCGTTACGCCGCTACTGGGGCTACGATTCCTTCCGTCCATTGCAGCAGCGCATCGTGCGGAGCCTCTTGCAGCGGCGCGATGCTTGCGTGGTGATGCCGACCGGCGGTGGGAAGTCGCTGTGCTACCAGCTTCCCGCCGTGCTGCTGGACCGGCAAACGGTGATCGTGATTTCGCCGCTGATCGCGTTGATGCAGGACCAGGTCGCGCAGCTCGGCGAAATGGGCATACCGGCGGCGGCGCTGAATAGCACCCTCGCGGACGCGCAGCAGTCGCGGCTGATCGCGGAGACCGTCCAGGCGCGCTACCGGCTTCTCTATGTGTCGCCCGAAAGGCTGGCGCGGCCGGACACGCTGGAGTGGCTGGCACGCACGCCGATTTCGTTTTTCGCGATCGACGAAGCCCATTGCATTTCCGAATGGGGCCACGAATTTCGCCCGGAATATCGGCAGCTCAGCCGTCTGCGCGAGCGTTTTCCGGACCGCCCCATCGCCGCTTTCACCGCTAGCGCCACTCAGCGGGTCCGGCACGACATCCTTGCGCAGCTCCGCTTGCGCGATCCGGACAAGTACATCGCCAGCTTTCACCGTCCGAATTTGAGTTATATCGCCAAAGCCTGTGATGGAAAAACGCAACGGGAATTGCTGCTGCGGGCTCTGCGTCGTTATGAGGGCAGCAACGCGATCGTTTACTCGCCCACCATCAAGCGTGTGGATGAGACGGTAACGCTGCTAAAGGAGAAAGGCATCCCCGCGATCGGCTACCACGGAAAAATGAACGCTGCGGAGCGCCGGGAAAATCAAGAGCGGTGGATGTCCGACGAGGTGCGCGTGCTCGTCGGTACGATCGCGTTCGGGCTGGGCATCAACAAAGCGGCGGTGCGGGCGGTGATTCATCTGTCGCTGCCAAAATCAATCGAGCAATATTACCAGGAAGCGGGCCGCGCCGGCCGCGATGGGCTTCCGGCCGATTGCCTGTTGCTTTGGCAGAAGCGCGACGCAGGATTGCTGGGACACTTTATCGGCGAAATCTCGGATGCAACGGAGAAGAAGCGCGCCTGGGAGCGCTACGATCAAATTCGCCGGTTCGTGGAATCGCGGACCTGCCGGCATCTACAGATCTGTTCTCATTTTGGCGAAAATCCGAAATGGAAATCGTGCTCCGCCTGCGACGTTTGTAGCGGGGAGCCCGAATGGCTGTTGCAGCCGCTGGCTCCGCCGCGACGCAAGCCGAAAAGCGCCGCGCACGCTTTCGAAGGAGATTCCGAGCTGTACGCCGCTCTGCGCGAGTGGCGTCTACAGGCCGCGAAGCAGCGTAAAGTCCCGGCATTCACGGTGATGCACGACCGGTCGATCGAGGAACTTTGTCGAGCGCGGCCCGAATCCTTGGCTGAGCTCCGCCGCGTGCACGGATTCGGCGAGCGAAAAACGGCCATGTATGGCCGGGAAATCCTAGAAGTGCTGGAGCGGTTCCGCGTATCGAAACGCCATGCCCCGATTCGCGGCGCCAAGCGCCCGTGAGGAGGGACAGGTAACCTCCGCGAAGCGGGTTGCACGGGTGGGGCTTGTTTCGTGCTTGCCATCACTCTAAAATTGCTGTACGAAGGGCTTTCGACAGGAGGTACGCCCTTGCAACTCGACGACCGCATGAAACAACTGCTGCGCGAACTAGGACACGCCATCAACGACAGCGTGTCCGATTCCGAGCGCATCGCCGAGGCGATCGCGGGAATCCGCGAGGCCGGCTTCGAGATCGTTCTGAAGCTCGACGCCACCATCGGGTTGGCGCGGCGGTCGTCCGCGGAGGGGGCGCGAATAACCTCGCAGGACCGGCGTTTCCTGGAATCGCTGCACATTCGGGTGGACGAGGAAGAGCTGGAAGAAGAGACGGCGGAGAAGATCGAAATCACTCCGCAAGACATCAAGTTTTTGAAGTCTTTGAAGATCTCATTCGATGAAGACATTTAGGATTCTCGCGTACGCGATCGCGCTGGCCGGCTCGCTGGCGATTCCCGCCGGAGTTGCGCGCGCACAAGCAGCCGCCGCGGCGGCTGCCACAGCTGCGTCGCCGATCATTCGCGTATTTCACAATTTAGTTTCGAGACCGAAAGTCAGCGGTGACTGGCTGAAAGCGGAAGTGATCCACTTCGACATGCATTCGATCATCGTGAGCGAGGACGGCAACTCCCGTATGATTCACACGTTCACCTACAATTCCACGCTGCAACCGAAGATGCAGACGCTTTTGGATAAGGGCGGCTACCAATACGGCGATCAGGTGAGAATTCTGTATCAGCCCGGGCAAACAGTCGCTTTGAAAATTCGCGGCAAGCCGTCGAAGCCGCAGTAGTTCGCGCACCTCTCGCGATCGGCTGCATTATGATTCGCTCTCCCGCGGTTGCCGGCCGGTTTTACCCCTCTGAACCAGAAAAACTAACGCAGCAGATCGATCAATTCGTCTCGGCAGCGGACGCGGACGAAAAAGCGCGGGCACTGGGATGCATCGTGCCACACGCGGGCTATATGTATTCGGGACACGTGGCCGGAACAGTCTACGCGGCGATCGAAATTCCGAAGAAATGCATTCTGCTGGGACCGCGCCATTTTCCGCGCGGCGAGCCAATGGCCATTTTAACCGAGGGAAGTTTTTCGACGCCGCTCGGCGACGCGAAGATCGACGCGGAGCTGGCTGCGGCTCTGGCACACGCGTGTCCTAAACTCCGCGAAGATCGAATCGCCCACGAGCGCGAGCATTCACTGGAAGTGCAGATCCCGTTTCTGCAATGCTTAGCGAAGGATTTCCAGTTCGTCCCGGTGGTGCTGGCGACGGATCGTTATGGCGCCATTGAAGAATTGGGACAGGCGGTAGCGAAGGTAATTGCGGCCGCCAGCGAGCCGGTTCTGGCGATCGCGAGCACCGACATGAACCACTACGAAAATGACGCCGTGACGCGAGCGAAAGATGCCCGCGCCATCGAACGCATCCTGGCGCTCGATCCGCGCGGACTTTACGATACGGTGCGCAACGAAGGAATCACGATGTGCGGCTACGCAGCGACCACCGCGCTGCTTGTGGCCATGCGCGAGATGGGCGCGACAGACGCGCGGCTGGCGCGCTACGCGACGTCAGGCGACGTCAGCGGCGACCGCGAGCAGGTGGTCGGTTACGCGGGCGTCGTGATTCGCTAAATCCTCGGACGGTCGAACCGGCGTCCGGCTTAAATACCAGCGCCGCCCGATGCATCTTCCGGTACTATTTGAGCGTTACGTCAAAATTCATAGCTTGGGTCTGCCCTCCGGCCACGACTGTCAAAGTCGCAGTCGTCGTAGTGACGCCAGATCCGCCTGGACTGCTCCCCCCGCCGCCACCGCCGCCGCCGCCGCACCCAGCGGCTGCTCCAAGACCGACAAGCACGACCGCGAGGGCTGCCCAGCGTAGCGAGCGCTTTCGCTTCGAGGAGTCCAGCGCAAATAGGACTAGAGCAAAAATGCAGCACAGAGGCACCGAAGCAATCGCTGCTTCGTTCGGAGTCCAGAAGCCCATCAGCTTCGTAGGAACTGCGTTTCCTCCACTCGTTGGCTGAATGGTGAGTGTCTCCGTGACGCTGCCCCCGGCGCTAAGTGTGGCCGGAGACGGAGAAACGGAGCATGTGAAGCCAGATGGCAGGCCCGAGCAGGTGGCGGAGCTGAAGTCGATCGTGCCGCTAAATCCGTTCTGCGAAACGACCGAAAAGGAAATCGTCCCAGAACTAGAGGAACTCGCGAGCGTAATGTACGGATTGAGGGATGAGAGAAGGAAACCCGGCGTCGTCGGCCATTTGCCCAGCAGATTTCCCACGTTGACCGAGCCGAGCCCAGTGGCAAGGTCGTAACCGGCTCCGGCGTTGTAAGCAAGCTGTCCATTGGCCTCGATCACTCCAAACGCATCGCCGGTGGACCCGGTGCAATTCGGGCTCGCCGCGAAACCATCCGTAGTTGAGATGTTACACGGCTGAGAGTTTGTTCCGGTAGTTACGTCGTAAAAGACGCAGGTCGATGCTGGGCTAGCGGCCGACCCACAGGTATCGCCAGATTGGGCAGCCAGCGAATACAAAAGCGGGTTGATGTTGCCCTGGCGGTCACCAGCCTGCTGGTCAAGCAATGCTACGATTCCGGCGAACGCCTGAGCCGAAAGGGAGGTGCCACCCACTTCGCCGAAAGAGGCACTCGCTGAGTTCGGCGATGGCGGATCGGCCAAGCTACACTGCGCCCCGTTTTGGGGGGACTCATCACTCTCGCACATCATATATGAACTTCCCACGAAGCCATTTCCAGCAAATAACGAAACGTCGGGAATGTCACGGACGTTGTCGCTTGCACCACTGCCGATCTGCCAAGATGGTTTGGGATACGGATCCGCACAGCTGGATATGCTGCCCGTACCTGTTGTGGTATCGAAGTTGGAGTTTACACAGCTGCTGGCTCCGCCACCCCCCCCTACCGTGAGCACCTGGTCAGTCAAGTCACCGTTGTTACAGTCAGTGATCGCATTTGAAGAGTAGCCAACAGCCGCGAGAACTAAGGTGTTTGTGCAAGAGTCATTCCACGTGGTCTCTGGAATATAGCCGAGAGCGGACGCGGAATTGCTGTCGTTAGTGGAGCTCCAAAATTGCAGCGGGTTTGTAATCTGGTTAAAATCGGTGCCGCCGACGGCCACATCGTATGGCGTGGAGGCAGTTCCGTCCACGGCAATTCCCCCCTCAGCAGGCTGCGGCGTCCCGTCTGAAGCGTCGAAGTTATCACAACCCGCGGAGCCATCATCTGCCGCAGCAGCCACAACCGTAATGCCCTCAGCCGCCGCCTGCTGCCAGGTGGAGTCGTAGAACTGGTTGCCGGCCGTTCCTAGTTCAAACTCACACGAGCCATAACTGGTGCTGAGCACGCTGACCGGAAGAGAGTTGACGATGTAAGTAGCGGAAAGGTCGCCGCCGAAGCTTGTCGAAGTGTCTGCAGAGCTAACGAGATCGATATTTGCTCCGGTAGCTGGGGCCCCCGCCCACTCCACGTCCAAGATCGCCTCGCATTCGTCGCCATCATCGTTGCAGCTTTGGACGCCAGGGTCAGTCTGCCCGGGCGGAATCAGCTCTGAAAAGCACGGAACGCTTGTCTGGCAGGCTGTTGGACTCCCGGGAGCGTTTATGGTCATGGCCGGAAGATTGAATAGAGTTCGAAACTGCTGCAGGTCCGTAGTTTCGACATCACTGTCGGAGACGATGGCGATGGTCTGATTGACGCCAGTTGCTGTGGTTGGAATATTGTAGATCGTATGAAAGTCGGCCGGGCTGACGTCGAAGCAATCGTTCACGCTTGGGTTACAGCCGGAATACGGATACGTATAGTTAGGGCGCTCGAAAGCGGGGTGAAACGCGGCAACGTGATGCGGTTTGGGGAAGAAGTTATTGAGTGAGCGGATGCCGGCGACGACGGGTGCGAGGGCCACGGGGATTTCGGGATCGGTGGAATTGGCCCAGTGCTGTTTTCCATTCGGAAGCACATAGCGATGAATGGCGGTGTGAAAGGCGCTTTGCACCTCACCGGCGCTGCCGGAAAAGTCGATGACGGTGCGGCCCTTGGACACGTTATTCACGGTGAAGCCCTGAGACTGGAGCCAAGAGGTGACGGTTTGAACGTCCTGGTCCGCAGGGCCGAACTCGGCGCCGAATTGGGCGGGCGTGAGCCATTTGTGGTAGTCCGGTGATGACTTGTCCTCTTGCTGGGCCAAGAGCGTTTCGAGCGCGGCTTCCTGCTGCGGGCTGCGTTTGAGAACCAGGAGCATGTGCTCCATGGGAAGACTGGCGGGCGCGATACCGCGGTCGTATTCAGGGCGGGCCATTGGATGGACATTGCCGCGAAGAACTGCGAGTTTCGAGTTGTTGATCGCCTGGGTGATGCGCGGCGCGGCGGTGTTGGTCTGCGCGGCGAGTGGCAGCGCGCCCAAGAAAACGACAGTGGCCGCCAGGAACAACCATCGTGCTGCGAGTGGGCTTGGAGTTCGCATAGTGGTTAGGTCGGATGCTATCAGCTTTCGGAAAGGATGGATGGCCCGAAATCGCCCGGCGCGTAGCGAGACGTTCAACTGGTACCGGGCGGGTTTTTGAGAAGAGTTTTGGGTGCTTGGAGTTGCGATCGAAGTGTAGCGATTTGGCAGGCACCCCGAGCTTTGTTTACAACAAGTTGCGACGGGTTTTACCCGAACGTGTAGCGATCTGCCACGCCAGCGCGGCAGACCGTGGCTGGAACCCCGCGGATCGCGATCCTCGAGCGGAAGGCCTTGCGGGTCCACACATCGGGGACGAGCCAACACGCGCGGGTCCGGGGCTTCCCTTGGCGCAGCGCGCTGCTTGCCGGCGGCGACTTTTTCGCGAATGCGTAACATAGCCGATAACGAAGCTAGCAGAAACGTTGGCTGAATGTTAACTGGCCTCAAGGCCAGTTTTGGTACAGGTGCATATAACTGTCCCAAGTTGTGAATTGCTGTGGAAATTGATAAAAGTTCCACGAATGGCGGGCGAACCGGAGCAGATCTTCGCGGCGAGCGACTATTGAAGGCTGGCGAGGTCGAAGGTGGCCGAGTAGGTCTGACCGGTGGGGGCGATGACTTCCACTGTGACGGGAGCGGAGGAATGGAACCGGGAGACGTCGAAGTGCAGGTGGACGTCGATGCCGGCAAAGCTGGGCAAGCCGGAACCGCTGATTAGCGAGTTGTCCGGCTGGGCGGTCAAATCGTCCGGCGGCAATTCGCGGCCGTCCTGGGAGACGCGATATTTGAAGAGGCGCGCCTGGGACTCCGGCGAGTCCTCGTCGCCAGGGGGAAATGAGAAGGTATACGTCTCGAAGATCAGGACGCGGACGATGACTTCGTGGATGGGATCGACCGCGTAATCCTGCTCGGCGTCCGGCGGGAAATAGTTGCTCCGCCAATTATCGCGAGCCCGAGCGGCGATCCGCTCGTAGGGCGTCCAGAACTCGATGGATTGGACGTTCGGGCCGGTATTCGGCTGCTGCGGCGCGCGAGTATAGGCGGCCAAGAAGGCGTCGCCACCGTTTTGGTCGCGGCCGATGAAATACGCTGCGCGGACCTGTTCCGAAGTGAGGTGGTGATGGAAGGCGAGAGCGACTGGCGCAATGAGAGCGCATGCGGCCACAACGATCACGCCTGAAGCGGCGATCCGAAGCACGACCGAATTGGATCTGGGGAACATGGCACCGGCGCCTATTTCAGAGTGCTCAAGTTAAAGGCGGCTTCGGCGTGTTGGCCATTGGGTGCGGAGATGACGATCTGCACGGGAGAGGCGCGGAATTGCTTGGCGTCGAAGGTGAGATCGAGTTCGAGGCCATTGGGCCAGTGGCCGTCCTTGCTGGACGAATACAGGGTAGTGAGGGTACTTTGCTGCGGGGCCAGGACGTGCAATTGCGACACTGCAACGGTCGATTTTCGGACCAAAGCGTCAAAGCCGTCGAATGGCCCGGCATACGACGCGGGAGGATAGAACCAGACGCGGAGAAGGAGGGGCAGCGAACGCGCTGGATATTCCTGGTCGACATCGACCGCATTCTGGTTCGCCATATCCACGCGGGAAGCCCTTACGATTTGAGCGTAAGGCGTGAGCAGCTCGATGCGCGTCACGTCGATTTTCTGGTCTAACAAAATCAAGGGAGCTTGCGTATATCGACGGAGGAATGCGTCCGCCTGCTCGGTCTGGCGGCCCAGGAAATAGGCTTCGCGGACCGATTCGGGGCTCAGCGGCTGCTGGTACGCGGCGACGCTGGCGGCCGAGATAGCCAGCAGGACTAGTACGGCAACGGAAAACCAGCACTTCGGGTTCGATTGCATAAAAGACGGCTCCGTAATGAATCGGGCCAATAAGCCATTATCGGGCATTTTTGGGGCGGCGATTTGGGCGAGGGCACGCTTGGTGCGGAAAGCGGCAAGTGGGCCGGGTCAGTGGGCGGTACGGATGCGGCCGGCTAGGGTGCGCGCACGGTCGCGGGCGATATTGAGGAGGCTATTGTCGAGAGCCAGACGGTCAAGAGTGGGGAGCAGTTGAGCGGGATCGGGGAGCGTTTTCTGGTCGTAGTCTTGTTCGACGCGCTGGATGACGTCGTAGACTCCGAGCTTATCGTAGCGCATGGTGCGCTGGAGATCGGAAATGTCGATCTCCTCACGGGTGAGATTTTCGAAGAGGGCGAGCAGCTGCGCAGCCGAGGGATTCGTGGAATAGTTGAAGGTGGTTTGGTAGACCTGCGAACCATTTTGGTAGGTGAACGTTTTTTCGCCAAGATTGGCGATACGGCGGTGAATTTCAAGGCTCACGCTGTTGAAGTCGTGCAGGTTCCCGGCGAGATCGAACATACGCCGCACAACTGATTGGTTCAGCCGAAAAGGCTGCGGGCTGGGATCGTCGGAAAGCTGGCGAATATCAGCGGTACAGGCGCCATCTTCAGCGACCTTGATTTCAACGAATTCAGGGTAACTGGACTTGAAGACCTTTTTGAAGGTGATGGTGGCGCCGGTAGCGGGAGACGTCTGTGCGATGAGAATTGGCGCGCAGAGAAAACCCAACAAAAGCACCCACACATGTGCGGAATGGTTGCGAGAATTCATTGCGCAAGCGAATAGCTTACCGCAAGTAGCACGGTTGGGAGCGGGCAGAGTGAATATTTGGGGGATGGCGAATCCCCAGCAGCAGATCACAGAGGGTCCGCAAAGGGCAAAAGTCTGGGTGCTGGCCACGGAGAGCGTGGCACTTCGAGTTAAAGGGTGTGCAGCAGTATGCCGCGGTTCAGCGACCCGCGCGCGCCATTCGGGCATCGGTGCGGCGCGGCGGCTGGGACAACTGGGTGCTGGCGGCGAGTCGCTCGCGGGCGCGGGACAGATGGGCGTGGCAAAGCGCGACGGCGAGAGCGTCGGAGGCGTCAGCGGGCTGGGGAATAACGTCGAGATCAAGAAGAGAGCGGACCATCTGCTGAATCTGCTGCTTCGAAGCGGCACCGAAACCGGCAACACTGGCCTTAACCTCGCGGGGGGAATAGCTGTGGGCAGGAATCTGCGCCTGGGCAGCAGCGAGCAACACCACACCGCGCATTTCAGCCAGCTTCAGGGCGGTTCGCATGTTGAGCGAAGTGAAAACGGATTCGACGGCGATGGCGTCCGGCTGGAACTGCTCAATCAGGCTGGAGATCAGCAGATGGATTTCCCGCAAGCGGAAGGCAAACGTGCGCTGTCGCGGAAATTTCAGCGCGCCGAACCGCATACAGGCGGCGCGGGAGCCTTCGGTCTGAATCACACCATAGCCGATAGCGCCGGCGACAGCGGGATCGACGCCAAGGACGCACAGTTTGTGAGCGGCAGCCGATTGCGGCGAAAGAGAGTTCATCGAACGCGCCAGTGTACGCGCCGGATCAGAGTGAAAGGTAGCGAATTCTGAACGTCACGCCTCGCGAAAGGAACTACCATCCCGCGACACGCTTTTATAAGTGAATGTTTTATTCGCTTATGGGGCGGTTCAGAAGCTACGAAGCGACCGCGGCCTGGAGCTCTTTTTCGTCGATATCGAAATTGGCGTACACGTGCTGGATGTCGTCATGGTCTTCGAGAGCCTCGACCATGCGCAGCATCTGCTGGGCTTGCGAGCCGGTGAGCTTCACGTAGTTCTGAGGCAGCCACGAGACTTCGGACGAAGCCGGGGTGATGCCAGCGGCAACGAGCGCTTCGCGGACTTTTTCCATTGCTTCGGGCGGTGAGATAACTTCCCAAGCGGAGCCATCGTCGCGCAGGTCCTCGGCGCCAGCGTCCAGCACGATGCTCATCATTTTTTCTTCGTCGGCAAGCTCTTTGGGAACAACGATATCGCCCTTGCGATTGAACATCCAGCCCACAGCGCCAGTTTCGGCCATGTTTCCGCCATTTTTCGAGAACATGTGGCGGATTTCGCTCACGATGCGGTTGCGGTTGCTGGTGACCACCTGGACGAGAACTCCAACTCCTCCGGGGCCGTAGCCCTCGAACATTACTTCCTCAAGGCTTTCGCCCTCGAGTTGCCCAGTGCCGCGCTGGATGGCGCGCTCGATATTGTCGTTGGGCATGTTTTCATTTTTGGCTGCGGTGATGGCGGTGCGCAGACGGGGATTGGTGACCGGATCCCCGCCGCCGACGCGGGCGGCGATGGTTAGTTCGCGGATTAACTTCGTGAAAGCTTTGCCCCGGCGGGCGTCGGTAGCCGCCTTCTTATGCTTAATCGTGGCCCACTTTGAATGTCCAGACATAAATCAACCTTTAATGGCGAGTGTGGCAGGAGCGGCAATCAAGCTCTTGCGGCGACAGTTTAGCAGCGGGGCGCGGGCAGGCGCAAGCGACCGTAGCGAGCCGAAGTCGCGAAGGAGGCACATCGATAACTCGGTAGGCAAGCCGGGCCGCAGAGTTCCGGACTTAACGCCCTGCTGCTATCTTCAGCTGCATCGCGCCCCGACGGCTGGGCTCCGGGGCAACGATGCGACGCTTGCGCGACGTGTTGCGGAGCGGCCGCTTAGGACTGGACTAACCGGAGGCGGCGAAGTGACCGTTTCCGGCGGATCACGAATAGCCCCAGCAGTCCAAGACCAAGCATGGCGAGAGCAGAAGGCTCAGGCGTGGCGACTGGGGTTGAGGTTCCAGATGTGAGATCGAAAATTCGGATCGGATCCGTATCGGAGATATTGAGATAACCGACAGCGGATGGATCGGACAATACGGTGGGGCCCGTTATCAGAGATCCGGAATAGCCCGAACTGCCGTCGAAGGCGAGCTGGATGCCCAAATCTCCGCTTGTGAAATCCAATAGATTAAAGCCCGGCGTAAAGCCTTCCATTCCCGAGGGCTCTGTCCCTACGAACGGGTAGCTTCCGGATGAAGAGAAGGCACCCAAGGGCGTTGCAAATGACCACGGTCCCACAATCATATCAGTACCTACATCGAAGCTGTAGGTGCCGGTGACTAAGGATCCAGAGCAGGGGCCAATGACGCACGTTCCGGCTCCCGAGAACATTAGAGTGACGACGTCGGTGGAATCAGCGGCAGCGGGCCGAGGCGAAAACAAGACGCAAAGCATGACAGCCGCTAGTGCATAGATCGTACGGCGAATAATCCCGGAACTCGACATGAACTCCTCCCAAGGCCGTTAGCTTGAAACTCATAAGGCACTTAAACCAGACGACCAGTCCAAAGTACGGCTACTCAAGCCCCTACACCCGAGCGCCCATTCCAATCACCCGCGCCAGCAATTCAGTAGCACGCTGAGTTCCATTTTGGCTCGCGCTGAAATAACGATGGTTAGCGACACCGATGGAGCGAGACGCGGAAAGGCGGAGAACCACTCGTGGAAGGATGAGAAAAGATTTGCCCTCGCCTCTGACAACAGACAGGCGGCAAAATAAGGTAAATCCCTGAGATACTCACACTCAATTCTCGGCCGAAATCGCGGTTGGGTGGGACTCGCAGAGAGAGAAACCGATCGACCAGGTATCACGCGAGCATCACCACGCTCCCGCTCCACTCATTCCTAAGACGGGCCAGGCCTTTTTCGGAGAATTTTCGCAGCGAGCCAGATGTATGCTGGAGCGGCGACGGAGAGTTACTCTGCGCCGACCGCGAACGGAGAAGTCGCCTTGGCTCGAACGCCACGCAGCTTAGCGTTAACGCAAGTAACCGAATGGGACGATGGCACCACGCGCCGCAAAGAAGATTATCTGGCCGCGGAAGAGCCGCTGGAAATACGCATCGGCGAGCGGCCATTGAGCGTGACCATGCGGACGCCTGGGCATGACCTGGAACTGGCGGCGGGATTTTTGTTTACCGAGGGAATCGTCGAGCAGCGCGCCCAAATCCTGGAACTGGAGGAAAACGTCGGCGAAAATGCGGCCAATCGCGGCAATGCGGTACGCGCCGAGCTGGCGCCGGCGGCGATGCCGGATTTCGAAAAAATGCGCCGACACTTCTTTGCGGCGTCGAGCTGCGGGATTTGCGGCAAGGCATCAATTGATGCGGTACGGGCCCGTACGCTTGTACCTCCCAGCGAGGCGTTTCGCCTCGATCCGGAAGTTCTGGTTCGGATGCCGGAGGCACTGCGGGAATCGCAGGCTGTATTCGGGCGGACCGGCGGCCTGCACGCGGCGGCGCTCTTCGATGCCGCGGGCAAGCTGCTCGTGCTGCGGGAAGATATTGGACGGCACAACGCGGTCGACAAGGTGATCGGCTGGGCGCTGCTCGATGAGCGGGTGCCGCTTTCAAGGGCGGTTCTACTGGTGAGCGGGCGCGGCGGATTCGAGATCGTGCAGAAGGCCATCGTAGCGGGACTGCCGGTGGTCGCATGCGTATCGGCGCCATCGAGCCTGGCCGTGCAGCTGGCTCGCGAACTGCGTCAAACCCTGATCGGATTTTTGCGCGGAAGGCGATTCGTCACTTACGCGGGCGAAGAACGGATCGCGCGGCCGTAACGAAGAAACCGTCTAGCGCACAGCCGCTTGGCGGGCGTTCCCGGACGCCCCGGAAGAATTCGACTCGATGATCATGGCACGGAACGCGTCTAGCAGCGCGCGATCCCACCAACCACGCTTAGCTTCCTCCTCCATGATGCCGAAAGCGACCTCGGAAGTGGAAGCATTGCGATAGGGGCGATCGGTCGTGAGCGCGTCGTATACATCGGCGAGCTGCAGAATCGCCGCAGTAACGGGAATCTGCGAGTTGTGCAAGCCATCAGGATAGCCCGAGCCGTCGTGGCGTTCGTGATGGTGGCGGATGATCGGCAGCACCAGGCGGAAGGTGCGCAACGGAGCGCAGATGCCTTCGCCGACCACCGGATGCTTACGCATGATCAGAGTCTCTTCAGGGGAAAGCTCTCCATGCTTGAGCAATATCGCGTCGGGCACGGCGACTTTCCCAATATCGTGGACGATGCCCGCGCGTCGTAGTGCGCGGATCTGCTCTTCCGGCAGTCCCAACTTTTCGCCCAGCCGCGCGGACATGTCCGCAAGGCGCTCGCAATGGCCGCGCGTATACGGATCGCGCGCTTCGATGCTTCGCGCGAGGCTGAACAGGACGAATTCGGCGTATTCGAGCTCGTCGGTGAACAGCTTAAGGCGAACGAGCGAGCGGACGCGGGCGAGGAGCTCGTTGATATCGATCGGCTTGCTCAGGAAATCTTCAGCGCCGGAGTTGATGCCCTGGATGCGGTCTTCAGTGGTGGAAAGGCCTGTGATTAGAACTACGGGAGTGAGGCGCGTCTCGGGAGTGGCTTTGATATTGCGGCAAACTTCGAATCCGCTCATGCCCGGCATCATGATATCGAGAAGAACGAGGTCGGGGCGGAACGAGGCGCAGGCAGCGAGCGCGGAGGGACCATCGCCCGTTTCGAAAACTTCGTAGCCCTCGCGCCGCAAAAGAATCGCCAACGCGGTGCGAGCGGCAAGTTCGTCGTCTACGATGAGAATTCGTTCAGCCATGCTTTGCGCGGCCCGCGCCCGACTGGAAAAGAGTGTGTGTCCGGCACGGCCATATGTACAGAGAAAAGCACGCGCTGGGCGAGCGTGAGCCTAGGGATTGTTTCGCTGTCCGTCTAAACAAATGTATCCTGTCCGGTACTTTGAGACAACATGGAATCGTAATGGCTGCCGCCCTCGCATAGGGCGAGAGATTAAGGACCGCGCGAGGACCGATGAAGAGAACACTACCGGCGGAGTCTCTTCGAGAGGTGGGCGTGCGTCTGGAACAAGCACACAAGGCGTTCCATCGGCGGTATCCCGGCGCACCGGCCGAGCGACAGCCGATCCACGTGGTTTACGGCGGAGCGCACCTATTCCGATCGAACACGATTCGGCGATTGGGCGACCTGGCGCTGCGGTCGTTGGACGACTATGCTGCGGATTTTGCGACCTTCGCGAAGGCGTTGGAGCTTCCCGGCGCGGAAACGCTTCCGCACGCGGCGGATGCAATTGCGGCGATTGCGCGATCGATTGAGGACGATCCGGCCGCGGCACGGAGGGAAAACCGGCCGGCGTGGTTCGCGCACACGGTGTATCAACGCATGCGAGAAAAGCTCCGGCGCGAGCCTGTTGAGGACTTTCGGATCGACTTTGAAGACGGCTACGGGAACCGCCCGGACGTTGAAGAAGATCGGCATGCGGCAACCGCGGCCGAGCAGATCAGCGCGGCGAAAAATGAGGGGCAACTTCCGCCGTTCATCGGCATTCGAATCAAACCTTTCATCGAAGAGCTGCGTGAACGCAGCATGCGCACGCTCGATATTTTTCTCACGGAATTGGCTGAACAAACGCGCGGTGAACTCCCAAATCCTTTTTATATCACGCTGCCAAAAGTGACGCTGCCGGACGAAGTAGCGGCGCTGGCGGATATCTGCTCGCGCCTCGAACCGATGCTCGATCTGGAGCCCGGCACCCTGCGCATTGAGATCATGATCGAAACTCCGCAAGCGATTTTGAACGAACGCGGCGAGGCGAATCTGCTGCCGCTGGTGAGCGCGGCGCGAGGACGCTGCGTGGCGGCGCATTTTGGTCCGTACGATTACACTGCGTCGCGCAATATTGCATCGATTCACCAGCCAATCCGGCATTTCGCGTCCGATTTCGCGCGCGAGGTGATGCAGGTGGCGCTCGCTGGCACGGGAGTCAGGCTCGCCGACGGACCCACGAACATCATGCCGATTCCGCCACATCGGGCGAAGGACGACGCGCAACCGAGCCCTCGGCAAATCGAGGCGAATCGCGCGGCGGTGCATCTAGCGTGGAAAATTCACTTCGATAATATCAGCTGCTCGCTGGCGCATGGCTTCTACCAGGGCTGGGATTTGCATCCGGCGCAACTGCCGCCTCGCTATGCGGCGGTCTATGCATTTTTCCTCGAGAATTTGGAGTCAGCAGCGGAGCGTCTGCGAAATTTCGTTGAAAAAGCGGCGCAGGCGACGCGCGTTGGGCAAGTGTTCGACGACGCCGCGATGGCACAGGGATTGCTGAATTATTTCCGGCAAGCCATCGCTTGCGGCGCGCTCGGGGCCGGCGAAGTGCAAGAACTCACCGGTGTTTCCGTGGAAGAACTGCGCGGCGGATCTTTCCTGAAAATCCTCAAAAAAAGGCGATAAACGAATCGGGGCGAGAAGTCGCTGGCGCTTCGGCCGCGGCCCGCGCTGCGCTAGTGCATCGGAGCGCTGTGGCCGCGACCCTTCGCCTCTTTCATCAAGAACAGCAGGGGAATCACCGCCAGGCAGATGACGCTCATCACCCAGAAATTATCGACGAATGAAAGCATCATAGCTTGGCGCTGGAGTTGTCCATAAATCAGTTGTCGCGCCGCGATCGCGGCTTGGGCGGCATCGAGGCCGCGCGCTACCAAAAAGTGAGTGATGCGAAGCAGCGCCGCCTGATAGGCGTGATTCATGGGATTGAGATTCGGCACAAGCCGCGCCTGATGGAATTGCGCGCGGCGGTCGAGCATGGTAGTGACGAAGGAGATGCCGGTGCTGGCGCCGATATTGCGCGCGAGATTGATGAAGCCGGTGGCGTTGTTCGTTTTCGCTGGTGCCACGAAGGAAAACGCCATCACGTTGATCGGCACGAAGAGAAAGGCCGTTCCGGAGCGCGAGATAATCCAGTCGAACACCGTCGTACGCATACCAACTTCCAGACTGAATCGCGATAACTGCCACAAACCGAGGGCGATAATGCATAAACCAAAAACCACGATCCAGCGCGCCTCGATCTTGCCGAGCAGCCAGCCCACGAAAGGCAAGATGCCGAGCAACACCAATCCTCCCGGAAAGAGCACCAGACCACTTTGCATGGCGGTGTAGCCCATCAACGTTTGCAGCATGATTGGCAATAGCACTGTGGTGCCGTACATCACCACGCCCAGCACGTACATCATGAACGTGGAGATGGCGAAGTTCCGATCCTTCAGCAAACGCAGCTCAAGGACCGGATCTTTCGCGCGTAGCTCCCAAAAAATCAGCCCGATCAATGCGATGGCCGCGATCACCATGCCCCATACGATGAACGGAGAGCCGAACCAATCATCGCGTTCGCCCTTATCGAGCACGATCTGCAAAAACCCGAGACCGACGGCGAGGAGGCCGAGGCCGATGAAGTCGATGCGCAAGCCTTCCTTGAGCGACTTGCGAATGGCGCCTTCCGGATCGACGATCAAAAGCGATGTGAGCAGCAGAGAAATAATTCCTACCGGCACATTCAGGAAGAAAATCCAGCGCCACGTGTAACTATCCGTAATCCAGCCGCCAAGCGTCGGGCCAATCGTCGGCGCAAGAACCACGCCCATTCCGTAGATGGCCATGGCCATGCCCTGCTTTTCGCGCGGGAAGCTATCGACCAATATCGCCTGGGAAATTGGCTGCAAGCCACCGCCGCCGGCGCCTTGAATCGTCCGAAAAAGCACCAGCAACGGGAGTGAAGGCGCAAGCCCACAGAGGAAAGAGCTGACCGTGAAGACGACCACGCAGCCCATGAAGAATTTCTTGCGGCCGAACAGGGTGGAAAACCATCCGGTAAGCGGCAGGACGATGGCGTTGGATACGAGGTAAGAAGTGAGTACCCAGGTGCTCTCGTCGACGCTGGCGGAAAGGCTGCCGGCAATGTGTGGAAGAGAGACGTTGGCGACACTGGTGTCCAGAACCTCCATGAACGTCGCCAGCATGACGGTGATTGCGATCAGCCACGGATTGATCTGCGGCGCGGGCTGCGCGTAGTCGGCAGAGGAGGCCATTCGTTCTTAGGAGATCTCGTTCATTTTGTAGTGGGCTAGGTGCTTTGACGAGATGAGATGCTAACGCGATTCACTGCGGCGGAAAATGAGTTTTGCGGCAGGATTTCCAGGGAGCGCTGAATTTCCGTGATGTCAGTTAGCACCAGCGCAGGTCGACTGGCTCCAGCCATAAGCCTTTCAGACAGTTCACGTTGGCACAAATTTCCGCGCTCGGTTTTTCACCGGGAAAGTCTCGAGATAGGTAGAATCGCTCCATGCTTTGCCGCGAGGCCAATGGCAGGTTACGGGGCACCTCCTGATGACCCCGAGTAGCACAGTCCAATTTTTGCTTTTGCTGCTGATCCTCGCTTCAGCGATTGCGGTGGTGGCGCTGCGGCTGCGCATCCCGTACACCGTGGCGCTGGTGCTGGCAGGACTGGTGATCGGCTCGGTGCATGTGAAGAGTTTGGAGACGTTGTACCTAGGTCACCATCCCAACTGGCTCACACCCGATGTGATTCTGATTCTGTTCCTTCCGGGACTGCTCTTCGAGGGCAGCGCCAAAATTAATATTCGTCAGCTTCGCGAGAGCCTCGGTCCGGTTCTGCTGCTCGCGAACGTGGGCGTGGTCATCGCCACGCTATTTACGGGCTACGTGCTGCACTGGGCAATGGGGCTGCCTCTTCTGGTGACACTGCTCTTTGGCGCGATCATTTCGGCCACCGACCCGATTTCCGTGCTGGCGATCTTCAACGAGCTTTCCGTGGTGAAGCGGCTGTCGTTGCTAGTGGAAGGCGAAAGCCTGGTGAACGACGGAACGGCTGCAGTGCTTTTCCAGGTTTTGCTGGCCGGCATTGTGACCGGCCAGATGCACTTCGGATCCGGCGCAGCGCATTTTTTTGCCTCGGTATTCGGCGGCTCGGCGATCGGCCTGGGTCTCGGATACCTGATGAGCTTCATCACCACGCGGATCGACGATCCGCAGATCGAAATCACGCTGACGACCGTTTTGGCATACGGGTCGTACATGCTGGCGAACCAACTGCATCTCTCCGGCGTGCTTGCAACGGTTGTGGCGGGCATCACCGTGGGCAACGTCGGCGCGAAGACCGGCATGAGCACCCGCACGAGGATCGCGCTGTGGGCGTTCTGGGAATATTTCGCGTTCGTGATCAACTCGATTCTATTTCTCCTGATCGGAATCGAAGTGCGGATTGGCGAACTGTTCCGCAGGTGGCCAGTGATTTTGCTGGCGATTGCAACGGTGCTGCTAGGGCGCGCGGCCGCCGTGTACGGTCTGGTGCCGCTGAGCAATCTTTTCAGCCGCAAAATTCCGATGCGCTGGCGGCACGTGCTGGTATGGGGCGGGCTACACGGTTCGCTTTCTCTAGCGCTGGCGCTGAGCTTGAGCGCGAATTTTCGGTACCGGCAGGACGTGCTGGCATTCACGTTCGGAGTGGTGGCGTTTTCGATCGTGGTGCAGGGGCTGACCATGAAACCGCTGCTGCGCCTGCTGAACGTCGCTACCCGAACGGGCACGGACGAAGCTGCGGCGCACGTGGAGCAGCTGGCCGTTTCCTCCGCTCTTGTGGAACTGGACCAGATGCTGAGAGCACGCGTGATTTCGCGACCGGTGTACGACGTGCTACGAGGCGAATTGCGGGGAGGGGACGAAGGCGTGCGCGCGGAAATCGAGAAACTGAATGCATGGGACGGGACGCGGGCCGCCGCCGAAATGCACACGGCCTGGATGAGGCTGTCCATCGCCGTCCGGCATGCCGTGAATCAGGCAGTGCGCGATGGAGAACTCACATCGGAAGCGGGCGCGCAAATCATCGATTCCACGGAGCAGCAGCTTGGAAGGATTATCTGGAACCATCGCTTGGAAGACGAAAGTTGAAACATCACGAACAGTTACCGATTCAGGGCGCGGATGGAGCCGGGAGGCGCCTAATCGTGGGTCGCGGGACCGCTCAGATGGACGAGGGAACCAGCGCCCGCCGATCCTCCACCTAGGGTTTGCGGCGAGCGCCAAGAGTCAATGGCGGCGACCTGATGCACGCAGGAGACGGTGCATCGCGGTGCGCAGCTTTTCTTGGTTAGAAATTCGCGGTGGCGCTGCTCGTCGGTATATTCGGCGAGCGGAATGCCGGGATGGCCGCGCTGTTGCGAGCAATAGTGCACCAGGCCATCCTCGCAGATGTAGAGATAGCGCGAGCCGGCGCGGCAACGCCAGTTGTTTTCGAGGCCGGCGGCGATATTGTGCTGGAAGCCGTTGACGCGAGTGAAGGAGCGCTTGCCAAGAGACATGATCTCCTCGAAAATTTCTCGCTCGCGAGTACCGAGCGGCTGCAACTGGCCATTGCCATCGTGGATGATGCCGACGGTGGAGGTGAATCCCAGTTCGATCGCGCGGTGCGCGATTTGAAGCGCATCTTCGGGATTGCGGACGCCACTGCCCAGCACGGAATTGATGTTCACCTGAAACTCGGCGTGCTCGGCGAGTAGCACAAGCTTCTGATCGAGCACTTTCAGACTTTTTTTCGAGACGTCGTCGGGCTGCACGTTGTCGATGCTGATCTGCAAATACTCGAGCCCCGCGCGATTCAGGCGCTCGATGCGATCGGCGACGAGCAAGTAGCCATTGGTGATCAAGCCGGCGATGATGCCGTTTTTTCGAATGCGCTCAATGATGGCGTCGAGTTCGGGATGCAAAAGCGGCTCGCCACCACTGATGGTGACTACTGCTGTGCCCATGGCACCGAGGCGGTCAATGCGACGGTACATTTCCTCCAGAGCTACTGGCTTCGAAAAATCGTCGAACTCGTTGCAGTAGGTGCAGGAAAGATTGCAGCGCCGCATGGGAATGATGTGCACGAGCAACGGATGGCGCGTGGAGATCAGCCCTTTGGCCAGCATGCGGCCCTCGCGCAGCTTGCGATGAGCGGCGCGCAGATGCTTCCGGATTTTTTTTCGCAAAGTCACCGATCTAAATCCCGGCGCAATTTCGAGGCGGCCGGCTGCGCTTGCACTTACGTCCAGTAGCTATAACTGCGTGGCGCCCCTAAGTTCCATTATGCCATATAGCTCTGGCGTTGCTCCGCGCCCCAACGTGAAGTTTCGAAGTTTGTTGAGCACGTAGATCACCGGGCGGTCTGCTGTAAGCCCCTTGAAAAGGTTTAGCGCATTAGCGTGCGCGCCTGCTAGTATTGATTTTCGGCGCGGGTTGGGCTACGTTTCCATAGAGCGCGCGTGCTTTTTAGGGTCCGAGATGTCTGCTGCAGCCGGTTAGGCGTGCATGCGACGCACGTCTTCAACGGGTATAAGGGGGTAGGGGAGATGTCCGATCCGGTAGCGGAAAAAGTGATTGCCACGCTCGCGTCCGTGAAGCGCATCCCGGCCGACACCATCAAGCTGGACACCAACCTGCAAGAGATAGGCATCGATTCACTGGACGTGTTTTCGATGGTATTCGAGCTGGAGAACGCATTTCAGATTTCGATTCCCGACGACGACGTGCGCTCGATCAAGACGGTCAATGACGTGGTGTTAGGAATCAAGAAGCTTCTTGCCGCAGCACCTTCCGGCGCTTCCCCCACTTCGGCTCCGACGCCGGCAAGCTAGCGCATGCCGCCGCGCCGCGTTGCCATCACTGGCATTGGGATCATCTCGCCGCTGGGACTTAACCTCGAAGACAACTGGGACGCGCTGAGCCACGGCCGCCCGGCTATCGGGCCGATCCAGTCTTTGGATTGCTCCAAGCTCCGATTTCATAATGGCGCGGAAGTGCGCGGATTCGAACCGGCGAAGTATTTCCCAGGCGGGAAGGAGGATCAGCTCGATCGCTTCGCACAATTTTCCGTGGTCGCCGCGCGCGATGCTTTGCGCGACTCGGCAATCGAATTAACGCCCGAATTGCGCGAGAACTGCGCGGTCATCTGCGGCTCGGCGGTCGGCGGGCAAGCGGCCATCGAGAAGGGATTCGAGGATCTTTGGGTTGCGGGCCGAGGGCGAGTTCATCCGCTGACGATTCCGAAGACGATGGCCAATGCCGGCGCCAGCCAGATCTCCATGGATGCGGGCCTTAGCGGGCCTACCTATACGGTTTCGACCGCGTGCTCGTCGGCAAATCACGCGATCGGACAGGCCTTCCGCCTAGTTCGTGGAGGCGATGCGGAAATGGCCGTCACCGGAGGCAGCGAGGCGTTTTTCACCATTGGCATGTTGCGGGCGTGGGAAGCGATGCGCGTGGTTGCGCCGGACACGTGTCGCCCGTTCAGCAAGGGCCGGCGCGGGATGATCCTAGGCGAAGGAGGCGCGATGATGGTGCTGGAGCCGTTTGAAGCGGCTCGGGCGCGCGGCGCAAAAATCTACGGAGAAATCTGCGGCTTCGGGATGACTTCGGACGCACATCACCTGACGCAGCCGACCGTGGAAGGCCCGTCACGCGCGATGCGCGCGGCGCTGCGCGATGCGGCGCTGGCACCCGAAGAGATCGGTTACATCAACGCGCACGGCACCGGTACACCGGGCAACGATCCCGTGGAATCGCGCGCCATTCGGGCAGTTTTCGGCACGCACACGGACAAGCTGGGCGTGAGTTCTACGAAATCGCTGCACGGCCATGCGCTAGGCGCTGCCGGGGCGCTTGAAGCGGTGGCCACAGTGCTTGCGCTTCGCAATGGCGTCCTTCCGCCCACCGCGAACTTTACCGAGCCCGATCCCGAATGCGATCTCGATTACATTCCCAACGAGCCGCGAGCCGCACACGTGGGCGCGGCGCTTTCCAACTCGTTTGCGTTCGGCGGACTGAACGCTGTCCTTGCCTTCCGAGCTGTTCCCGCCTGATCTTCCCGACATCCCGGCGTGAAGCTTTATATTGTCGAGGGTGTGGAGCAACGCCGGGCTAAATTGACGCATCGCAATTCCCGAATCCTCAGACCAGGGTGAGCAATGTCTCGTCGCGACCGGCTCTCGTGGCTGATTGCAGTAGCCTTGTCTCTGCTCTTTTCGGGCAGTTTCCCAAGCGCCCTCGGGCAGGAGCGAATTGCAGAAGGCGCCCCTTCGTCGAACTTCCGAGTCTTCCCTCGCATTGGCCCGGACGTACGGGCGATCAAGCAGGATTCCGCGGGGCGCTATTACATTCTCGCGCAGCCCGCGAACGTCGTGTGGGTTTACGGATCGCATGGCGAATTGGTGGGAGAAATTCCGAACGCTCGTTCGGGCAAAACGGCAATCGGGTACGCGGAGGACATCGACCTGGACTCGTCGGGCAATCTGTACGTCGCCGACCGCCGTTCCAATGCGGTCGACATCTTTCGCCCGGATGGCTCGCTACTGAACAGGGTGCCGGTGTTCGCCCCCCTCTCGGTGGCCGCCCTCCCGGATAAGCAGTTCGCCGTTGTGACCCTCCGGTCAAAATTCCTGGTCAGCATCTACGATGATGATGGCCAGCTCTCCTCCGAGTTCGGAGACCGGAAGGAAGTGAATCCAGGAGCTTCCGCTGAGTCCCTGATGGACCCTGGCAAAATTTACGCTGACCGCTCTGGCCACATTTATTTCGCGTATACGACCATGCTAGTCCCCCTGGTTCGGAAATACGATCGCGTCGGGTATATGGCATATTCGGCAGCGCTCCCCGTAGCCGGTACTGGGTCCAGCTCGTCCGAACCCGAGGACCGGCTGCAGGTTGGCATCAACGTCGGACAATCGAACTTTTCGGAACAAGTCGGCGGTTGGGCTTCTCTCGGCAGCTCCGGAACATTTCGATTTGGAAGTAGTGTTGGAACGGGATTTGGCCAACGGATGCGCGGAGGTTTTATGCGTTCCTCCGAGGCTCCTATGTCGGGCGGTTTCGGGAATGCCTTCGCCGATGGGCAAATGGGAAACCTGAATGGCGCCACGTTTTTCGGCGAAGGTTCGATACGGCATGGAGTTTTTCATTTTGACACTGGCGCCCGCCTTGGCCGCAGACGTTCCGGACGCGGCTCCGGGAAAAATTCCGATAATTTTGACGGTGCTGACGCTAGCGGGGCGTCACTCTTGCAATTCAGCGATCTCACTGGCCTTTACAGCGGTGAGAATTCGAGTACCAGCGATGAGGACACTGAAATTCTTGACGCCAACTCCACGGACACATTGGCTTCTCCGGACGGCGTGTCCGATGCGGAAATGGACGATGTGGCATATGAACCGCCCTTGGCGACTGCCGGCCTGCAACCGGGGATGTTCTCCGGCAATATGTTTTTTCGCCCGCACCGTGGCGGTTATGGCCCGGGGCCCGGCGGCGGGGCTTTGGCTGGCCGTGGATTTGGAGGCGCGCACTCTACTGCTTCAGGATTTACGGGAGGGGCCTCGGGCGTTCCTGCCACCGGTCGGCAGCCGGGTTTCGGACCAGCCGGTCATTTTGTTTTCAACACCTACAACATCGAGGCCACGGTGCGAGTGAATCTAGACCGGCCAGCCAAGACCTTCGTGGAAAAACCGAGTTTAACTGCGGTCGGCATCGATCCGCAAACAGGGGAAGCTTGGGTCGCGATCGGGAGCAGGTTAATCCACCTTGGAAAGGATGGTTCGCTACTTGGTTCGTACGAGATCGCCACGCCAAACGGAACGCCTCTTTACCCGGATGCGATTCTCGTGGAATCTGACCGGTTACTCCTGGCGGACGATCCGCTGGGCATTTTTTCGTTCGCTCGCCCCGACCGAAGCACGGTATCTCCTATGGCGAAGATTGCAGCTCAATCCGCTGGCCGGCAACGGTCGCCCTAACAGCTCCACGCTCCGGTCCGCAGAAGTCTGAATACGAGGAAGAAACACTACGCCCAAAACCCGGAACAGCGTTTGGGGCACGGTCTAGTCTACCCGGGCGGAGCTACAAAGGTAATGACACGGAGGAGGCTACGCGGAGAATGGCAGATTACGCGGGCATCTAGACGCGCAAGCCGTGAACCGCAGGCGCGGCCTAGCTTCTTTTTGCGAATCTAGAAAATCAAATGGCGAAACATCGGCAGGATGGCTCCGGCCCAGGGTATCGGATTGATTTCCCAGTGGCGCGTCAACTCGTCCGATAACGTGAGGGTAATAAGCAGACCGAGCCAGAAAATGGCGGCGATCAAGACGATACGCGAAAGGCCCTTATCATACTTCACGTGCATGAAGAAGAGCACGACGAGCGAGGCTTTGCAAACGGCGATTAGCAAGGCCACGACCACATTCCATTGTCCGAGATCCTGAAAAGCAATCCAGGTGGTAAGCGCCGTGGCACAAAGCAGGACGATGAAGACGGTCAGATAGGTGCTAACCGGCACGATATGTTCTTCGAGGAGCTGGTGGTTGTGGGCCGCGTTTTCCTGGTGATTCGACATTACTTCCCCCGTTCAGTAGCGAATCAAATAAAGCAGCGGAAACAAGAAGATCCAAATGATATCAACAAAGTGCCAATAAAGGCCGCTGATCTCCAATGGCGCGTAGTATTGCGAAGTAAATTTGCCGCGGGCGGCCATGATGCAGAGAACGGCCAGTATTCCAATTCCGATGATCATATGCAACGCGTGCAGCCCGGTCATGAAAAAATAGAAACACATGAACATCTGCACCTGCGGCGCATGCGATCCCCATTGCGGCAGGTTACGAAAACCAAATCCCGGCATCGTATGGACGAGGTAGTCGTGGTACCACTCGAAACGGAACTTCAAAAACAAAAAGGTGGCGCCAAGCAACATGGTGGGAATCAACCAGCCGATGATCGCTCCCTTTTTCTTGCCCGTCTGAGCGCAATGGATCGACATGGCCATGGTAAAGCTGCTGCAGATGAGCACGGCTGTGTTGGTGGCTCCGTACTTCACCTCCAGAAGGTGGCTGCCGATCAAAAAGGCTTGTGGGTGCAGCGAACGGTAGACCACGTAGGCCGCGAACAAACCGCCGAAGAACATGATCTCGGTGGCCAGGAAAACCCACATTCCCATCCGGCTGGCGTCGTGCTGCTGTTCCAGGTCCTCGTATTGATGCGCAAACCCCGTGGGATTCGCGTTGTGGGCGGTGGCGGCTTCAGACACGAGTCACCTCGGGTTCAGGTGCGGTTGCGTAGTCATACGCGTCTTCCGTCACGACGGGAATCTTCTCAAAGTTTTCGGTCACCGGAGGCGATTGCGTGGTCCATTCGAGCCCCTTCGCGCCCCATGGATTCGGTCCCGCGATCGGGCCATTGCGCAACGACCAAATCAAATAAACGAACGGGATGATGTAGCCAACCGCGAGCACGGAAGCTCCGGCCGAAGAGAGCACATTGAGCGCCTGAAATTCCGCCGGATACATGGCATAGCGCCGCGGCATGCCGAGGTAGCCCAGAACGAATTGGGGGAAGAACGTCAGGTTGAATCCGATGAAAATCACCAAGGCCGCAAAGCGCGCCCAGAGATCGGGATAGAGTCGCCCAGTGATCTTCGGCCACCAGAAGTGAATGCCGCCCATAAACGCCATCACGGCGCCACCCACCATGATGTAGTGGAAATGCGCGACCACGAAATACGTGCCGTTCAGGTGGACATCCTCCGACAAGGAGGCCAAGAACAATCCCGTCAAACCGCCGATGGTGAACAGCCCGATGAAACCCAGAGCGTAGAGCATCGGCGCTTCGTAGGAGATCGATCCTTTATAGAGCGTCGCCGTCCAGTTGAACACTTTCACCGCGGAGGGAATCGCCACCATAAAGCTGAACGCGGAGAAAACCAGGCCAGCGTAAACCGACTGGCCAGAAACAAACATGTGATGGCCCCAGACCAGGAAGCTGATTACCCCAATCGCCATGCTTGAAAAAGCGACGAAGCTGTATCCGAAAATCCTCTTGCGCGAGAACGCCGTGATGAGCTCGCTGATCACGCCCATGCTGGGCAGAATCATGACGTACACAGCCGGGTGCGAGTAGAACCAGAACAGGTGCTGGAAGAGGACCGGATCGCCTCCCAAAGCCGGATCGAAGATGCCGACGTGCAGAACCCGCTCGATCATAACCAGGGCCAGAGTGATCGCGATCACCGGGGTAGCCAGCACGAAGATGATGCTGGTAGCGTACAAGGACCAGATGAAAAGCGGCAGCCGGAACCAGGTCATCCCAGGCGCGCGCATCTTGTGGATGGTGATCACGAAATTCAAGCCCGTCAAGATGGACGAGAACCCGCCTATAAAGATCGCAAGAGCGGCCAAAAACACGTCCGTATGAGAAGAGAGGGTGCTGAAAGGCGTGTAGAAAGTCCAGCCGGTGTCGACGCCCCCAGTACACACAACGTAGAGCATCACGCAGCAGCCAGCGGCGAAGATGTAATAGCTGAGCAAATTGATCTTCGGAAACGCGACGTCTCGCGCTCCGATCATCATCGGGATCAGGAAATTTCCAAGCGTGGCGGGGATGGACGGCACCAAGAAGAAAAACACCATCACGATCCCGTGGGTGGAAAAGAGCTTGTTATACGTTTCCGGCTCGACGAGCGCGCCCTGCGGCTCAAGCAGGTTCAAGCGCATCATAGTGGCGGCAATCCCGCCAACCACAAACATGCAAGTGATGGTTCCGAGATAAAGCAAGGCGATGCGTTTGTGATCGACTGTCAGTAGCCACGACTTAACACCGTAGGTGGCATTCAGATAGTTGACTTGAGGTTCGGCCGGAGCGCCTGGAGTTTTGTCCAATGTGGCCGTGGTACTCATTGACCGTTCGTCCTTTCTTGCGCGCCCAGCGACTTCACGTAGGCGATCAACTGCAGCACCTGTTCTTCGTTCACCTGGCCGGTGAAGGTCGGCATGATCTGCGGGTAGCCCGCGATATGAATGGTGCTGGGCGTCAAAATCATCTCGCGCAGGAACGAATCATCGACCACGCGAGTGCCTCCGCCAGCCATCTTTTCCGGCTTGCCGTAAATCCCGGCGAGCGCAGGACCGGTGCTCGAAGCCGTGGCCGAATGGCAGGAATTGCAGCCGAGCTGCTTGAACAAACGCGCGCCCTGCTGCGCCAGGGACTCGGACTGTTCGCCGGCTGATAGCCAGGCCGCGTAGTCAGTGGGACTCATCACGTACACCCAGCCGATCATCTCCGAATGGTTCGTGCCGCAATACTGCGAGCAAAACAGGTGATACACGCCGGTCCGGTTGGCCTTGAACCATATCGAGGTATAGCGGCCGGGAAGGACGTCCTTCTTCACGCGAAACGCCGGGATGTAGAAGCCGTGAATCACGTCCTGGGACGTCATCGTCAGCTTGATCGCCTCGCCCACGGGTACATGCAACGCGTCGATCTCGCGCGGCCCTTCGGGATGCTGAATCTGCCACATCCACTGCTTGCCGATCACGAAAATCTCTCGCGCGTTGGCGGGAGGACGCGCGTTGCGAACGAAGAGCGCGGAGGCCCAGACGAAGATGACCACGCAGATGAGCGATGGAATGATCGTCCAGCTCAACTCCAAAAACATTGAGGTATGCGTTTCCGGCGTGAACTCCCGTCCGGGACGGCGCCGGTACTTGATCATGAAATAGAAAATAATCGAGAAGATCAGGACCGTGAAAAAGACCGTAATGCCTGTCAGGAAATAATACAAATGATCGACGCTCGCCGCGATCGAGGAGGCCTCGGGCGGCTGAAGCGGAAAACCGGCCCAAGCGGCCATCATGCTGTGCGAGGCGAATTGAGTGAGACCCATCATCACCGTTCCGTCACAATCCTTTGCAGGCGCGCCAGTCTGGCAACGCCAGTTTCAAGCTTTCGTCTCCGGCAGCGCGTAGTGCTCGCTACGGAAGAGGAAAATCAGAATAATCCCGCCGATCAGTACGGTAAGACCGCCTGCAATCTTAATCACTCGCGAAATCAACAGGCCGTACTTACCGGTATGCGGATCGTAGTGGTAGCAGTACAAGAGAACATGATCGACCGGCGAGCCGATCTTCCCCTCCGAAGCCTGGTCCAGCGCCAAACGTAAATCGCGCTCTTTGTATTGCACGCCGTAGAAGTAATTGGAAAGTTTGCCCTGCGGCGTGAGCACCATGATTCCCGCAGCGTGCGCGAATTGCTTCGACCCCGGATCGTAGGCGTAATGAAAGCCTACCGCGTCCGCGAGCTGCTTGATCTGCGACTCCTTGCCAACCAAGAAATTCCAACCGTTTTCAGCGCCCGGGCGTCCGTACATTCCCGTGTACATCGCCTGCTTGGCCGCCGCGAGCACGGGCGTATCGTTGGGGTCGATGCTTACGGTGACGACGTTGAAGTCCTTGCCGAGCGTGGGCTTGATGTTTTCAAGGGCACGGTCGAGCCCATTGAGCACCTGCGTGCAAAGCATCGGGCACGTGTAATAGTTGAGCGTCAAGATCACCGGCTTCGTGCCGAAATATTGCCCCAGCCGCACGGTCTGGCCGTGCTCGTCGCGAAAGGTGAGATTCAGCGGAATCGTATGGTTCAGCTCTTCGTCGAAACGTACCTGCTTGAGCAGGTCCGGATGAACGCCGATGTTCTCCGAGGTCATGAACTGCGCCCGGGAAACGGACGGCACCATCAGCGTGGCTGCCAGGATCACGCCCAGCAGGCTGAACCGTACCGCTCGCGACTGAAATTCAAATCTCACGCTCGTTTTACTCGATTCCTCGCTTCACGTTTTCAAACTATTTTTTTTCCGCGGCAGCCATTTGCGCATCGTAGTTCGCCGGATTCGCAAGATACGCGCACGGACCCTGAATCTCGTCGCCACCGGCCACCGTGGGACGCGAGGGATCGGGTGCCGCAGCCCCTGTGGGAGCTTCGCTGGCCGGTCGCGTCGGCAACCCCTTCGCAAGGATCAGATCCATGGCTCGGCTGATCGGAATGCGAACGATTCCCTGCTGACGATCCACCCAGCCATAGGTATTCACTCTGCGCTCTTGCTGCCGACAGAAATCGACCAGGTCCTGATGTGGCGTAGCCTGCAGCATCGGTCCGGACGGAAGCTCGCGCACGTTCGGATTCACGACGGCGGAAGGCGCCGCAGGCGCTCCCAATGGCGCAACTCGCGAAAAATAGTTGAAGGCCCAAGCCATGGCAAACAGCGTAATCACAATGACCACCGCGAGCCAGAAGCCAAACTGGAGAAGCGTGGAAATGCTCGCATCGCGTTTTTCGTAACCGGCGCTCGCGTCGGGAGTTTCTTCGTTATGGTTGTGCTTAGTCGCCATGCTGTGACTCCAGCACTCCTTCAAACCTTGGATCGTGCAGCGGCAGCAGCGGCAGTTTTTTCAGCTGCCACGCAAACGTGCCGAGCCATAAGCCGCCAATCCCCACGATCGCGAAAAGGTCCAGCCAGTGAACTTGCGGCCTGGCTTTTTCGAACGCAGGCACAACCACCCAATAAACATCCACGAGAGTGAGGCAGACAATCAGCAGGGCCACAGCGGATAGCCGGCGCGGCTGGCGCTTCACGTTTCTCTGCAGTAAAAGGAAGAATGGAACAAAAAAGTGCAGAACCACGAGCACCACCGCAATGGGCGCCCACGAGCCGAACGCGCGCTGCGCATACCAGGGGATTTCGTCCTTCAGGTTGCCCGCCCAAACGATCAATAATTGGTCGAATGCCATATAGGCCCACAACATCAGGAAGGTCAGCATCAGGTTGCCCAAATCGTTGAAGCGCAACGGATCAACAGCATCCTTGACCGGATCGCTATCCGCAAGCATGCGCAGGACGAAAACCGCGAACGACATCCCCGCCAGCACTTCGATCATGATCCAGAGCATGCCGTAAATGGTGGAGAACCAGTGCGGTTCGAGCGACATCACCCAATCGACCGCCGCGCCCGTGACGATAAAGCCCCACAAAATCACACCAGGGGCGCTGAGCGCCGTCATCTTACGCTTGTATTTCAAGTCGCCCGATTCATCCTGCGCGCGCGACCACTTATTGAGCATGGTAACGATGGAGAGCAAAATCGCGAAGTAGATCACGGCACGGATGATGAAGCCGTGCGTCGATAACCACCACTGCTTCTGCTGAAGGATTGGATCGGCCGCAACTGCCGCGGGACGCGACCACGCGTAGAGCTCGGAAATTCCAAAGAAAATCGGGATAAATAGCACCGCCATCAACCAAAGCGAGCGCGTGCCAGCTTCCAGAATGCGGCGCAGCGGATATCCCCAACGGCCACCGGTCAGGTGGTGCAGCATCAGAACCGCCATGCAACCGGATGGGATGCAGAACCAATAAAGATACGCAAACAGGTACGAATGAAACAGACTCTGCCAGCCGGCGAAGCCCGAGTGCTCTCCTCCGAGAACTCCAAAAATGACGAATAGAACGCTTCCAATCAGGCCCCAGAGGTAACCCTGATTGCGAACGCGGTCGAACAGCCGAGATGTGTCTGACGAAGTCATTGCGCTTGCCCCGGCGCCTGTCCTGCTGATTGCTGCATGAGTTTCTGCCGCTCCGATTCCGGCACGTCCTGCAGCGTTGCGTTGCCGCTCAGCTGCAGCACGCGAATGTAGGCGGCGATCCGCCACCGGTCCGCAGGACTCACACGAGCCGAATAGCTATACATCGCGCCGATGCCATTGGTCATAACCTGATAAAAGTGCCCCACGGGCGCTTCGCGCAACCGCGGGAGCAGATAGGAGGGAGGCTGCGGAAATCCGCGCTGAACGATCATACCGCGCCCGGTGCCCAAATAGTCGTGGCACGGGGCGCAGTAAATGTTGAAGCGCTCCCGGCCGCGCTCCAGATCGGCACGCGTGATGGGGAACGGGAAGCGGTTCGAGAGTACGCCGTTTTCGGTGCCCGAATACATCAACTCGTCGATGCGCAGCTCGCCGCGAGCCACCGTGCCCGGCACGGCCGGGCGGTTGGAGCGGCCATCGGCGAAAAACTTGGTCGGCCAATCCGGCAGGTACTTCGGCTGGATGTGCATGTCGAGGCGGCAGCCGGAAAGCAGCAGCGCCACACCGGCAAGGCACGCCGCCGCCTGCCAGCGACGCCACGCTAGCCGCACGCCGGCGCGCACGCGCTGTTCGCCGCCAGAATTCATTTCAATCCTCAATTTCAAACACCCCATGCGGATTCAAGCCTTCCAGAAATGCTTTCGTTTGCTCCAGATCGAAATTCTTGTCGCGCGATTTGATGCACAGAAAGAATTTGTCGGTGGTGGAGAGCGCGAAACGATCCACGTTGAAAACCGGGTGGTAGGGCGTGGGCAGTCCGTTCATTGCAAGCATGCCGACGACGGTGGCGATCGCGCCGCCCAGAATGGTCAATTCGAACGTGATCGGAATCCACGCCGGCCAGCTATTGAACGGCTTGCCGCCGATATTCAGCGGGAAGCTGATGACGTTGGCGTACCAGCACATGAAGAATCCGGTGCAGCCGCCGAGGAATCCGCCAATGAACGTCACGATCGGCAGGGACGTCCATTCAAACCCAATTGCCTCGGCCAAGCCTTCCACCGGAATAGGACTGAAGGCATCAATGCGACGATACCCCGCCTCGTGAGTGCGGTGCGCGGCGGCCAGAACTTCTTCCGCCGAATCGAACTCAGCCATCAACCCGTACATGGTCTTACGACTCATGATTCGAACATTGCTCCAGAAAAATCGTTTTCAAACTTCACTTTCGTCCCGATCGTGCTAGGCGCTGATGGCCGGATTCGGATTACGCACGCGCGCCAAATAGCTGGTGCGCGGCCGCGTGTTCAAATCCGCCATTAGGATGTAATTCCGCTCCTGCGCCTTAAGCTTCGAAACCCGGCTGTTCTTGTCGTTGATGTTTCCGAACACGATCGCGTTCGCCGGACAAACCTGCTGACACGCCGTCACGATTTCGCCGTCGCGAATCAATCGGTCTTCCCTGGTCGCGCGAATCTTCGCTTCCTGAATGCGCTGCACGCAGTACGTGCACTTTTCCATCACGCCGCGACTGCGAACGGTCACGTCCGGATTACGCACGCCATAGAGGCTCTTGGTGGTGTAATCGGAGTACAGATAGAAGTTAAACCGGCGCACTTTCCACGGACAGTTATTCGAGCAGTAGCGCGTGCCCACGCAGCGGTTATAGGTCATATCGTTCAGACCTTCCGGCGTGTGCGTGGTTGCGCCCACTGGGCAGACGTACTCGCACGGCGCGTTCTCGCACTGCATGCAAGGCAGCGGCTCGAAGAACGTTTCCGGATTTTCCAGGTCGCCGCGGAAATACGTATCGATGCGAATCCAGTGCATCACGCGGCCTCGCATGGTCTGATCTTTTCCGACCACCGCGATGTTATTTTCCGACTGGCACGCGATCACGCACGCATTGCAGCCGACGCAACGGTTTAGGTCGATGGACAAGGCCCATGCGTATCCGTCGTACTTGTAATTCGGATAGAGTGACATGTCCTTAGTTTCAGTGGTGTCGTCGTGCCTGGCGAAAGTTGGGTTCTTGCGGAATTCATCGAGAGTGGCAATCTGCACCAAATCGCGCTGCTCGATGGCCGCCACGCTTTCCTTCTCCGCCGGATGACCTTCAAAATCGATCGTGAATTGGTGCTGCACGCATGCCAGCGGATAGTTCTTGTCTGTCTTCGTGATTCGCAGCCCGTTCGCGAAACAAGGCTGCGACGACGTCCGCAGCAGGTAGGCGTTGAAACCCGTGCCGGTTCCCACCGAGCCAGTGCGCAAGCGTCCGTAGCCGAAGTGAGCCGTAACGGAATTATCTGCGTGGCCAAAGGTAACGAAAACGGGCGCGTGTACTTTGCGACCGTTCAATTCCAGCTCAACGTAGTCCCGCGTCTTAAGGCCCAATTTCTTCGCGGTGTTGGGACTGATCATCGCAGCGTTATCCCACGTCAGCCGCGTGACCGGCTTCGGAAGCTCCTGAAGCCACGAATTGTTGTTGTTCAGTCCGTCGCCAATCGAGGGATCGGGACGGTAGACAACCTCCAGACCGCCGCTTTTCGCAGGCGTCGCCGCTTGATTCAGGAAATCATTCTGCAGCGGTACGGAAACCGGTGCGAACGCACTCCCAGCGACATAGCCCTGGTAGAGCGTGAGCTCCCAGAAGTCCTCAAAGGCATGGCCCTTTTCGGTGCGCTGCCCCTTCCAATATTCGCGGACCAGATCGTGGCCGGAAACGCCGGGCCTGCCGGAAAGTGCGCCGATAATTTCGTGGTCCGAGTGATTATCGTAGAGCGGCGCGATGAGCGGCTGCACCACTCCAGCGGTGCCATCGTATGCGCGGGCATCGCTCCAATTCTCCAAATAATGAGTCGCCGGAACTTCCCAGTGGCACCATTCGGAGGTTTCGTTGAAATATAGCCCGGAGTAAACGCGCAGTTTGGCTTTGATCAGCGCGTTCACGAAGTCCAGATCCGCAGGCGCGTCGTAAACCGGATTGCCGCCGAGAAGCAGGAGGAACTCAACCTTGTTTGAATTCAAGTCGTTGACCAGATCCTTCAATGATTCCATCTGATCGACGGGTTCGGCTTCGATGGACTCGGTATAAACCACCGTCTTGCCTACGTTGCCGAGCGAGGTGTTCATCGCGTGCGCGATCGCATGGACGATCGGCGGCTGATTTTCGCCGGCGATAATCAGCGAAGAACCACGGTGCGCGGCCAAATCGTCCGCGACCGCCTTAAGCCAACTTGCGGGAATATTCGCGTCTGAAGCAGCCGCAGGGGCAGCCGACACGCCGACAGCCGCAGCCAATTGCCGAGTGAACGTTTCCACCTCGCTAGAGCGCAGCGGCAAGCGATGATCGGACATCGCACCAGTACTCGTCGGCATGCTCTCTACCACGTAGAGGCGATTCAGGTTCGAGGAAGGCCCGTTGGGCAAGGAGCGGCGTCCGGCGAATTCACGGATGTAGCGCACGTGTCCTGGCCCGATCATCAAAAAGTCCGCGTCGAGAGAAACCACCACGTCCGCCTGGTCCATGTGGTACATCGCGTTCACGGGACGACCGAAGGCCATCGTCGCGCCCATGCGGCCGGAATTGTTTCCGGAGGGCTCGTACTGATGCCACTTGGCTCCGGGAAACTGCGCGAGGAAAGTTTTGATTTGCGAACCGAGCGTCGGCGAAGTGACGGTGCCGGTGAGAATGCGAATTCCTGCGCCGTCGCCGGCCATCCGCCCACGAACGTTGCCCATCGCCGCCGCGAAATCGCCCCAACTGCTCAACTGCCCGTCGAAGCGAATCGTCTGCGCTCGATCCGGATCGTACATATTGAGGATGGAAGCTTGCTGCAGTGCGTCCGTAGCGCCCATGCTGCCTGGATGCTGTGGGTTGCCTTCGATCTTCGTGGGCCGGCCCATGTGGCTTTCCACCAGAAGGCCCACGGCGCCGCCCGCTTCGGGAATCGCTGTGGCGTAGAACAGCGGCACGCCGGGGATAATCTCCTCAGGCGGCCGCACGTACGGGACGATCTTTTCTTGAGGCAGTTTGGTACACGCGCTCAGGCCAGCCATGGCAGCGGAAGCAGCCATCAGCTTCAGCACATCCCGGCGGTTGATCCCGTCCATGTCCTTGTCGGCATTGGCCGGAAATTCATTCTCTAGGAATTCGCGGTAGAGCTTGGTATCGGACAACTCTTCCAGGCTCTGCCACAGGCGCTTCTTGCCCATGCGGGTCAGATTGGCGCGCGCGACATCCAGGTCGACTGAATCGTTCGGCAAATTCTTCGGTTTAGGATCTTCACTCATTGGTTCGCTTTCATCGATGACAAGTGGAACAATATTGATAAGTTCGGAGCTGGTATTTCTTAACCAGCGCCCGCCCCAGCGCCTTTTGATTGGTATAACTCACACCCTCAAACTTCACCGGAGTCCCATATGAAGGCGGATTGTAAAACGGATTAAATACCTGCGATTCCGGCCGCACGTACTTCCCGGGATCGCGATGGCACTCCAAGCACCACGACATATAGAGCGTGCCCGTCTTGTAGGTTAATGTTTCCGTCGCCATCGGGCCGTGGCACGTAGTGCAGCCGATTCCCTTGGCCACGTGAATACTGTGGTTAAAATAAACGAACTCAGGCAACTCGTTGACTTTATTCCACTGAAGCGAAACACCGGTCCGGTAGCTTGCGCGTACCGGCTCGAGCATGGCGGCATTGGTCCAAATCTGCGAATGGCACGTCATGCAGGTCTGCGTGGCCGGAACCCCCGCGTACCAAGATTTTTCCACGTCGGTATGGCAATAGCGGCAGTCGATTCCGAGCTCGCCGGCGTGGTGACGGTGACTGAACGGCACCGGCTGCTGCAGCGTGACGTGTTCGTTGGTGTACCAGGGCGAAAGCGCGATTTCATAAAGGATCACAACCAACACGCAGAGAAAGATCACGCCACCCACGATACTGAGTCGCGCAATCATGTTCGAGCCGCGATGAAAGATTTGTGCCATCGAGTGCCTTAATAAACCTTCCGAATCCTAGTTTCCTTCAACGTCCAAACCTCTCGTCAATCCATCCGTCGCCGATCTTTCACAACCGGAATCAGGACTTCGGCGGAATCGGGTAAAGGGACGAATGCGGCCCCTTCTCACTCGTTTCATCCACCAACGAACGCATTTCCACGATCGAAATCATGGGCAGAAAACGAATAAAGAGATAGAACAGCAAGAAGAACATGCCAATCGTTCCCGCGAAGGTGGCCCAGTCCCAACGCGTGGGGAAAAACATGAACCACTTCGAAGGTTCGTATTCGTGGTGCAAACTGACCACGATGATCACGAACCGCTCGAGCCACATGCCGATATTGATAACCAACGAGATAAGGAACAGCCAGAGGTTGCTGCGCCGCACCCCGCGGAACCAGAGAACCTGCGGGATCACGAGGTTGAAGGCGATAAGGGTCCAGAAAACGCCCGCATACTGGCCCGTCATGCGCTCCACAAACTGCGCTCTCTCATACAGATTGGCGCTGTAAAACGCCATGAACATTTCCAAAACGTAGCTGTAGGCCACGATGATACCTGTCGCCAGCATCACCTTCGCCATGATGTCCAAGTGGCGCTCGGTCACCATGTTTTCCAGGTGGTAGTACTTGCGCAGTGGAATCGCCAGCGTCAACACCATGGCGAAACCAGAATAGATAGCGCCAGCGACAAAATAGGGCGGGAAAATCGTGCTATGCCAGCCCGGGACGATAGCGATAGTGAAGTCGAAGCTGACCACCGTGTGCACGGAAACAACCAGCGGCGTTGCTAAGCCGGCAAGCAAAATCGAAGCGAACTCGTAGCGCGACCAATGCACAGCCGAGCCGCGCCAGCCCATCGAGAAAAAGCCGTAGACGACCTTCTTGACCTTGCTGGTAGCGCGATCGCGCAACGTTGCCAAGTCCGGAATCAGACCCACAAACCAGAACAGCAACGACACGGTAAAGTAAGTCGAAACCGCGAACACGTCCCATACCAGCGGGCTGCGGAACTGAGGCCACAGCCACATCGGATTCGGATAGGGCAGCAGGTAGTAGAACAGCCACGGACGGCCCATGTGCAGCAGCGGGAACATGCCCGCGCACATAACCGCGAAAATCGTCATGGCTTCCGCGAAGCGGTTGATCGAGGTACGCCATTTCTGATGCAGCAGGAGAAGGAATGCGGAAATGAGCGTCCCGGCATGACCGATTCCGATCCACCAAACGAAGTTGGTGATCGCGAAGCCCCACGCCACAGGAATGTTGATGCCCCAGATGCCGACGCCCTTGATGGCCAGAAGGGTGATGACCGTATTCAAGAGCATCAGCAAACAAAAACTGATAAAGGCCCCGAAAATCCATCCGGGAGTGGTGTTTTCCTTGCCCAGGACGATTGAGCTGATCTTCTCGGTAACGCTGCTCAGCGTCTGCCCCGGGCCAAGCAGCGGATCGGGCCCGTGCAACGGGTCGGGCCTAACTGCTACGACTGATGACTTTTCAGAACCTTCAGAATCCACGTACTTTCCCCGGTCCTATCTGGCGAATGCCTGCCCCTTTTTTCGAGGGGAAACAAAATTTATAGAGTCGAAATTCCCAAAAACACTCCGTCGCCTGCCGCGCCTGCCGATCATCGCTAAAGCACTTCGGCTCAAAAACCGCCGCAGTTTCAGCCGCGAACAGCGGATCCTTCAGGCGGATCACATGCTGATGTGGCCTCTAAGATAAAATCGACGCGGTAGAATATGACAGGAACTTCCCGTACGCAAGCTTCAAATCAAATTTTTTTTCGGCGAAATTCCCAAGTGCTTGGGATCGTCGCATGCAGCTCAAAAACTTTTCGTTTTGCTTCGGCATCAACGCATCGCTTCCCGCTTGCGTCTAAACCTTGGATTTCAATCGCACATCGATGCCGCGAGAGCGAATTTCGATGCCCGAACCGCGCCGTTGTTTCGTTCGTCCGGCTCCGCAATCGCTATGTTGCTTTGAACATCCGCGAACCACATCGCTTCGAATTTCACGCGCCGCGTTGTTACGATTAAATGATGCGCTCCGTCGCGCCTGTTGTGCTCCTACTTGCGCTCGCCGTGTGCTGTTGCGCGCGCGCGGACGTAATCGTGTTAAAGAACGGCAACCGCATTGTCGCCGCCGGTGTCACCACGGACGCTGATAGCGTCACTTATCAAACGTCCGCCGGCCAGCTTTCGATTCCCAAGTCGATTGTCGCGCGCATCGAGCACAACGATTTTGGATATTTCTCCCCGGCGGATGCCGCGTCGAAGCCTCCCGTCTCCGCGCCGCGGATCGAACCCGCTCCCGGATATGAAGGAGTAACGCGCCTGGCCGTCCACGATGGTGACGTCGACTACGCGTACATCGCACGCCTAGAGTCGGACGCGCGCACAGGCTCGCATGAAGCGATCAACAAAGTTGCGGCCGCACACTATGCAGCAGCCCAATTCTTTTTGTCCAAAGGCGATTCCGATTCCGCTATCCAACAATACCAGCAAGGCCTCACGTTCGCTCCCAATAACCTCGGGCTGTTGCTGAATCTCTCGGTGCTCTACCTCCGCGCCAGCCAGTTCACAGCAGCACTCGACCCCCTACAGCACGCCCACGATGTGTATCCATCCTCGCCCGACGTCGACAAGTTAATGGGCTGGGCGTATTACGGCGCTAACAAGACCGGCCAGGCAATCGACGCTTGGAAAGCCGCCGCTCAATTGCGGGCAGACCCCGACGTCCTGGAGGCGCTTCGCAAAGCCGAACGCGATCAAGCCTTCGAGGCAAACTACCGCGAAGGAGAAACCGCCCATTTCGACCTGAGATATTACGGCGGCGCCGCTCCCGAACTCGCGCGCGGAATCCTCAGCGCGCTCGAAAACGACTACAACGATCTGCAGTCGCAACTCGATTACACGCCGACCGCACAAATTGGCGTGATCTTATATACCGGCCAGGCGTTCGAGGACATCACCCGCGCGCCCTCCTGGGTCGGAGCGCTCAACGACGGGCGCATCCGCATTCCGGTGCAGGGATTGACGTCCGTGACACCCGCACTGGCGCGCGAACTGAAGCACGAGCTCACGCACAGTTTCGTCGGCCAAAAATCGCACTACCGCGCACCAACTTGGCTGCAGGAAGGCCTCGCCCAATGGATGGAGGGCAGCCGAAGCGGGCCGAACGCTGCCGCGCTGGTGAACGCAGCCAATCAGGGTCTCACCCCGTCGCTCGGCTCGCTCGAAGGATCGTGGATGGGCTTGACTGGCAACTCCGCGTCGATGGCCTACGCGTGGTCGCTCGCCGTGGTGGAATCGATCATCGACCGCGGCGGCATCGGCGATATCAGCCGCCTGGTCGATCGCATGGCCACCGCGCCATCCGCACAGGACGCTGTGCAGGACACGCTGGACTCGAATTACCAGGAACTGCAGCAACAAACCGTCGATTACCTCAAGCGCGCCTATCTCGCCAATTAGACCGTGCGCGATACGCGCACAGTCGTAACGGTCCCGCCATTCGCTCCAAAAACGCATTGTTCAGAGAACTGAACAAATGGATGTGCGCTGCGCCTCGCTCTCGGTATAATCCGCGCCTAAACTTCGCACGTCCGACTTCGAAATCTAATGGACACGTCGCCTGGCAATTATCTGAAGGAAACGCGCCTGCGGCTGCAACTCGGCGTCCGCGAAATCCAGCACATCAGTTCGAAGATTGCGGCGCGCGAACATAACCGCCGCTTTTACATCTCCGCGGCGCGTCTCACGCAAATTGAGAACGATCACGCCATTCCCAGCCAGTTTAAAACCTTCACTTTGGCCGCGATCTATGGAATTCCGTTTCACGAAATCCTGAGCCGCTATGGAGTCGATCCGGATCGCGCCCACACCTATCGCGCGCAGGTTAAGTTGCCAGTCACTAGACCGGTCACGTCTGAACTCTTCAACACAGATGCAAAGATTACTATCCCTATGCGGTTCGACCCATCTTTCAAGTGGGAGCGCACCCAGCTCATCAACCGGGCCGTGGCGCTTTGGGGCGAGATTCCCGCCGCCTTCCTTTTGGAGTGCAACCCCAGACGGCACATGTACGCCTACGTTGGACTGGCAGACGAAACAATGAGCCCCTTGCTGCGGCCAGGAGCGTTGGTGATGGTGGACGAAGCGCGCCGCGAAGTGTCCAATACCCGATGGAATACGGAGTACGAGCGGCCCATCTATCTGGTTGAATTGAAGGATGGATACCTATGTAGCTGGTGTTCCATCTCCGGCACCCACATCACCATTGTTCCGCACCCAACCTCCGGTGCGCCGATTCGGAACTTCAGTTTAGCCAACGAAGCAGAGGTGATTGGTCAGGTAGTGGGGGTGGCGATGCGACTGGTCCCGATAACTCCCGCCAGTCAGGAGCACGCCGCAGCACCTCCAGCGCGGTCGTAACCTGGGAAACAAACAATTCGCGAGAAGAAAGAGAACAGCCTTGTGGGATCAAATCGCGAAAGGGTTCCGTCTCCAGCCAAAGAGCCGCAGTCTCCCCCTCCGGCTGGCTTAGCGAACGGAAGTGCAACCGAATTTCCTTGGCTAGGTCAAGCAGCGAAAACCTCAGCACCGCTACGAATATATCCTGATGCACACCACGCAGGGTCTCGTGAATTTCTTCCGCCGATACAATCTGCCCCCAGCCTTCATGGAGATAGTGGCCGGTGTAGGCGTCTCGTAAAGAACCGATGAACACGAGCCGCGCAAAATGGCCGCCTGCAGAGTTCAGGCTGCGGGCAATCTGCCGCTCGAGGCTTCCTGTTCCATTCACGGCCTTCTTATAGCGCGTTCTCCCGTAACTTACAAGTCCATCCAGGTACTCTCTTCGCTATAGCTTTGCTCTTCGATTCACAAAACTGAACGGTTTGCATCTTTGCGTGCCGCGCGCGTCCCTGCTGTTAACTTCACGCCCATCTTGAGAAAGGAGGCTCTCGCAATGAGCCACCCATCTAGCTTCTTCATGCCTAACCCCATAACGGTGCCACCACCGCCGCCGATGACACCGGATGGAAGCGTCGACTAGCACGTACCTCAGGAGGGGGTACATCAGTCGCCCCCTTCCAATCCCGCCATTTTCGCGTAAAATGCCTTCCAGTCATGACCCTGAGTTTCTTTACGCTTTCAGCCGCGGGCCCATCACTAGAAGCACTGCTGGCATGGCGCCTGCTAAAGTGCCGCGCGATTCAACGTTACCCCTATTTCAGCGCGTACATATTCTGGGACGCCACCAGTAACTTGGTCCTCCTCGCGGCGGCCGGATTGCACCACGAACGGTTCGGCTATTTATATTGGGTGGCTGAGGTTATGTCCATCTTCACAGGGTTCTTGATTATATGGGAAGTTGCGCGAGGGCTTTTTCCTGTAGGGTCGGCGCTACGGCGTGTCGCCCAAAGCGTGCTCCTCGGGATCGGCGCATTCGTGCTTCCTGCGATATGGGCGCTCGGTTGGAGCCAAGCAAACCTGATTCACTTTTCATACCGATACGTTCCGCCCGTTTTCGTGCAGTATTTGTGCTTGGCCCAAGCTGTCTTGCTGCTGGCGCTGGCCGCCGTAGCTCTTTATTACGGACTCCCATTGGGTCGGAATCTACGCGGCCTCGTTTTGGGTTTCGGTTTCTATCTCTCGCTTTCCGCAGTTAACTTCGCGAGTTTGCAGATCGTCCATGGTTTCCTTCCCTATTGGCAGCTGCTGTCGCCCGCGCTATATATAGCACTACTCATCTTCTGGATATGGGCGTTTTGGGAGTATTCCCCTTCTCCCGCTCCAGTGATCACGGATCTCAATCACGCGTACCGCAAAGAGCAGTGGAATCACCTCTGGGTGGCGACCACGAGTGTAATGAAGCGAGATTCCAATTGAGCGCGCACGTCGTCATCGCTCTGTTCTTGTTGCTCGTATTCGTGTGCCTGAGTCTTTTCCTGGCCCTTTTGCTCAGACCAGACCATGCGACCGCAGAGCGCGAGTCCGAGATCCGCGAATCCGTTGTGGGACTCTCCGCGGCAAACGCGCAGCACCTTCAGCTACTCTTCGGAGACGCCGATTACCGGCAGTTGCGAGCGAGGGCGGAGCTGAAAGCCGTGTGCGCGAAATTCCGGCGTGACCGCCGCCGCATTGCGCTGCTATGGCTTGGTGAATTGCAAAGAGACGTGCGCTTGGTTTGGGAGTTCCGGCGGTTCTTGGTGCGCAACGGCTTGCCGGTTACTTTTCGCGAGGAAGTCGCCATCGGCTGCGGAGGTTGCTTTGCGCTCGCTTACTTGAATTCGGTTCGGCTGACCGTTTTCCTCTGCGGGCCTTTCGTTTTGTCCAGTGGGGTCCAAAGCGCCAAGCTTCCCGTGGCGCGATTGTCCCAGCGAGGTGCGGGTTTGCTGGCACGAGCTCCAGCTCCTATGAGGGCGCAGCTAGAGCAGAAATGGTCTCAGCACGTCTTGGCTTGGAATATCGGATGAACGCCGCGAGACCGGGCTTATCGGACGCGCGCGGCTCGCAAGCACTGTGGAACTCCTTCGAATTTGAAATACTTAGCGCCTGCTTTTCCCCCCACGCTAGTTTCTGATTCAGGAAGTCAACCCATGGTTTGTAGGTCGGAGCCTTAGCTCCGGCGCTAAGAACCCACTGGAAGCCCCTGAAAAGATTTTCTTGGCGTGTGCGCGCTAGTGAGGGTACTCGGCGTTCAGCGGCGATGCACCGGAAGAAGCGGCCAGAATCACGTCCGACAAAAACTCGCCCAATCCTCTGCTTGCGGCTAGGAAAGCGCGGTCGCGCGTAGCGCGATCAAGCCAGCCGAGGCAGACCATCAGCACGATTTCCGACCACGCGTCCGCCGCGGACAGCGTGAAACCCACGTCGCGAAGCACTCTGGCGATGAGCACCGCTTTTTTTCTTTCGACCGCGGCCACTCGGGCAGCTACGTGCGAATCGCAGCGCGCCCAGCCGCGCAGAGCCACTTCGCTGCGAATTCGTTCCGGATCGGCGGTCTTGGCCACGATGCGCGCCCAGCGAGTGGCCGGGCCGGTGTTATCTTCCGCATCGGTCCATTTCAACTCTTCGTGCTCCCAGCGCTCCAGCATCCGTTCCAGCAGCTCGCCGCGGTCGCGAAAATGCCAATAGAAGCTTCCTTTGCTCACACCCAAATCGCGCGCCAGCACTTCGATGCGCACGGACTCTATCCCCTGATCGGAGAAGCGAGAGAAAGCCGCGCCTACCCAGTCAGATGAACGAAGGGTGGCGGAACGAGATGATGCGGTATTTTCCATACGCTACCGTATGCAACCAGCGTATTGGATCAAGACGCCGCCGTCAAGTGCCTGCCCAAATGCTCATCTCGCATTCCATTCTTCAGCGGTTATTGCCCACCGCTCGTGGTCGCGCCACTTTCCGCCGAGTCGCAAGTACCGGGGCGACAATCCCTCCAGCTGGAAGCCAAGTCGCTGGACTAAACGACGCGAGAGTTCGTTGTCAGGCTGGATGTTGGCCTCCAGTCGATGCAGACGCAATTTTCCAAACGCGAAGGAAATCACAGCCCGGAGGCCGACCGTCATGTAGCCGCGTCCGTTGTGCGGCGAAAATGCGTAGTAGCCGAGATATCCGGAACAAAAACTTCCGCGGACGATCTCATTGATGTTGATGATGCCGGCCATCTCACCTCTCTCCGTCAAAACCCAATATCCGGCGTGATTGGGCATTTTGAGTCTCTTGAGATACGCGTCGAAAGCTTTGGGCGTGCGGGGAGGCGATACCCAGGCGCGGTGTAGGTCGCGACTGCGCGCCACGGCCCGGAGAAATTCGGTACGACCGTTTCGAGAAGGCTTTGTAAGGACACTCTTCATCTGTTTACCCTCCCGTTGCAAACGGCGTGGTTACGGCTCGGCGATGCGGGCCAGGCGAATCGCTTCCGCAACAATTGCGGCATCATCCCCGAAGCCCGGGAGCCAATGCACGACAGGTTCCCTGCGGAACCAGGTGAGCTGGCGCTTGGCGTAGCGCCGCGTGGCCTGCTGAATGGACTCGATCGTCGCTTTCAGAGAGAGATGGCCTTCGAGATGATTGCGCAATTCCACATAGCCGATAAATTGAAATGGCTTGGCTTCGCGTAGCACGCCTTCGTCAATCAACCGGCGGACTTCTTCGGGCCAGCCCGAGGCAACCATGCTTCGCACCCGGGCGTTGATGCGATCGTAGAGAGCTGCGCGCGGAGGCAACAGGCCGATTTTGATGAGCGCGTAGCCTTGAAGCCCCTTGCGTCCGCCGCCGTGGATCTCAGCTACGGACTTGCCCGCGATCATTCGCATTTCGATCGCGCGAATGAGCTTTTGCGTGTCGCGCGGCGCGATGCGTTTGGCGGCCTCGGGGTCGATGCGCGCTAGCAGCGTATGCAAATGCAGCTGTCCTTTCGCGCGCGCCTTGCGCCGCAGGCGTTCTCGCAGATCCTCGCATCGCGCCGGCGCGTCGGATAATCCTTCGAGCAACGCGCGGAGGTAGAGGCCCGTCCCGGCGGTCAGAATCGGTAGCCTGCCGCGGCGTGTGATGTCGGCGAGTACGGCGGTGGCGCGCGAGTCGTATTCGCCGGCGGTGAAGACTTCGTGCGGCTCGACCACGTCGATCAGGTGGTGCGGAATACCTCGACGATCGGATAGGGGAACTTTCCCCGTGCCGATGTCGAAATGGCGGTACACCTGCGTGGAATCGCACGCCACAACTTCGCCATCAAGCGCTTCCGCTAGACGAATCGCCAATTCGGATTTGCCGGAAGCCGTCGGCCCCAGAATCACGACCAGCGGTGCGAGAGATTCATCCATAAATCAAAAATCGCAGAAGCAGGATCAGCAGCACCAGCCCAGCGAGGATGAGCGCTCCCGCAACTTGGGTGCGCGGAAGCTTCACCGCAATCCGGCCTGCGCTGGGGTGACGTTGTAGAGGAAGACGATTCGCAGCTTGAGATAAGGCCCGTGGAAAGCGGATGGTAGCGGCTCAAACGGATTGGAGGCGTGAATCGCGGACATGGCGGCATTGTCGAGCGGCAGCTTGCCGGACGAGCGTTCGAGGATGGGGTCGGGCGCGGGCACGCTTCCGTCCGGATCGATCTGGAACGTGGTATAGACCACGCCCTGGTCGCCCAAAGAGACGGATTCAGGCATAACGGCGTACCAGTTCCGCCTTAGAGTGGCCAGCACGCGCTGGATGTAGCTGGTGAAATCCACACCCTGAGTGTCTGAAAGAATTTGGTAGCCCTGCGCTGTGCCGGGTCCAGTGGCGCCTGGCGCAGGCGGCCCGCCGCCGTAAATTCCGCTCTGGGAGTGGCCCTGCCGGATCGCGTTGTGGAGCTGGTCTTGAATTTGCTGTCCCGGCGAAGTGTTGGAAAGGCCTAGATTCAATTGCGAGCGCGGCCGTGGTGTGGGCGGTTGAATCGCCTCCAACTGCGAAGGGGCCGGCTTGGGAGGAGCCGGCAGCGACTGCTGATTGGGCGCCTTCGGCGCTTCCGGCAATATGGCTTGCTTCGGAAGTTCGGGGGCCTTGGGAGTTTCGACAGGCGGTGCGGGAGGCTGCACCACCGGCGGCGCCACCCGATTCAACACGCGCGGGCTGATGTGAATTTTCGGGCTTGGCGGTTGGGCGCGCGGCGTAGGCGGGGGCGTATAGATCCATTGCAGCTGTCGTTTGGCGAGCGCTAGGTCCTGGTTGGTCGGAGCATGCTCCGGAAAAAGTTTCGGCGCGAACAGCAGGAAAAGAATCAGCCCGACGTGCACCAGAATGGAGAGAACGCGAGTGGTCAAATCGCGGCGCGCATCGCCCTTTTCTTCCGGACCGACCAGGAGGTTCGCGTCTCCGGTGATGAAAATGTCGGGCGCGATTACCTCGCGCAGTTCCGGTGTGTCTCGCGGCGTGCGTTCCTCCTGCCGGCGATCTTCTTCGGTAAGGGGATTCACCTCCGCCGGGACGACCATGCGCGAGTCGAGAATGTCGAGAGGAAGCGTAGGCGCTCGCTCCAGCTTTTCGAGAGGCTTCACTTCCATGCCTCGCGGCACGAGCGTGCGCGTTACCAGCACTCCGAGCGGGAGATGGGCCGGAATAGAAGACTTGCCGTTGAGGGGGGGAGCCTTGGAAAGCTGCGAGGGAACTACGGTGCGGTCGTCGAGCAGCGTGGTGACGCGCTGGGGCGTCTTTTGCGCCTCGCCCTTATCGACGGGGCGCACGTTCATCGGAACGAGTGTACGACCGATCATCGTGATGCCTGTGGGGTGAAAGCTTCTAGTTGGACGCGCCGGGCGTGTTCCAGGATGCTTGCCATCACACGGTCGGCGAGCGCCAGGGCTTGCCTGCCGGCGTGCCCATCGACCATGGGAGCTTTGCGCGTGCGCACCGAGTCCGCAAATGCGCGAAGCTCCACCTTCAGCGGCTCTTCCGGCTCGGCGGCAAGCTTTTCGAACCCAACCCCTTGCGGACTGCCGGGCTGCACACGAATCCGTAGCGCGTCCTGCCGCGCGAAATCGAGCGAAATGTACTCGTGTTCTTGGAAGAAGCGCACCTTGCGCACCCGTTCCGTTGAGACGCGGCTGGCGGTGACGTTGGCCACGGCCCCGGTTTCGAACTCGATGCGCGCGTGGGCGATGTCCACTTTATCGGTGATTACCGGAATGCCGACGGCGCGTAGATCGGTCACTGGCGAGCGCACCAGAGAAAGCAAGATATCGAGATCGTGGATCATCACGTCGTAAACCACGTCGATATCCAGGCTGCGTGGGGTGAAGATTCCCAGGCGGTGTACTTCGAAAAACATCGGCCTGGAAATGATCCGTTGCGCAGCAGCGACGGCAGGATTGAAGCGCTCAACGTGCCCAACCTGCAAGATACGGCCGGAGCGCTGCGCCGCGGTGATGAGCCGGTCGGCTTCTTCGAGCGACGCGGCCATCGGTTTTTCCACGAGCACGTCGATTCCAGCATCGAGCAGCTTGCAGCCTACGGTGGTATGTTGCTTTGTGGGAACGGCGACGCTCACTGCGTCCACGCGCGCGGCGAGCAGCGCGTCGAGATCGGGAAGAGCTCGCGTGCCAAATTCCAGGGCGATTTGCCGCGCGCGGTCGGCATTTGAATCCACGATTCCTAACAACTCGACATCTTCAAGACTGCTCCACACGCGCACGTGGTTGCGCCCGAACTCGCCGACACCTGCAACAACAACGCGAATTTTCTTTTCGCTCACGATTTCTTCTTCGCTTCCATCGGTTCGGGCGGAAATGCTTGGATCGCAATTCCCGCAGTGCCGGCTGCCGAAATCAGCGCCTCACGCTCGAAAAGCAGCGTGCGTCCGGCATCGATCGCGAGCGCCGTGACGTTTGAGTGCGTCATCACTTCGATGGTTTTCAGTCCGACCACCGGCACGTCGAAGCGCATGTCCTGCCGCGGCTTGCTGACTTTCACAACTACCAACCGCTGGCCGCCGGCGATGCGCGCCGCGCGTTCGATGGTCTCGTCGGTGCCTTCCATCGCTTCGATGGCCACGCAGGCACGATCGCGAATTACCACCGTTTGGCCCAAGTCAAGCCCCGCAATTTGCCGCGCGATTTGGCGCCCGTATTCCATATCCGCGCACTCGGATGCATCGGGAACGCGCGGCGTTAGCACGCCGGTTTGCGCCAGCAGCTCGCCCAGAAATTTCGTCGAATCGACGAGTTCGATGCCTTCATCGCCCAGCACTCGGGCGACCCCGCCAATCAGCGAGTTCGTGTTTTTGGCCGGGAGCGACAGCAGCAGCTTGGCCAGCCGCCAATCCGGACGGATGGCGCTGAAAATTTTGTTGTGCTTCACCTGCCCGGCCATCACGGCGCGTTTCACGCCTTCCTGATGCAGCAACTCGATTCCGCGACTGAGTTCACCCAGACTGATCCAGTGCAGGCGCCTGGCCACCTGCGCCAGCGCCGGAGACGCCTCCTCGCGGATAGCAATCACGGCCATATCGATGCCGCGGCCGCGCGCTCCTTCGAGTACTAGAAAAGGGAAGCTGCCGTTTCCGGCAATCAGCCCCCACCCGCCCGTCGTGTCATCGGCCGTCACGCACGACTCCTATTTCGTCAGCCCGCGCTCGGTGGTGGACTCGATGAACCGGATCAGTGTTAAGACGTCCTCGGAATCGGCGAGGGTTCCACGCATCTTTTCGAGCGCTTGCGAGGTATTGAGTTTGGAGCGAAGGAGATAACGATAGGCTTGATCGATCGGCTTGATGCGCTCCGGCGAAAATCCGCGGCGATCCATGCCCACCCGATTGATGCCGTAGCATTTCGTTTCGCGCGAGCTAACAATCAGCGAAAAGGGCGGGACATCCTGGGTGACGATGGTGCCCGCACCGATATAGGAATAGCGGCCGATGCGCGTGAATTGATGCACCAGGACGAACGAGCTGAGCGTGGCGTAATCCTCCACGCGGCTGTGGCCAGCGAGCTGAGAGCCATTGATCAGGGTGACATGATCGCCGATGGTGCAGTCGTGGCCGATGTGCGCGTAGGCCATGATCAGGTTGTGACTACCCATGCGGGTGGTGCCGTCGCCTTTCAGGGTGCCGCGATGTACCGTGCAGAATTCGCGAAATTCATTGGCGTCGCCGGCTTCGAGCCGCACCGGCTGGCCGGTGAACGTGTAATCCTGCGGATCGCCGCCGACGATGCTGAACGAATGGAAATGATTGTTGCGTCCAAATTTCGACGGGCCCTTCACCACGGCGTGGGGTTCCAGCACGCAGCCGTCGCCGAGCTCGACGTCGTCGCCCACCACCGCGCAAGCCGCCACTTTGACGCACTTGCCTAGGCAAGCGGACGGCGAAACGATTGCCCGCGGATCGATGTCGCTCATTGCGCCTTCCCGGCGTGCTCGGCAGCCGGCGGTTTTAAGGCGTCGATATCCACCATCTTGCACATCAGCGTCGCCTCGGCGGCCACTTCGCCCTGCACGGTGGCGCAGCCCTCGAACTTGCAGAACCCGTTGCGCCAGGCGAGTACTTTCACCTCCAGACGCAACTGATCGCCGGGAACCACCGGCCGGCGAAATCGCGCATTATCGATAGCCACGAAATAGAGTAGTTTTTTTTCGCGGTCGGGCACTTCCTGCAGCAGCAGCAATCCGCCCGTCTGCGCCATGGACTCGATGATCAGCACGCCTGGCATGATCGGCTTCCCGGGAAAGTGGCCCTGAAAGTAGTTTTCATTGATGGTGACGTTCTTGATTCCCACGATGCGTTTCCATCGTTCCATTTCTTCGATGCCGTCGATCAGCAGGAACGGGTATCGGTGCGGGAGAATCTTTTGGATGTCGTTGACGTCGAGGAGCATGTTTGACCTCGGTACCAGTGTGTTGTTTCGCCTCTGAGGATTCGAACAATTCTATACGAAATTCCGCACGTGTGGGGAAGCCGCCGCGCATCAGGTACTGTCCGCTGTTTTCTTGAAAGCCGAACTTAGCCGGATCGCGGAGCGGGGAGCGTCCGAGACCAACGCCGGTCCCAGCGCCCGCTTGCTGGCATTCGCACGCGTCTCGCGCGGAAGAAATTGCGACGCGGCGGCTTGCAATGCGCGGCCATTGTGCTTAGGCTCGATCGCATGAAAATTCGGCAAAAAACGAAGTCCGACGCCGGGCAGACGGCTTCCGCAAAAGATCTGCTGCGCATTTTGCGGAAGCGCGAAACAGAAATGACGAAGTTGCTGGGTGAATTCGTACGCTGCGAATCGCCCACCCATCACAAGCCAGCCGTCGATCGCTTCGGACGAATTGTGGCGCGGGAATGGAGGCAGCGTGGAGCAAGCGTGGGAGTATTCCGGCAGGGCGAACTCGGAAATCACCTGCGAGCGGAGATTTGGTTCGGCGCGCGGCGCCCGGCAAAGCAAATTTTGGTTCTGGGGCATCTCGACACGGTCTATCCAATGGGAACGCACGCGGAGATGCCGTTTCGCGTATCCGACGGGCGCGGCTGGGGACCGGGGACATTCGACATGAAAGGCGGTTTGACGATCGCCCTTTTTGCGATCGATGCTCTGAAAACCGCGAGGCTACAACCGAAAAAGCGGTTCGTCTTTTTCTGGAACTCGGACGAAGAAATCGGCAGCAAGACCTCGCGGCGCGAGATCGAGCGCGAGGCGCTACGCAGCGATGCCGTGCTGGTTCTCGAGCCGGCCGCAGGCCGCGAAGGGCGAGTCAAAACGGCGCGGAAAGGCGCGGGCTCGGCCGAAATTATGGTGACGGGCCGTTCGGGACACGCCGGCATCGCTCCTCATTTCCCGGGCGCGGGCGTGAATGCCGTCCACGAACTGGCGCTGCAAATCGCGCGCTTGATGAAGATGAATAACCGGCGGCGGGGAATCACCGTGCAGGCCACCGTGGTGGCGGGCGGCACCGTTTCGAACGTGATTCCGGAGCACGCGCACGCGAAAATCGACATTCGGCACGCGCATCTTGCCGACGCGCCAAAGATCAACCGCGCATTGCGGGCATTGCGCCCAATCTTGCCGGGAGTGCGGATCGAAGTGCGCGGCGGAGTAAATCGTCCACCGATGGAGCGATCGCCCGGCGTGGAGAAGCTGTTCCTGCAAGCGAAGCATATCATGCGCGAAATGGGTTTGCCGCTGGACGAGGCTTCCGTCGGCGGCGTCTCGGACGGGAATTTCACGGCCGCGCTGGGAGTGCCGACGCTCGACGGGCTCGGCGCCGTTGGCGACGGCGCGCACAGCCCTCGCGAGTACGTGGTGCTGCGCTCCCTGCCCGAACGCGCCGCGCTGCTTGCCGGCTTGCTCGCTTCGCTGTAAATCGATGATTTAGTATCCTGAGTCGTAGAGTCGAAACGAAAACGGCTAAACCTCAGGCTTCCCTTTGCCGTCGCTCGGCGCATGGAAGACCAATTAGAACGGGGCGCTTAGTGTCGGAGCCAGAGCTGCGGCTCCGACCTCTTAAGGGGACGTTTTGCGGGATGATTGAGCGCGCTGGCCGCGAAACGCGAACTATGGCACACTCGAATTCTTGCAGGACTCTGCCGCCCCGCACTGCGTGCGCGCTCATTTGACCGGAGCCATGCCCCAGCGCGCAAAACCGACGCGCTGGAGGCCCCGGAGGAACCCTCGCGGAAGGGAAGATGGACCCACGGTACATCCGGAATTTTTGCATCATCGCTCATATCGACCACGGCAAATCGACGCTGGCCGACCGCCTGCTGGAGCTTACCGGTGCGCTGAGCGAGCGCGAGATGACCGCGCAGGTGCTCGACTCCATGGACCTGGAGCGCGAGCGCGGCATCACCATCAAGGCCAAAAGCATCCGCCTGCATTACCAGGCGAAGGACGGCCACGAGTACCGCCTCAACCTGATCGATACACCGGGGCACGTCGATTTTTCCTACGAAGTGTCGCGCGCGCTTTCCGCGTGCGAAGGCGCGCTTCTGGTCGTCGACGCTAGCCAGGGGGTGGAAGCGCAGACCGTGGCCAACGCGTTTCTGGCCTCGCGCCACAACCTGGAAATCGTTCCGGTGATCAACAAGATCGATCTGCCCGCGGCGCAGCCGGAATTCGTGAAGGAACAGATCGAAAGCGTTCTGGCGATCCCGGCCGACGACGCGCTGCCGATCAGCGCCAAAAGCGGCCTCGGCGTGGAAGCCGTGCTCGAAGCCATCGTCGAGCGCATCCCCGCGCCCAAAGGTACAGCCGATGCGCCTCTCCAAGCGCTGATTTTCGATTCCTGGTTTGACGCTTACCGCGGCGCGGTCGTCCTGGTGCGCGTGATGGCAGGCCGCATGACAACGCGCATGAAAATCCGCTTGTGTGCCGGCGGCGAAATCTACGAAGTGGAAGACCTCGGCGTGCTCACGCCGAAGCCCATCGCGCTACAGGAACTTGCGGCCGGAGACGTGGGCTTCGTGGTCGCGAATATCAAGCGCGTGGCCGATGCGCGCGTGGGCGACACAATCGTGGAAGCCGAGCGCGACGCGCCCGCGCTGCCGGGATTTGAAGCCATCAAGCCGATGGTCTTCGCCGGGCTTTTCCCGGTGAACGCTAGCGACTACGAAATGCTGCGCGACGCGCTGGGAAAGCTGCAGCTCAACGACGCGGCCTTTTTCTACGAGCCGGAAAATTCCGTCGCGCTCGGCTTCGGATTTCGCTGCGGCTTTCTGGGTCTGCTGCACATGGAGATCGTGCAGGAGCGGCTCGAGCGCGAATTCAATATCGACCTAATCACCACCGCTCCCAGCGTGCGCTTCCGCATCACCACCATCAGCGGCGACGTGCTGGAAGTGGATAACCCCACGAAGTTCCCGCCGCCGACTTCGATCAAATCGATCGCCGAGCCGATCCTCACCGCCATGATCATCACTTCCGAGGATTCCGTGGGCGGCGTGCTGCAACTGTGCGAGGAAAAGCGCGGCGTGCAGAAAAAGTTCGAATACCTCTCGCCCACGCGCATTATGCTCACCTACGAAATGCCGCTCAACGAAATCGTGCTCGATTTTTACGACCGGCTGAAGAGCGTTTCGCGCGGCTACGCGTCGCTGGATTACCATCTTTCCGGCTACCGCGAGTCCGATCTGGTGAAACTCGACGTGCTGGTGGGCGGAGAACCCGTGGACGCCCTCACCATCATCTGCCATCGCGATCTCTCCTACGAACGCGGCCGCGAGCTGGTAAGCCGACTGCGAAAACTGATTCCCCGGCAGATGTTCGAAATTGCCGTGCAGGCGGCCATCGGCAGCCGCGTGATTGCGCGCGAAACCATCAGCGCTATCCGCAAAAACGTCCTCGCCAAATGCTACGGCGGAGACATCACCCGCAAGCGCAAACTCCTCGAACGCCAAAAAGAAGGCAAGAAGCGCATGAAGCGCGTCGGCCGCGTCGATATTCCCCAAGAAGCGTTTCTCGCTGTCCTGAAAGTCGCGAGCTCGGCCGAAGACGAGTAGGACGATCTTCGGTTCGCGATTAGGATTTTGCGCTCTCCCTACAAGATCGTATCGCGGATTTCGGTCGAATTTGAGCACCCGAGCAGTCTTTCCGCCACTGAAAGGCCCGAGCCAACGTTGATTCGTAACGTAAGCCGAGTATACTGCGCCCAATATTGAGTCCGCAGTATACCGGACGAAGAACGAATCGGCACGATGGGGAAACCTTCGATGACTGAAAGTATTTTTGATGGCTTGGTGAGCGACGAGAATTCCATGACGTTGTTGCTTCGCAACATGATGCGATATCCCGCATTCCTTGAGCCTTTCCTTTCCACATTCCTTTCGGAGGCTGATGCGTCGCGAATCACCGATAGTGATGTTCATACGCAAGAGCGTTTACGCGATTTTGGACAGCCTGACATGCTTATCCGCACCGGCGAACTCTGTGCCTTAATAGAGGTCAAATTCACAGAGGGGCGCGGATGTACGGCCAATCAGCCGAAAGGCTATCTCGCCTACCTGCAGAAGCTAACTTCCGTCCCAAAGCGCTGGCTCGTATTTCTTGTTCCGAAGGATTCGATCTGTCACGAAGAGATCCGCAGAGATTTGGAACAAGGCAGAGCGCACTACGGGAACATTCAAACCAAGGTGGTGGATTGGGAGAATATCCTAGGCATACTTAATCGCATCGACCCCAAGGTGCGAGACCCACTCGTCGAGCAATTTCGGAAACTGCTGGATGGTCGTTTTGGACCCGTTGCCTTCTCGAGGGAGGAAAGCCGCATGCTGGTTTCCGACGATTTTGCCAAGGCTTATGCAACCCTCCGAAAGCTGGAGAACGTGATTGATGGAATGTGCAAAAAAGCTCAGGCGGTTCCGCGATACGGATCCGTCTCTATGTCGGGACGGGCCGACAAGTGGGAAGAGTATGGGATCTATTTTAGAAACGCCCAAGGGAGACATTACCTATTTTTTGGGTTCTGGCTGGATTTTTTCAAGCAAGAGAAATTGCCATTGTGTGTTTGTATCCAAGATAAATGGAAGGAGGGAATCCCACAGTTAGCGAGTGTTTTTCGTCGCAGGTTTAAAGATCGTACGATCCGCTGCAAGGACTGGGATGTAAGTGGGATTCCGCAAAAGCTCTTGGAGGGCGACAATCCAATCGAAGAGATATGGGCGTTTCTGCAACCCTTGTTAGACGAACTAATGCATTCATCAGACGAACGACCACGGCGTGTCGCGAAAAAAAGCAGATGAAGCTATTGGAACTCCTTCGAGAAATCAGCGTTCTAAAAGTGAAGTACGCTCCACTTATCCTGCCGCGCAGCGCGAGATTGGCGCGGTTAAAAAATCCTCCCGTGAGCGAGTGAGGCAAGCGGTTTGGGAGCCTCCCGCGCTACTTTCCCAATCCGGGAAATTAGGTACTACGGGTTAGATTGAACCTCGACGTTATTTCGCACTCATGCTACCGTTGCTCGTTTTTATTGCTCGCTCGGAACCAGCCGAGGGCGGGCAAGTCGAATTTGAAGCTCCGATCGGCGGCACACGCGCTGCGTGTGTCTGGAGCGGCAGAAAGAGGACGAAGCGAACCCGTGGCAGCGGACGAAAAGTTCGGGGTAGGAACGCACGGTTTCAACCGTGCCAAAAATCCGCGCGTCTTAGCGCGCGACCTCTCGCGCTGTTTCACCCGCGCGAAATCCTCGGTTTTGCATTCCAGCCTCCAACCTCTAGCCTCCCACCTCCACGCTGCCAAATCGCTACACGTTCGAGCAAAATGCCTCGTAAATTGTTGGAAATACAGCTCGCGCCCTCTTCCAAATCGCTACAGTCTCATCTCGGCGCGCAACTCTGTTCGCAGTTCTGGCCACTCGCCACTAATCGCTCGCCACCTGCCGCTCTCACCCGGAACAGGCACTCGAGTAGGAACACATCTAAGTCATAGAAAACAAACGACCGAGCATGCGTCTACCCGGAACGTCCCGGCGCACATTTTGCACAGCTTCTTGAGGGCAAAAACCAGCGAATCCGGGGGGCGGCTAGGGGCGTTATTTTTCGCGTTTGCGGCGGACGGTCGCATCCACAACGCCTCGGGCGAGGCGCACGGAGATTTCGTCGCCGGGCGCGACTTGATCGGACGAGCGCAGAACTTTCCCCGATGTGTCGTAGGCGATGGCGTAGCCGCGTTCCAGAAGCTTGAGCGGGCCGCGTTCCTGCAACTGCACGTCCGCAGCCTCCCAGCGGCGGCGCTTGACGATCAGCGCGCGGTCCATGGCCAGGCGCAGAGCTACGGAGCGATCATCGAGACGCCGGCGCAAGCGGCCCACGCGTGCACGCAGGTCGAGCGCCGCAAATCGCACCTGCGCGGCAGCCAGCCGCCGCTCTTTCCGCGACACGATACGATCGAGAACCGAGCGCAGCGCGTCGCGCTGCTGGGCGATGCGGCTGCGCAATGCCGCGGCGCGTCCGCGCAGGTCGAACGTGACCACTTTGGCTTGAGCCGTGGCGAATCGCTGGTGCTCCGTGGAAAGCCGAAGCCGCAGGACGTATCCGAGTTGCGACGAAAGATCGTCTACCTGTTGCCGTCTCCGCCGCATCAGCAACTCGATTTGGCGGAAGCCGCGATGAGTTTCCAAATCGCGCACGCGATGGCGGCGTTGCGAAAGCAAGTAGCGGATCTGCTGGACAAGCCGCCTCTGGTGTTCGGAAATGTGCTGCTCGAATTCCTGCCGCGAGCGCACCACGATTTCGGCCGCCGCGGAGGGAGTCGGCGCGCGCACGTCCGAGACGAAATCAGCGATGGTGAAATCCGTTTCGTGGCCCACGCCGGTGATCACGGGAATTTCCGATTCGGCAATGGCCCGCGCCACTCGTTCCTCATTGAAAGCCCAAAGATCTTCGAGCGATCCTCCGCCGCGCGCAAGAATGATCACGTCCGCGAATTTCGTGCGATTGAAATAGCCGAGCGCCGTGGCGATTTCCTTGCCCGCCCCTTCGCCCTGCACCCTTACCGGAAAGAGGCGCACGTGGAGATTGGCGAAGCGCCGCTTCAGGACGCGCAGAATGTCGCGAACGGCGGCGCCGGTGGGAGAAGTGATCACGCCGATGCAGCGCGGCATCACCGGCAGCGGCTTCTTGCGCGCCGGATCGAAAAGCCCCTCGGCTTCCAGCTTTTTCTTGAGCTGCTCGAACGCCAGCTGCAGCGCGCCCGCTCCGACTGGCTCTATATAGCTCACGTAAATCTGATATTCGCCGCGCACCTCGTAGACACCCAAAGAGCCGCGCACGGTGACGTGCAAGCCATCCTCCGGGCGGAACTTCAGGCTGCGCGCCTGGTCGCGAAAGTAGACGCAGCGGATTTGCGCGGCGGAATCTTTCAGCGTGAAGTAGAGATGTCCGGATTGCGCGGGGCGGAAGTTCGAAATTTCGCCTTCGATCCATACGTCGGGAAAGGCGCGTTCGAGCAGCTCGCCGATGCTTTCGGTCAGCTCGCTGACTTTCCAGATGCGCCGCTCGGGCGCGATGTCGAAAAGAGACGGTTGGTTCATCGGCTTCGGACTATAGGACTAGCGGCGGATCGCATTGATGATCCAGAAAATCAGCGTCAGCACAACGCTAACCACAATGCACGTGACGATCGGAAAATAAAAACTGCCGTGCCGGCCCTGATAGGCGATGTCGCCCGGTAAATGACCCAGGCGAAAAGGCATCCTCACCCCGGAAACCATCAGCGCTCCGATGGCGACCAAAATAACACCGATTACCAACAGTAGTTTGCCGAGTTCGCGGAAAGGCTCGGGTGGCATGACGGAAGCATACATTTTAGCGCGGCCGCATCCATCCGGGAAAATTCGGAAAGCGGCCTGCAATCGCGAGCACAGGCTATTCGGAATCGCGGTGCACGGTCGAGGGCGAGAAGCCGGGAATGCAGACGGATATGTAGTCGGCGCCGTCGGGCGTGGAGTAGCGGACCCATTCGCCTGCGTGCGCGATCACGGCTTGGCCGGCGCGGACGTCCAGATCGCCGCTGCGGCTGGTGACGCGCAGCGTGCCGCCGAGCACCAGCGTGTACTCGTCGAATTCAGGAGTTTGTCCCTGCTCGGTCCATCCGGCGGGGCTGGTCATGTGTGCCACGCTGACTGCGCTGGTTCCGGAGTTGACGCGGCCAATGTGCTCCTGGATGATCTTCGGCTTGTTTCCGGCGGCTTCGATGCGCGTCGGCTTGGCGATCAGGGTCGGCATCGGTGTGCGTCGCTAGATCAGCTCCATGCCGGAAAAGAAATAGCTGATTTCAAACGCCGCCGTTTCAGGCGCGTCCGAGCCGTGCGTGCAGTTGTACTGAATGCTGGTGCCCAGGTCGCGGCGGATCGTTCCCGGCGCGGCTTTGGCAGGATCGGTGGCGCCCATCGCCTCGCGCCATTTCGCAATCGCGCCTTCGGCTTCCAGCACCATCATTACGGCTTTGCCGGAACTCATGAAGTCGGTCAACTCTCCGAAAAAGGGCCGCGCGCGGTGGACGGCGTAGAAGCCTTCGGCCTCCGATTTCGTCAGCCGCAGCGACTTGATGGCCACGATCTGAAATTTCGCGGCGTGAATGCGGCTTAGGATTTCGCCGGTCAGCCCGCGTTTCACGGCATCCGGCTTGATGATTGCAAACGTTCGTTCAATTGCCAACGGGTGGTTCCTCCTCGAACGCGGCTATCGCCTGCGTTTTTTCGGCGGCTTGGCCGATTTTTTCGAACTCGGTTTTGATTTCGCGGCGGGTTTCGATTTGCCGAGGACGCGCGCGAGGGTATGGCCGATTTCGGCGGGGCTCTGCACGGTGTGAATGCCAGCGGCGCGCATGGCGCGATATTTATCGGCGGCGGTTCCCTGCCCGCCGCTGATGATCGCTCCGGCATGGCCCATGCGGCGGCCGGGAGGCGCGGTTTGTCCCGCGATGAATCCGACCACCGGCTTTCCCACGTGCTGCTTGATGTACGCCGCGGCGATTTCTTCCGCATTGCCGCCAATTTCGCCGATCATCACGATTGCGCGCGTATCGCGGTCGGCATTGAATAGCTGAATCGCATCGAGAAATGACGTACCGATGATCGGATCACCACCGATGCCAATACAGGTGGACTGCCCGATGCCGAGCCGTGTGAGTTGGTCGACGGCTTCGTAGGTGAGCGTGCCGCTGCGGCTCACCAAGCCCACGTGGCCTTGCTTGTGGATCGACGCGGGCATGATTCCGATCTTGCACAGGCCGGGCGAAATGATGCCGGGACAGTTCGGCCCGATCAGGCGCGACCGCGAATTTTTCAGCGCCGCCGCGACGCGAACCATGTCCAGCGTGGGGATGCCTTCGGTGATGCAGATAACCAGCGGCAGCTCCGCGTCGAAGGCTTCGAGAATAGCGTCCGCCGCAAAAGGCGGAGGAACGAAAATCACGGAGACATTGGCCCGCGTTTTGCTGACCGCTTCAGCTACGGTATCAAACACCGGAACGCCGAGATGTTCCGTCCCGCCTTTTCCTGGCGTGACGCCGGCAACAACTTTCGTGCCGTAGTCGAGCATCTGCTGCGCATGGAACGTGCCTTCGCGGCCGGTGAGGCCCTGGACGAGGACACGCGTGGACTTGTCGATCAGTACGCTCATCGCGCGCCTCCCGCCAACGTCACGACTTTCTCGGCGCCATCTTTCATTCCGTCGGCAACGGTGAGGCTGAGCCCTGATTTGCGCAAAATTTCCTTGCCCCGATCGACGTTGGTGCCTTCCATGCGCACGACCACCGGAATCTTAAGCTCCAGCTCTTTGGCCGCTTTTACGACGCCGCTTGCCAGCACGTCGCAGCGCAAAATGCCGCCGAAAATATTGACGAAGACGGCTTTCACGCTCGCATCGCTCAGCAGAATACGGAAGGCGTTCTTCACCTGCTCTTCCGATGCGCCGCCGCCAACATCCAAAAAATTCGCGGGGCTGCCGCCGGCCAATTTGATGATGTCCATTGTGGCCATGGCCAGGCCCGCGCCGTTGACCATGCAGCCGACGTTGCCATCGAGCTTGATGTAGTTGAGCTTGTATTTCGAGGCTTCTACCTCGAGAGGCGTCTCCTCGTCGAGGTCGCGAAGCTCCGCGAATTCGGGATGCCGGTAGAGAGCGTTGTCGTCGAAATTTGCTTTGGCGTCGAGGGCTACCAAGCGCCCATCGCCGGTGACCACGCACGGATTGATTTCGAGCAGCGAAGCATCCGTTTCGATGAACGCGCGATGAAGCGATTGCAGGAATTTAGAAGCCGTGCCGACAAGCTCGTGCGACAGGCCAAGGCCGAAAGCGAGCTTGCGCGCGTGGTAGGGTTTGAAACCGGTCTCCGGACGCACGGGAACGCGCAGAATGGCTTCGGGGCGCTCCTTGGCGACTTCTTCGATTTCCATTCCGCCCGCCGCGCTGGCCATGATCACCGGCGCACCCGCAGCGCGATCGACTAGGATGCCTAGGTACAGTTCGCGCTTGATGTCGAGCCCTTCCTCGATCAGCAGCCGGCGAACGATGCGGCCTTCCTCGCCGGTTTGCGGCGTGACGAGCTTCATGCCCATCATGCGTTCGGCGAACGCGGCGGCTTCATCTGGCGATTTGGCGATTTTTACGCCACCGGCCTTGCCTCGGCCTCCGGCGTGAATCTGCGCTTTCACCGCGACGACCGGAGAGCCTAACCGCACGGCCACGGTGCGTGCTTCCTCGGCTTTAAAAATCGTTTCGCCCCGCGGAACGGGCACCCCAAACTTGGAAAGAATAGCCTTAGCCTGATACTCGTGGATTTTCATGCCGATATTACCGGCCGGACCGGCGAGCCTCTCGAATAGTGCTAAAATTTATGATCGCATGAAGCAGTCTAGTGTACTTGCAAGTAGCAAGCCGGGGCAAGCAAAGCCCGGCATATAATCACGATTCGTATGCAAATCCGCCGATGATTCCAGAAGCGCTGCAAAAAATCGTCACGGGAGAAGACCTCTCTCGCGTGGAAGCGGAAGCGGCCATGGAGCAGATCCTGACCGGCGCCGCGAGCGACGCGCAGATTGCCGGCCTGCTGACCGCGCTGCGTATGAAGGGCGAGACCGTCGACGAACTCGTGGGATTCGCGACGGCGATACGGAGACATGCGCCGCCGATCGTTGCGAGCAGGCCTTGGCCTGCCGAGGAAGCGCTCGTGGATACGTGCGGCACGGGCGGAGATGCGGCGGGGACGTTCAACGTGTCGACGGCGGCCGCGTTTGTGGTGGCCGGCGCGGGCGTGCGCGTGGCCAAGCACGGAAACCGGTCGATCAGTTCCCGTTGCGGCTCCGCGGACGTACTGGAGCATTTGGGCGTGCGCATCGATCTGCCTCCGGAGCGCGTGGCGGACGCGATCGAGGAAGTGGGGATTGGGTTTTTGTTCGCGCCAGCAATGCATTCAGCCACGCGGCACGCGATGCCCGCGCGGCGCGAGCTGCGCATGCGAACCGTATTCAACTTGCTCGGCCCGCTCACGAATCCCGCGGGCGCATCAGCGCAAGTGGTAGGCGTCTACGACGCGAGCCTGACCGAACTGCTCGCGCGGGCGCTGGGGGAGCTCGGCGTGCGGCGCGCCATCGTGGTGCACGGAGCGGATGGCCTGGACGAAATTTCGATAGCCGGCGAGACTTATGTTGCGGAATTGCGCGACGCGGTGGTGCGGAGCTACTCGGTCACGCCCGAGGATTTCGGGCTGCACCGCGCGCCGCTTGAATCGATTCGCGGCGGCGACGCCAAACACAACGCGGAAATCATCCACAAAATTTTCGGACAGTCGCTGCTCTATCGCGTTCATGGGCCCCATCGCGAGATCGTGCTAGCCAATGCGGCCGCCGCGCTGGTAGCGGCAAGACACGCCACCGATTTTCTGGCGGGCGTGAAAATAGCCGCTGAATCGATCGATTCCGGGGCGGCGCGAGACAAGCTGGAAGCTCTCGTGGCGTTCTCCGCTGCCGAAGCCCAGCGCGGCTACGCTGTTTCCTGAGTTCGTTCCGGCGCGTTTGACTCCTAAACCCACATTCAGAATCGCAGCTTACGTTCCCCTCTTATCTACGGCCGCCGGAAGGATCGGAGGAATTTGCGGAATCAAGATCGAACGTCATAAATCCGCGACCGAATCCCGGCGGGTAACAATTCCCATCCGGATTGTAAGTGGCCCTGCAGCTCGCCGTGTACTGGCGCCGTCGCGGCGACTGCGCGAATTGCCACACCGACGCGAACGGGACGCCGCTTGCGGATGGCTTCGGTGGGGCCTTCGAGATTGCGCATCCGGGTGAGGGCGGGCAAGCATCGTTGTAAACAAAGTAGGCGATATGGCGGTTTCCCGCGTGGCTGCGGATATCGTCGGCGGTGATCACCAACTGGCCCTTGCCCGCGCTGGCCGGGATTCCTGAACAGTAGATACCCGCGCGAAAATGCGCGGCACTCACGCCGTCGATCCATGCGAGCAAATAGGACAGTTGATCCGGCTCCATCTCGCCGCCTTCTTCCTGATCGAGGAAAATGACCGCTCCGGGATGAAATCCTTCTCGAATCGCGGTTTGCGCGGCAGCGGCAGCATCCAACGATCCCAGCGTCGCGGCATGATCGGAATTGTGCAGTTGACGTTCCAGGCGGCCGTTGAAAAGCAGCAGGAAGCCGAAGCCATCGCGCCGCAGAATTTCACGCTCCCCTGTCCATGAAACGCTCGCGCCGCCCGGGGGCTCATTCAGCCAATAGCCCGCGAACGAAAAGGTACGCCGAAGCCCCGGTAGCATTGTGTCACCTGGATAATCGTTCGCGTCGAACCCAATGTAGGCGGCAGGTCTTGAGCCGTGGGAATCGCTTGCGAGCGGCCCAGTTCGTGAATGACCAGCGCCGGCCATGAAGAGAGCAGCGGCGACCATGATGCAAGCCGTGGCCAGCGATGGCAGCGGCGATCGCATTTAAACGCTCAGGAAGTTTTCGAGCAGCTTGAATCCAGCGGCGGTAAGGACCGATTCGGGGTGGAACTGCACTCCTTCCACTTTCATCTTGCGATGGCGGAGGCCCATGATCGTGCCGTCTTCCGTCTCCGCCGAGATTTCCAGCACGTGCGGCAGCGACTTTCGCTCCACGACCAGGGAATGATATCGCGTAGCAACGAAATCCTGCGGAAGGCCGCGGAAGATAGTGCGGCCGTCGTGATGAATTTCGCTGGTCTTGCCGTGCATCACTTTTTTGGCGCGCACCACACGGCCGCCAAATGCGGCGCCGATAGCCTGATGCCCCAGGCACACTCCGAGTATCGGAATCTTTCCCGCGAAGCGCTTGATCAACGGAATGCTGATGCCCGCCTCCTGCGGCGTGCACGGGCCGGGCGAGATCACGATGCGCTCGGGATGCATGCGCTCAATTTCCTCGAGGGTGATTTCGTTGTTTCGGCGCACTTCCACCTTCTCGCCCATCTGGCCGAGGTATTGCGCCAGATTGTAGGTAAACGAGTCGTAGTTATCGAGGAGCAGAAGCATCGGGAAGTTATTAGGATAGCGCAGGCTGCCTATCCCGCGCGACCTCCGGTGGCTATTTCGAGCGCGCGGACTAACGCGCGCGCTTTATTCAGCGTTTCCTGGTATTCCGTCTCCGGAACGGAATCGGCCACGATGCCTGCTCCTGCCTGCACGTAGACGCTGCCGCTTTTCGCCACTAGCGTGCGCAATCCAATGCAGGAATCGAGATTGCCGGAAAAATCCAAATAAAGGATTGCCCCGCCATAGATGCCACGGCGGGTGGGTTCGAGTTCGTCGATGATTTCCATGGCGCGAACCTTGGGCGCGCCGGAAAGCGTTCCGGCCGGAAAGCAGGCCATCAGCGCGTCGAAGCAGTCGACGTCTTCGCGCAATGTTCCGTGGAGGCTCGAGGCGATGTGCATTACGTGCGAATAGCGCTCGACGAACATTAGCCGCTCCGGCGCAACCGAGCCGTACTCACACACGCGGCCTAGATCGTTGCGCCCGAGATCGACGAGCATCACGTGCTCGGCGCGCTCCTTCGGATCGGCGAGGAGCTGCGTTTCGAGTTCGCGGTCCGCTTTTTCGTCTCGGCCGCGCGGACGAGTGCCAGCGAGTGGACGGTAGTACGCGTCGCGGCCCTGGACCTTCACCAGCATCTCCGGCGAGCTGCCGACGACGGAAACATCGTCAAGCTTGAGGAAATACAAATACGGCGAGGGATTCACGACGCGCAGGGCGCGGTAGATTTCGAAAGGATCGGCGGACGTGCGCGCCTCCAGCCGCTGGCTGAGGACGATTTGAAATGCGTCACCGGCGCGAATATAGGCCTTGGTTTTGCGCACGGCGGCGGTGAATGTCGATTTGGACATGTTGGATTGCACGCGCAGAGGCTTGGCTCGCGCGGCGCGTGGCCGGGGCGGCAGCGGCTGATCGAGCGTGCGGCGCGTGCGGCGGATTTCCTCAACAGCGGCATCGTATTTTTCGCGCAGGCTGCCAGGGCTGGCAGTAAACACGTTGCGAATGATCCAGACGCGATGCTGCACGTGATCGAAAGCCACCAGGCCGAGATAGAACATCATCACGCAATCATCAAGATCCATGTCGTCGCGGCCAGTGGCCGGGATGCGTTCGACTAGCCGGACCATGTCATAGGCAAAGTAGCCGATGGCGCCGGCGATCAGCGGCGGAAGACTGGGCACTCGCACCGGGTGGAATCGACGCGTCAAGCGGCGAAGATGCTCGACCGGATTGCCCTCCAAGTGGGTGCGTTTGCCGCCGGATTCGAGCATGCATTCACGTCCGCGCGAACGAAACACTTCCGATGGATTGGCGCCCACGAAGGTGTAGCGAGCGATATTTTCGCCGCCCTCAACGCTTTCAAGAAGGAACGAATGCTTCGCCCCGCGAGCGAGACGCAAGTGCGCGCCCACGGGCGTCAGCAGGTCGGCGGTGTAATTGTCATACACCGGGACGAGATTCCCCTGGCGCGCCAGTCGGCAGAAAGTCTTGAAGTCGGGCTGAATCATCGCGCGGCCCGGGATTTCCTTTGTGATTTCGGTTGGGCGCCGGACGCTTCTTCCCGGTCCAAGGCGCGAATCACCGCGCGGCGCATCGTTTCCACCGGCGCGCGTTCGCCCGTCCAGATTTCAAATTGCGCGGCGCCTTGTGCGACAAACATTTCCACTCCCGACACGGTTTCGATTCCGCGCCTCTTGGCCAGTTGCAGCAGCTTCGTCATTCTTGGCCGATAAATGGTGTCAAATACCAGCCGGCAATTCAACTCGTGGGGTTTGAGCGGCGAGATTCCGGTGTGCGGATGCATTCCAACGGGCGTGGCGTTGACGATGGCGTCGAAAAATTCGCGGCGTATCCGGGCCCATGGGATTGCCTCGCCACCCACGGCACGTGCCAGCACCTTGGCCCGCGCGGGCCTGCGAGCGCTGACGCAAGGAATGGCTCCGGACTGCGCCAGAGCAAAGGCAACAGCACGTGCCGCGCCTCCGGCTCCGACGATCAATACGCGGCTGCCGCGCAGCGGGATGCGCCGCTCCAGCGAGCGCAACACGCCCACGTAATCGGTGTTATAACCGTAGAGTTTTCCGCCGCTGCGCACGACCACCGTATTGACCGCGCCGATTTTTGCCGCGAGCGGATCGCAACCGTCGAGATGCCGCACGATCCTTTCTTTGTGCGGCAGCGTGACGCTGAAGCCACGGATTCCGAGCCGGTCTATTGAATCTACAAAATCGCGCGGATCGCGCACCAGGAATGGCAAGTAGACGGCATCCAGATGGCTTATCTGAAAAGCGGCGTTCTGCATCCGCGGGGACAGCGAGTGCGCGCTCGGGTTGCCGATGACGCCGTAGACCTGCGTGCGGCGCGTGAGCCGATCAAGCCGGTAAACGTGCTTGGCTTGGTCGAATGAGACTTGGCCCGGGGCCGTGGCGTTCTCGACAGGCGCGTATGTAAATGCGCTGCCCTCGCGCACGGCCAAGAGGCGGGCAGGCAGCGCCGCGTCGCCCATCGGCACCGCAACGATTTTTTTGTGCTTTCGTGCAAGCGCGAAGAGCTTGAGGGCTTCCAGCAACGAATTGCAGCGCGCTGCGATTTTGATCGCGTCCGGTCGCCCTCGCGAAAGCTCGCCTGCCACATGTCGAAGATTCTTCGGCATGCGATCGAAGAAATGAGCGGAGGTCAACCGGCGGCCACCGCCGAAAAGCACATCCAATAGTTCCGGAGGACATCGCCGAATAGTTTCAATTTCGAGGTCGTACCATTGGCATCCGGCGGCGATCGCTTCGGCCAAATGCGCGAGTTGTGTGGCAATCGTTCCGGCGTATTGGCCACCTGCTTCGCGCCTGCGGCAAGTGGCTAACAAGATGGTTCCATGCGGAACGGCTGGCAGCCGGTTGAGGAAGCGGCTTATCTCGCGGTCATCGCGCAGCCAATCCAGGCGAAGCTCCACCGTGCCGGTTTCCCGCAACGAATCGCGGAGCTGACGGCGCATCGATTCCACGTCAACAGCAGCCACGACGGCGCAGATTTTATCGCGTCCTAACACCCTTTATTTCCAACCTGTTCTGGAGACATCTGCCCTGTGCCAAACTGCAGGAAAAGGGGAGACTTCGCTTCTACCATGGCGGTGCACAATATGTAAAGCACTGCCGACCATTGCCTTGACGCCCTAAGGAGCGTTTGTTACGGTCGCTGCATGGGGAGCGCCTGGTCCTAGGCGCGGAATCGCCACCAAGGAGCGAGTATCATGCGTGGGAAAATCATACTTTCTAGCCTGGTCTTAGCACTCTCGGGAGCCGTGATACCGGCGCAAACGAAGCCCGTAGTGCCGAGCTCGGGAACCGTGTATTGCTCCGGCATCGTCACGACGGAGCGTGTCCCGCGCAGCACCTACGTGATCACCGGCGAAGAATCAAATTACAGAATTGTCTACAGCGACGGCGAGGATGTCTTTATCAACAAGGGTTCCAACGACGGAGTGAAGGCCGGCGACGAATTCCAGGTGGTGCGCCAGATCCAAGATCCGTACATCATCCAATGGACGAAATGGCAACAGGGCATCTTGCATAAAATGGGAAACGTATGGGCGGACGAGGCGCGGCTGAAGGTAATCGTGGCCAGGCCGAAAGTGTCGATCGCGCAAGTGGAGGACGCATGCGACTTAGTGCAACGGGATGATGTCGTACTTCCGTTCACCGAACGCGCGGCCCCTCGGATTAAGGTGGAAACGCACTTCGACCGGTTCGCTCCGCCAAACGGAAAGTCGTTGGCGATGATTATCACTGGGAAGAACTTCATCGATGCGATGGCCAACCGCGACGTGGCCTATGTGAACCTGGGCAGCGGCCAGGGCGTGAAGGTGGGCGATTACTTCCGCATCTTTCGGTATCAGGGCACACAGCACGAGACGGTCTATCAAACGCCACGCTATGCGTTCGACCAAGAATTCGACATGGGCGTGAAGGATGTGCACATGGTGGGATTCGGCGCCGTGCCAAAGAAGTGGAACTGGAGCAACGTGCCGCGCGAGGATATTGGTGAAGCGGTGGTTTTGCGCACCGCTCCAAACTCTTCCACCATTCTGATTACGTACAGCCTGACTGAAATCTACCCGGGCGACTACATCGAGCTTGAATAGCCCGTGCCACCGCGCGAGCGCTGAGAAGCGGCAAAGGCGCCGGCGCACAATTCCGATTCGGAAAAAACCTCGGCAGTAAATGCTTCCACGCGGGTTTCGGCGGCGCTCCACGCATTTCGATCCAGTCCGGCTTTCGCGCAGGTTTCTTCCAGGAAACGCAGAGCATTCCAGCGGTATTGAGTGGCAACCTGCGGAAGCAGCACGCCCCGGATGGTTCCATTTGTGACCATCAAGCCGTGCTTACCAATCTCGATGCGCTCGGAAACGATCTCTTCGAGAGCGGACAGGATCGAAAGTTCGATCTCGATTTCGGGTACCTCGTGCAGTTGGACCGATTGAAAGCGTGGATCCTCCAGCGCGGCGGCGTGGGCGCAATAAGCCACTAGAGGAGCGGTCGGCTGCGGCAGCCCGATTTGGCCGATGCATCCGCGCAGCCGACTTTTGCGGCGCAGCGTGACGAAGACTCCCGCGGAAAGCGGCAGATTCGGAATCGAGTCGAAGGATTCGAGAACTGAGCGCGTCTCGACCGCAGCAATCAACGCCCGGCGGGCGAACTCGAGCAGGAATTGTTTTTCCGAACTACGGAGTGGGCACATCCTGCGGCTTTTCCTTCGGATCGAGGATCACCTTGCCGCTGCGTTCAACGACTTGGGCGTCGCGGCGGCGTTGTTCGACCCGCAGATTGATCTGTCCCCAGAACATTCCGAAATAATGAATGGCCGAAGCAACGGCGAGCAAGACGACGAGCCACAGGAGCCCAGTGCCGAGCGGCATCAGCGCGGGGTGATTGGCGGTGAGGATTACGGCCCCTCCCGCGATCACTTGCAAAATCATTTTCGATTTGCCCAAAGCCGTTGCTGGAATCACCAAACCCTCGACGGAGGCGATTTCGCGCAGTCCCATGACGAGGAACTCGCGGCCGATGATCACCACCGCCATCCACGCCGGCATCAGGTGCATCCAGACCAAGGATATAAACGCGGCCGAGATTAAAAGCTTATCGGCGACCGGATCGAGGAGAATTCCGAGGGTGGTGATTTCCCGCCGCTTGCGCGCGATGTATCCATCCATCACGTCCGTGGCTGCCGCCATCATCAGAATCAGCACGCCCCAAACTTCAAAATGAATCGGCAAGCCCCAAAAATTCCAGTTGGGCTGGCGGGTGAGCAACACCACCACCAACAGAGGCACGAAGAAAATGCGCAGGACAGTAAGGCTGTTTGGCAGGTTCATTTCGCTCTCAATACGGGAGGCTCGCTGGTCCATTTTCAAGCCCGGCGATTGCAACACTCGGCTCACTATAGACCCGGCAGAAGTCGCAGTCAACGAGCCCGACCGGACGGTTTACGATCCCGACCACCTGAAGTCAGTACTTAGCTCGATAACCCCTAGTCCTAGTAATCGTTAGCGCCCAAATTGCTGCAAACCTGTGCAAAATTGGGGCGCTCTGCATTTTGCCTTAACTTCACTGCATCCCGAGAGACCACGCTAGGGAAGGCACGTAAACAATTGCAGCGATAGGGCTTATGCGTAATGGTAAATTCCATACTGGAATCCAGTGCGGCAAGCTGGTCACGAAGAGCGTAAAAGCAGTGCCGATATTTCCACAGGAATTTCCACAGGAACCGCTGACGCACTATCTTCTCGAACACCCTGAAATCGCTGAAATTGCGGACGAATCAAGGGGATTCTCGTAGCGTTAAGACCGGAAACGCGGACCCGGCGTCAGTCGAGCGCTAAATGGCGGAGGCCGCGAGCCGCTGATTGTGGAAGTTCGGCCTCGAGCAGGAGATGGCCATCGACTACCTGAGAGTTAAGCACGCGTCCCTGCGCCTGGACCTGGGAAAAGTGCCGCCCGTCAGATAGGGGCATACGCAAACGCAGTCGCACCAGCGGATCCAAGAGCATGGCATGGTCGATTCGCTCGACCAGATCGTGAAGACCCTCCCCGGTGACAGCCGAAGTGGTGACGACATCCCGCCCTCGAACATTCGATTGTCGCAAGGCGCTGAATTCGTTCTCGGACAGCCGGTCGATCTTGTTCAGTACGTGCACGTGAGGCCGGTTCTCTACATTCAAACCGCGGAGCACTTTGAGAACTTCGGCATCTTGCTCGGCGTGACGCGGATTCGAAACGTCAGTCACGTGCACCAGGAGCGCGGCTTCCTGGACCTCTTCGAGCGTGGCTCGAAACGCGGCGATGAGTCCAGGAGGAAGATCGCGGACGAATCCCACTGTGTCCGAACACAGAATTCGGCGCCGCGAAGGCAGGCGAATTGCGCGGATCGTGGGATCGAGGGTAGCGAACATTTTGGCGGATGTCAGCACCTCAGCGTGCGTCAGCGCGTTAAAGAGCGTCGACTTACCCGCGTTTGTGTATCCCACGAACGCGACCATGTCTAGAGGAACCGCCTGGCGGGCCCGGCGGCGCGTGGCACGCTGGCTGCGCACCGTTTCGATTGCGTTCTGTATCTTCCGAACCCGGTCGCGGATTTTGCGGCGATCCGATTCGAGTTTCTGCTCGCCGGGTCCACGCGTTCCGATGCCGCCGCCGAGCCGCGATAGATCTTCCCCGTGCCCGGAGAGCCGCGGCAACAGGTAATTCAGTTGCGCCAGTTCCACCTGAAGTTGGCCTTCGCGCGTGTGCGCGTGCGTGGCGAAAATGTCCAGGATCAGCTGCGTGCGGTCGATCACACGCCGGTCGGTAACTTTCTCCATATTGCGAAGTTGAACGGGCGTGAGGTCGTGGTCCACTATCACTAGCGGTACGCGGCGAGATTCGGCTTCAGCGCGAATCTCCTGAAGTTTGCCCTTGCCGACAAGCGTGGCGGGATCGAGCGACTCTCGCACTTGCAGCAACTCGCCCGCGACGTCCGCTCCGGCGCTTTCGGCCAACTCCTTCAATTCAATCATGGAATCTCGGCTCGCGGCCGCGACCGCATCGCCTCCAGGAACGCGCGCAGGACGCTTCACTGCCACGCCTACAAGAAGCACGCGTTCATTTCGGTTCACAGATTGAGTGCTTTTCATTCGGCTGGGAAAAGAGTGAGGGCAGTGGCAGGACGTATTCGTCTCACAAATTCATTATACGCTTTTGCGTTGAAACATTGAACCGCGCGAAATAGTTCATCACATGGCAATCCCGGATTGCCTGCTGGAAGCCAATGTCGTAGGCTGTATCGGTTTCACGGAATCTGATGGCGAGTGCGAGCGTGATGATTCGTACCGCGCGTTTGCCTCAAGGTTCCTGGCGCGACACCATTCCAGCGGCGCACGGCCCGTATCGTGTCAGGATATAAGCTCGGCGCTCGCCACCGTAAAGGAGCGTGAATGAACGAATGGCGGCGAAAAAGGGGGAGCCAAGAGGTCGCCTGCCATCCTTTCACCGGTCGTTTTTCAACTCCTGCCATCCTGCTCAGAGTCCCGGAAGCGAAGCGGCGAGATGACCTCCGTCAGCCAGACGCGCATCTCGCGGTACGAGCGCATTGATCAACATATTCAAGGTCATTGTTCGCAAACGTTCGCTACTGCTGCGCATTATCGGGTACACGGTCGCCATTAGTTCTCTAATTTGGGTGCTGCGCGACTTTCACGTGGTCCGCGCAGTGCACGACATGGCCGACGCCGACTGGCGATTGGTGCTCGTCGGCATGACGCTTGACGTGCTCAGCTATCTGTTTCAGGCGATTCGCTGGAAGCTCCTGCTCACACCATTCGGCAAGGTACGCACCAGACGATCGGTGCGGTCGATTTTCGCGGGGCTGTTTGCCAATCTGATATTTCCGCTCCGCCCCGGCGAGTTTTTGCGCAGTTACCTGCTTTCGAACTCCGAGGGCATCGGTTTGGGCCGCGTGCTCGGATCGGTAGGGGTGGAACGATTCGTCGATTTGGTGATCGCAACGGCAGGCCTTGGTATCGTCTCGCTTCTGGTCGAGTTGCCGCGTCGTTTTGACCGTGCTGCCGACATCTTAGGCGTCATCATTCTGGTGCTGTTGATCGTAGTGGTCGCGCTCGTCTTGAACATCGAATTCAGGCTAGGGCGGGGAAAAGCGCAGAAGACCGAAGAGCACCACGTTCCGGGTCGGGCTATGCAAGCGCTGATCGTGTTGCACGCGATGGGGACGGCGCCGAGTTTCTACCCGGCTGTAGCGGTTTCTCTTCTAATCCCATTTTCCCAGGCCATGGCTCTGTGGGTTCTGATGCACTCGTATGGTTTGCATCTCTCCATCCTCGCTGCGGTGGTGGTGCTTCTGGTGATCAACCTGGGCGTGTCGCTTCCGAATGCCCCGGCAAACGTCGGCTCGTATCAATTCTTCTGCGTCCTCGGCCTAAGCATATTTCAAGTCGGTAAGAACCGGGCCACGGGTTTTTCGATCTTCGCGTTCATCGCGCTTACTTTGCCGTTCGTGTTCCTAGGATTTGCGGCGCTCTTGCGTAGTGGCCTATCGCTGCGGTCGATGCGAGAAAAGGTCAGCACGTTCCCGCGCCAGGGCTCCGGCCGCGGTCCGACCAAAAAGGGTTGAGTGCAGGTATCCCGGGTTCGTCTTCAGCACACGGTTTCGAAATCGCTATCCGCCGCTCCTCCGCTCCGGTATATAGTTGAATTTCTGGTTCACGGGCCGAATCAACGGCAATGTCTGCCGGTTTCTCGCGTGATACCTGCCAACACTAATGGCATCAGACGCCAGCAAGAACCTCGAACGCGCCAGGCGGAACCTTGAGAGGAACAAGCTCCGCGAAGCGGTGGCAGCCTATCAAGCGGTGCTCGAAGAGGTGCCATCACACCAAGAGTCGCTGCAGGCTTTGGCGGACATCTACACCCGGCTGAATGAACCGGCGCGCGCCGCGCCATATTACGCTGCGCAATTCGACCGCCTGCTCGAAACAGGCGATCTCGCCAAAGCCTCGGCTATTTACAGCCGCTTCTTGCGCCCTTCTCCGCAGCCTCCGGACCGGCTGATGCGTTACGGCGCGCTGCTGCAAAAGCATAATCGCGCGCCCGAAGCGATCGAGCAGTTTTCCGCCGCTGCTGAACTCTTCCTGCAACAAAAGCGTGAAATCGAGGCGATGGCGTGTTACGAAAGCTTGGCGGTGCTCGATGCCGAAAACGCCGCTCGCCACGTTGTTCTCGCCCGGTTGGCCGAAAATCTAGGACATTCCGACATGGGCGCGCGAGCTTACCTGCGCGCGGGGCAGCTCACTCTGGCGGCCTCGGCACTCGATGAAGCCCTCGATTACTTCGGCCGCGCGCACAAGCTTTCGCCTACGGAGCGGGGCGGCGCTCTGCTCTTCGCAGAAGCAAAGCTGCGCAAAGACGACGCGGCTGGCGCCGCGGCGCTGCTCGAGCCTTTTGCGCCCCTTGAGAAAGATGCAGCGTTTCTCGCGCTCTATGGCGAAAGCCTTTTGCGCTCAGCGCAGCTCGATCGCGCCCGCGAGGTGTTCGAGGCGTATTACAAAGCCAAGCCCGAAAACTTCGCGAAGCTCTTCGAATTAATCGACTCGTACCTGCACTCTGGCCAAGACGCCAAAGCGGCTTCGCTTCTCCGCCACACCAAAGAACTGATGCGCGCGGTGCGCAAGGAAATCGAACTGCCGGCGCAGATGGATAAGATCGCGTCCGCGTATCCGGCTTCGTTACCGCTCGCCGAGGCGATCGCCAAAAATTACGAGGAATTGAATCGCGAGACGCAGTATTTCGACGCCCTGGTACGCCTTTTCGATCTCCAACTGGTAGCGGGCAAGCTTCAAGAGGCTTGCGAAATTATGGATCGGCTCGTGGAGATCGATCCTTATGATTATCGCAACCAGGATCGGATCGCGCAGCTCGAAGGAAAAGTTGACCCGTCGTTTCTGCGCAACGTGCAATCCCGCGCCGCAAAGGCCGCGACCGTTTCCACGCGCTCGCAGGGATTCGGCGCAGCATCGCAACTGCCTCCCTCGTCGGAACCCGCGTCCGAAGAAGGGCGAGCGCAGCACGCCTTGGAAGATCTGGTGGTGCAGGTTGAAATCTTTCTGCAGTACTCGCTGCAAAGCAAGGCCGTCGAGCGGCTCGCGCGCATCGCCGAACTCTTTCCGGGCGCGGAAGAAAGTAACGAGCGCTTGCGGGCCCTTTACGAACGGGCCAATTGGTGGCCCAAGGGATCGCCGCCAAAGCCGGCGCCTAGACAGGCCGTTCCCGCTCCTCCCACGGTGGCAGAAGCAACGTTCCCGCCGGTTACAGGTGCCGTTGACACCCATCGCGACCTGGCCGCGATCGCCGAAATCAATCGCCTGATGTACCGCCAGTCGACTTCGCGAGAAGTACTGGCGGCTGCGGCCGCAGAAATTGGGAAGCATCTTCGCGTTGCGCGTTGTCTGGTGGCAGTGGGAGCAGCAGGCGAAACCGCGCAGATGACGGCTGAATACAGTGCGCCGGGCGTGCCGCCTGCCGGGACATCGCGCATAGCGTCCATCGTCGAACTCCTTTCTAAAACCCCACCGGACGCTTTGGGCGGAATTGAACTCCGCCTCTCGAACGCCCCGCCGTTGGCGGAGTTTGCTCTAGAAGCAGCGTTGGGCATCCTGCTGACGGACAAGGAGACTCAGACACCCGCCGGGGCGCTGCTCGTGGGCGACGCAGGCGTTCGAAAGTGGAAGCCCAACGAGAGTTTCTTCCTACAAGCCGTGGGCGACCAGTTGGTGCTGAGCGTCAATCACACGCGCCTGCGTTCGCTGGTTCGCTCGCTCGCGGTTACCGACGAGCGCACCGGCCTGCTCAACCGCGGCGCGTACATCGATTGTTTGCTGGCTGAGTCTAACCGCTCCCGCGCGCAGCACACGCCGCTCTCACTGATCGTGCTGCAGGTCGACCTCGGCCCTGAAGTGCTGCGCCAAAATGGCGACGCGGCGGTCGATACTTACATCGAGCAAGTGGCACGCGCTCTATCGTCCGCGATTCGGCAGACAGATATCGCGGTGAAATACACGGCCTGGTCGCTTGTTTTCATTTTGCCGGATACCTCGCTCGATAACGCGCGCATTTTGGCCGAGAAGCTGCGGCAGCTGGCTGCCACTGTGCGCCCAGCGTGGGGTGGGCAGGACCTGACCGTCAGCGCCGTTGTGGCCGAAGCGACTTCGCGTCCGGCGGATGAGACCGAAGACCGCGTCACGGAATGGATCAACCGCGCGGAGAGCGGACTTGATGAACTGCGCCAACGCGGCGGAAACTCGCTTCTGTCCCTTGCAACCCCCTAACAACATGCGAAAATACCTGGCCAGGATGCGCTGCAGACCCGGCGAATTTCTTGCCGGCAAAAGTGCGCGCCGACGCGGCAGACGGATAGGCTCAGATAGGATCAATGGCTGAGAAGCTCCAATTGAATGCGGTTCGGGGTGGATTGAATGCGGCGGGGCTGCACTTCGGAATTGTCGTGAGCCAGTTCAATAGTTTCATCACCGATCGGCTACTGGCCGGCGCGCTCGATGCACTGCAGCGCGCGGGCGCGGACAAGGACCAGATCGAAATCGTTCGCGTGCCGGGCTCGTTTGAAATTCCTATCGCTGCAAAAAAACTCGCGGCCACGGGACGCTGCGAGGCCATCGTTTGCATTGGCTGCATTCTGCGGGGCGAAACGGCGCACTTCGATTACGTCGCTTCGGAAGCCGCGCGCGGCATTCAGCTGGCGCAGCTCGACACCGGCGTGCCGATGGCTTTCTGCGTTCTGACGTGCGATACGCTCGAACAAGCCATTGACCGCGCCGGACTCAAGAGCGGCAACAAGGGCTATGAAGCGGGACTCAGCGCCATCGAGATGGCTTCCCTCTCGCGCAAACTTTCCGGGAAATTCCGCGTATCCCGCCGGCCGCAGCGCCGATAGCATGACCCTCCGACGCAAATCGCGGGAGTTCGCCCTGCAGATGCTCTTTCAGTGGGACATGAACCACCAAGAGCCGAAGCGGCTGGAAAAAACGTTTTGGAAATCGGCGCGCGCCGAGGACCGGACGCGTAAATTCGCCGACGAGCTTTTTGAAGGCGCGGTGGCCCAATCCGCCGAAATTGACGAACTTGTCGTGAAACTCTCCGAAAATTGGCAGCTGGATCGCCTGGCAACCGTCGATCGTGGAATTTTGCGGCTAGCGATTTCCGAGCTCCGCCTTGGAACCGCGCCGCCGAAAGTGGTGATCGATGAAGCCCTAGAACTGGCGAAAAAGTTCTCGTCGCCGGAATCGCCCGCGTTTTTGAACGGGATCCTGGGCGCGGCCTATAAGAGCCTGGAAGGACAACGGCAGGAATAATCGCGGGTGCTCGCCCCGCCTCGTTCTTTCGAGCTCACGGCTCAGAGTCGTTCGACGAGCGAAGCGACTTCGTCGAGAACACGCCGCGTGGTTTCCGGCCGCGTGGTTTCCGAGTACACGCGCAGCATCGGCTCGGTTCCGGAAGCGCGCACCATCACCCATCCGATTTCTCCGAGGTAAATCTTCACGCCATCGAGATCCTCGCGTCGCACGATCGGCCAATCCAGTAACCGAACAAATTTCGGACTGGCGAATCGGCGGATCGCTTTTTCTTTTTGTCCATCGCGCACGGTCAGGTCCAAGCGGCCGTAGTGATGCTCGCCAAAATCGCGCTGGAGCATGCGCACTAATTCGCCAAGACGCTTCCCGTGCCAGGCCATTACTTCGGCGAGAAGCAAGGCGTTCACCGTCGCGTCGCGTTCAGGAAGGTAGAGCTTCGTTCCGATACCGCCGCTTTCTTCTCCGCCCAGCAGCACGTCGCCTTCGAGCATTCGGTCGCAGATGTATTTGAAGCCAATCGGCGTCTCCCAAACCTTTCGGCCGAATTTAACGGCGATCTTGTCGATCATCTTCGTGGTCGAAAACGTTTTGGCCACGTCGCCGGTAAGTTTTCGCGTGCCGGCCAGATGCCACAGCAGAATGGAAAAAATCTGGTGCGGCGTGATGAACGTTCCGTCAGTATCAATCGCGCCGATTCGGTCGGCATCTCCATCGAACGCGAAGCCCGCGTCGTAATTGCCTGCGAGCACGGCGCGGCGCAGCGCATCGACGTGCGGCTCGATCGGCTCGGGATTCACCCCGCCGAAAAGCGGATCGCGCGTGCCGCGAATCTCGCCGGCTTCGATTCCTCTGCGGCGGAAAAGTTCGCGCAGCAGTCCGCGACCGGCGCCGTGCATCGGATCGATCAAAAACCGGAATTTCGAGGCGCGCAAGCGGTCCCAATCGACCAGTTCGTCGAGCTTTTCGAGGTACGGCGTGAGGATATCAAGCGAGTGTATCAAATCCTTGCGCGGCGGAAGCGGCGGCACGCCTTCGCGGAGAACTTTCGCCAACTCGGCTTCTACTTGCGCGACGATCGCCTGCGACGCGGAGCTGCCGTAGCTGGCCTTGAGCTTTACGCCATTCCACCGAGACGGGTTGTGGCTCGCGCTGATCTGAATTCCGGCCGCCGCGCGACGCAATCGCACCAACAGGGAAAGCGCAGGGGTGGGTGCCGCATCTGTGGCTAACCACACCGGAGTTCCGGTGGCCGCTACCGCTTCCGCGGCATCTCGAGCGAAAAGCTCCGAAGCAAAGCGCGTATCGTAGCCGACCAGTACTCCGCGTTCGGGCCGCTCTGCGCGGACCACATAGCGGGCAATGGCGTGAGCCACGATGCCCACGTTTTCACAGGTAAAGTCTTCCGCGATCACTCCGCGCCAGCCGTCGGTGCCGAATTTGATCTGAGTCGTCATTCGCCCACTACAAGAGATTTGTTTTCTTCTGTTGCTCGAGCCATTTCACGATCTTGCCGACGTCTTGCGCCCGGCTGCGGTCGCAAATCAGCAGAGCAGCGTCCGTTTCCACCACGATCAAATTGTTGGTTCCAATCGCGGCTATTAATTTCTTCGGACTCCAAAAGTAATTCCCCTCGGCATCGAGCGCAAACAGCGCGCCGGCCGATACATTCGCGCCTGGCTTCGAGGCGAGGAAATCATAGACTGCGGCCCACGAACCGATATCGCTCCAGCCAACTTTTGCGGGAACGACGAAAACCCGGGGCGGTCCCGAGACGCGTGTGGCCGACTCCATAATGCCGTAATCCACGGAAATGTTCTCCAGCTGTGGATAAGTCCGGCGCAGCGCCGCGGCATAGCGGCGCGTGCCGATCGTCGGCGCGAGGTTTTGAAGAGCTGCGTGCGTGGCCGGAAGAAAGCGCCGGAGGTTTTCGAGGAAGGTCGACGCGCGCCAGAAAAACATCCCGGCGTTCCAAAGGTATTTTCCCGAGGCGACGTATTTTCGAGCGAGCGGCAACGCCGGCTTTTCCGTGAAGCGTCGAACGGTACACACCTGCACGCTCCGAGCTTTTACCGCCGCGCTGCCAAGCTCGATATAGCCATATCCCGTATCCGGCTGTGTGGGCGGAATGCCGAAAACCGCCAATTTGCCAGGGTCACGGACGAGATCCAAAGCTGCCCGCATTAGCGTGCGGTACTTTGCCGCGTCCGACACATGGCTATCGGACGGCAGAACAGCCATAAGCGCGTCGCCATGAGCGTGGACGAGATGAATTGCGGTGAGCCCTATCGCCGCCGCCGTATTGCGTCCCACGGGCTCCGCCAAAACGTTTGTCGCCGGCACCGCGCGCAGTTGGTCGCGCACGGCTGCCACTTGCTGAGCGTTCGTGACCACCCAAAGATTCCTTGGCGCGATCAATGGGTGCAGGCGCGCGGCGGTCTCGCGCAGCATCGTATCGCCACCGGCGATGTTCAAAAGCTGTTTGGGGGTGCGAAGCCGGCTGCGCGGCCAAAAGCGAGTGCCGCGTCCACCGGCCAACAGCACGCCGCAAATCGGCAGAGTTTCTCGGCGCGTGCGGCTCTTCATGCGTGAACCAGCCGGGATCTTTGAGCTTCGCTAATGCCGGCCGCAGAAAGTTCTCGCGCGAATTCGTCGAGGCTCTCGGGCACATAGGTGCGCAGCAGCGATGTGCGCGATTGCGGCGCGATCTCGAATTTTCCAAGAGCAGCGGGAATCATCCACACTTGCGCGGGAGCGTATGTCGCGCTTTCATTCGTACAATTAAAATCACCGCGGCCATCAAGCACGATCAGCAAATCGAAATGCTGGCGCGACGATTCTGCCACGACGCGCTCCGCGAATTCCCATTTCTCGGTCGCGAAATAGCGGCAGCCTCCAAGGAACGTCTTCGTCACCGCGCCGGATCGAATGGAAACCGGCTCGACTCTTCCGCCCTTCTGTCGGCCGAACCGCATCACCGCAAGCGCTTTATCGACGTGCAGCTCGCGCGTGCGTCCCAGGGCATCGCGCCGATTGGAATCGTACACGCGATAGGTCAAATCCGAATGCTGCTGAATTTCGCAGAGCACCAGGCCGGGACCGATCGTGTGCGCCGTGCCTGCGGGAACGTAAATCCCGTCGCCTTCGCGCACAGGAACGAGTTCGAGACAGTTTTCAGCGGTTCCGTCCGCAATCGCGCTCTGAAATCCATCTCTGGTGACATCGGACTTCAGACCGACCATCACTTCGGCGCCGGGACGTGCGCGAAGCGCGTACCACATTTCAGTCTTTCCGCGGCCGCCCGCTGCCTTTTCGTGGCTCGCTGCGTACGAATCGTCCGGATGCACCTGCACCGAAAGCTTTTCTTCGCTAAAAATGAATTTCACGAGCAAAGGAAAAGCCGCTTCGCCCGCCACCGCCGTGCCAACCCAATCTGGCGTCATCAAGGGCCAAGCTTCGGCGAGAGTTTTGCCTGCAAATGGGCCATTGGCAAAACGGGATTCATTGCCGGTCATCCAGGCCTCACCGATAGGCTCGGCGAGGCCGGACATTTCAGGAAAGAATGGCGCGAGCGAACGCGCACCCCACGGCCGCGTGCTGAAAGCAGGCTCCAGCCGCGCGGGGCATAGGGCGAAGCATTCTCGACTCACGCGCAATCACTTGGCGTGGCTGAAAAAGCGGTTGAGCCGCCGCAGGCCTTCGTCAATGCGGTCCATCGAAGTGGCATAGGAGAGCCGCAGATAGCCCGGAGCGCCGAACGCTTCGCCGGGAACCACGGCGACCTGCTCGCGATCGAGAAGCTGCTTGGCAGCAGCAGTGTCGTTGGACGTGTCCTTACCGAAATGCGCCGAAATATTGGGGAACACGTAAAACGCGCCCGACGGAGCGTTGCAGGTGACGCCGGGAATGGCGCGAAGGCCCGCGACAATGCGCTCGCGACGCCGCGCGTATTCGGCGAGCATCACCGGCACGGAATCCATGGGGCCGCGCATCGCTTCGATGGCCGCGTACTGCGCGATCGACGTAGGATTCGAAGTCGATTGGCTCTGTAGCTTGGTCATCGCGGCGATCAACGGCTGAGGCGCGAGCGTATAGCCGATGCGCCAGCCGGTCATCGCGAAGGTCTTAGACATCGAGCCGATGGTGATCAAACCGGGCTTGGAATTGGGGGCGCTAGCGATCGAGTACGGCTTGGCATCTCCGTAAGTGAAGTGCGAATAACACTCGTCGGACATGAGCCAAACGTCCCGGCGCTGGCAAAGAGCCAGGATTTTCTGGAACTCGTCCGGCGGAATTACCGCGCCCGAAGGATTGCTCGGCGAATTCACGATCACCATGCGAGTGCGCTGCGTGAAAAGCTTTTCGAGTTCCGCGGCACGCACCAGGAAATTTTCATCGCCGGGCGTATTCAAAATTACCGGCTTGCCGCCCGCGTACTTCACGATATCCGGATAGGTGACCCAATAGGGCGCTGGAATCACCACTTCGTCTCCCGCATTGATCACCGAGCAGACGGCATTGAAGATGGCGTGCTTGCCGCCAACCGATACTAGGCACTCCGCCGGCTGATAGGATGAGCCAAGCTCCCGCGTGTGCCAATCGCAAATGGCCTGGCGCAGGTCAGCGAGTCCCGGAACCGGCGTGTACTTGGTGCGGTTTTCCTCGATCGCTTTTATGCCCGCGCGCTTGATGTGCTCTGGCGTGGGGAAATCGGGCTCGCCGGCACCAAAGTCGGCGACGTCCACACCTTTGGCCTTGAGCTGGTTAGCCGCCGCCAAGACGACCATGGTCGGCGACGGGCTAATGCGGTTCACTCGCTCCGAAAGCTGAAATTCGGCAGTCTTCAATCCAGTAGCTGGTTCCATGCCCTGTTCCTATTCTCTTTGCGCTTTAATAACTCGCCAATCCTTCCGGATGGCTGTACATCGATTGTAACGGCCCGGCGAGAGGGGTCAACATCCAATTTGCGGAGCAATCGACCAATTTGGCCGCCGGACTTTTAGCCGAACTTGGCGCGCAAGCGCTCTTCCACGGCGGCGGGCACAAGTCCCTTCGGCAGACCGCTGAGGCGCGCGATTTCTTTCACCAAGCGCGAACTCAAGTAGCTGTAGGCCTCGCCGGGTAGCATGAAAACGGTCTCGATATGCGGCTCGATTTTGCGGTTCATCATGGCCATCTGCAGCTCGTATTCGTAATCGGAGACGGCGCGAATGCCCCGAAGCACCACGCTGGCGCTGCGGGCGCGCGCGTAATCCATCAGCAAGCCGTCGAAGACGTCGACTTCGACGTTCTTCCAATCGAAGGTGACCGTTTCCAGCATTTCGACGCGCTCTTGAATGGCGAAAAGCGGATCCTTTTCCAGATTGCGGGTGATGGCGACGATGAGCTTGTCAAAAATCTTCGCGCCGCGGGCGATCAGATCGAGATGTCCGTTGGTGACCGGATCGAACGACCCCGGATATACGGCAATAGCAATCTTGCGATTTTCGGGAGCCATTTTTACGTGGATTCTACTCCAGATTTGAGCGGCAACCAGACCATTTATGGCCTGAGTTGCGGAAACCACAATTCAAGCTGCTGTCTATTCGAGCAGGTGCGAAGACGTGGTAGCTTTGAGCGCGGAGACATGTGTGAAGAAGATTGAAAAATCATTGGAAGAGCTTAACCACGAGGTTGTCGGCTGCCGGAAATGTCCCCGGCTGGTGCGTTATCGGGAGATGGTAGCACGCGAAAAACGCGCGGCGTTTCGCGACTGGGAATATTGGGGTAGGCCGGTACCGGGCTTCGGCGATCCCCACGCGCAACTGCTCATTTTGGGGCTCGCTCCGGCAGCGCACGGCGCGAACAGGACCGGGCGAATGTTTACCGGCGATCGCTCGGGAGATTTTCTGTATCAGGCGCTTTACCGAACGGGATTTGCAAGTCAACCTACTTCGAAGAAGCGGAACGACGGGCTCGAATTGCGCAACGCCTACATAAGCGCAGCCTTGCGGTGCGCGCCTCCGTCCAATAAACCGCTGCCGAAAGAGCTGGCGAACTGTAAACCCTATTTCGAGCGGGAACTCGAAATCCTGCGGCCGCGTGCGTTGCTCGCTCTTGGCGGCATTGCGATGCGCGCATACTTGGGATGCTTGAAGGGGGGAGGCGTGGTCTCCAGCCTGACGGCGTTTCCCTTCCGGCACGGAGCGAGTTACGAACTCGGCGCAAAAATGCCGAGGCTATTCGCGTCCTATCATCCCAGCCAGCAGAATACGTTTACGGGAAAACTTACGGAGAAGATGTTAGAAGACGTGCTGGCGGAGATTCAAAGATTTCTCGAATCCAGGACAGGAGCCTAGCGTCACGCGCTGAATAACATTTCGCTGACGTTCGCAGTTGCCGTGCTGCGCTTTCGCAAATCCCCAGAGTAGTTGGACCACGTTCGTCCAAAGCGGTCGCCCGCCTTTCGCGCCGGCGGCAAGACATCTCGCTTGAGATTATTACCACCTGTGGGCGTGCTGCACTGGCCGTACAAAAAGTAGTACGGCCAAGAGTTTCGATGTACCCTTGGCGGCGCTCAGCTGCTTGCTGGGCTGAGATTCTTCCGGGGGGAAGCACATGTTCGGCAAATCTGTGCTGCTTGGCGGAATTCTGACTTCTTCCATGGCACTTTTATTGATCGCGCACCCGCGACCTGTATCCGCATCACCTTCGAACGTAACGGCGAGCGTAGGAGCAGCGAACACGTGCGACCGTGCGTGCCTCGAGGGATTCGTCAATCAGTATCTGGACGCACTCGCCGCGAACGATCCGTCCCGCTTGCCGGTCACGCAGAGCGTGAAATACACGGAAGATGGCCAGCAGCTCAGCTTGGGCGACGGCCTGTGGAATACGGCCACCGGGCGCGGAACTTACAAGTTCTACATGGAGGACCCTGCGGCGGGCGAAGTCGGGTTCTTCGGCACTATGCGGGAGGCCGGCGAGCCGATTATTCTGGCGCTACGTTTGAAGATCGACGACCGGAAAATCGCTGAAATCGAAACCATCGCCGTCCGCGATGTGCAAGAAGCGAAAAACATGGAAAAGCGAGGGCACACGGATCCTCTGTTCATGAAAGCGCTGCCCCCTGCCGAGCGCGTTTCCCGCGCGGATCTCGTGCGCACCGCCAATCTCTATTTCTCGGGCATGCAGCTTGACGATGGGAAAGGCGATTACTCGTTTTTTGCCAACGATTGTGACCGCGCGGAAAACGGATCGGAGGCGACAAACAACCGCGTGAACAACAACGGCAGCCTCGTCGCGTCGCAAGGCAACTCGGTGGACAAGGATTCACGCGAGCGTTCGGATCTCACCTATTCCGCGTCGTGGGGCTGCAAAGAACAATTTCAATCCGGACTGCTGCATTTCGTCACGCGCATTCGCGACCGTCGCTTCGTGGTCGTCGATCCGGAACGCGGCGTAGCGTTGGCTTTCGCTTTCTTCGACCACGCGTCCGGAAGAACCCGCACGTTCAAACTGCCGAACGGGCGCACGATCACCTCGGGTCCTACAACGCCCTGGACCTGGGAAATCGCCGAGGTGTTCAAGGTCGAGCGCGGTAAAATCCACCGCATCGAAGCGGTGTATCATCGCGCACCCTACGGCATGAATTCGGGGTGGAGCACATGGCGAGAGTCGATGTCCACGCTGGCGCGTTGGGCCGCGATTCCAGGCCAGAATTAAATGTTTGATGGCGCAAGTAGCGCGCCAAATGCGCTTAGTTCCTTCCAAATTCGCCAGATCGAAGGCATCTCCGTCGCGCAGGGCTCGGACGCACAGTCCACTGGCCGGCGAGGCAATTAGGCAATCGCAGCGATTCGCATACGCGGTTCAAAGGGGCTCACGGTGAAGCATTCATTTTACGGTTGGAAATTGCTGCTGGTTTTCTGGGCCGTGATCGTCTTGAATTTCGCGTTCCCCACGTTCGGCATGAGCGTGGTGAACACCTATATGGCCGCCGCCATGCATCTGGATCGCAAGGAACTGGGGCTGGCCTATTCAGTCTTCACTTTGATGGGGGGGCTGCCGGGACCGATCGTAGGCCTCTCGATCAATCGTTTTGGGATACGCCGCACCATGCTGGCGGGAATTTTGCTGGTCGGTTCCGGAGCGGTGTTGATGGCCGCGGCGGTTCACACGGCGATTGAGGCGTTTCTCGTGCTGGCGCTCGTCGTCGGGTTGGGAGCCGCGCTCTCTGGAACGATGGCGCCGCAAGTGGGCGTGGCGCGCTGGTTTCATGCCAAGCGCGGCCGCGCCATGTCAATCTTTTTCACCTGCACGGGCATCGGAGGCTTCATTGCAGTCCCGCTGCTGAATGGGGTGATTTCAGCGTCGGGCGGAAATTGGCGCAGCGCGTGGTGGTTCATGGCGGGGATGTCAGTTATCGCCGCGCTGCTGGCTGTGTTTTTCATCCGCGAAAGCCCGGAACAGCTAGGGCAGGAACCTGACGGCGGAGCAGTTCAGGCCGCTGCCGTCTCTATCGCCGCAACTGCAACTACGCGCGGCGTTTTCAAGACCACCGAAGATTGGACGCTCGGTGAAACGCTTCGCTCTCCTGTCCTTTGGCTACTGATCGTTACGTACGTTGGTTTTTTCATGGGCTTCTTTATCTACCTCGCCCACGGAATCGTGCACCTCGAAGACCTCGGTCACAGCCCCGCGGCTGCGGCGCAATCGATTGCGGTGTTGATGCTCTCGTCGGTGATTGGGCAGTTCGCCGTGGCCGCACTGGGAGATCGCATCGAGATGCGTTACATCTTCGCCGTTGCGGTCACGGTCTTCGGCATCGGCATTGCGCTGGCCATTCATGCCACCAGCGCTTTCGATTTGTACCCCTACGCCATTTGCATGGGCAGCGGATTTGCAGCCGGATACACATGCCTGGCCACCATGCAGATCAACTACTTCGGCACAAAGGTCTACGCTTTGGTGCTGGGAATTACGATTCCGATGGGAACGATCCTCGGCGCGCTCGGTCCAGTGATCGCCGGCTGGTTTTACGATACCTACGGCAGCTATACGCGAATCTTCTACTTGGTCGCCGCGGTCTGCTTCGCCAGCGGAGTGCTGCTGCTGTTCGCAAAACCTCCGGTCCGTCGCAAAGCGGGCGCAAAGGCTGTGGGCGCCGCGCAGTCAATTTGATCGTTGTCGCGGCTGCCGGACCGGGATAAACGCGGACTAGGCGCGGAAAACGCCGAGCCAAGCGGGCTGCATGGGGGACTGCGTCCGCCACGGCCGACTTCGCCTATCCGGTTGCAGGCGCGACTGGGATGCTGGATAATCCGAACTCGGTTCCGAAGCTCCCCGCGATTGTACTGGCATGATCATTTGCCCGCACTGTAGTACGTCTAATCCAGATTCCGCCGCAAACTGTTCGGAGTGCAATACGCCCGTGTCATTCGATCCCGGCGCAACGTTGCAGGCGGCCGATCCCTTCGCGATTCGCACCGGAAGCGACTTCGGGCCGCGCTACCGGATTGAAGCGCTGATCGGCCAGGGCGGCATGGGGCGAGTTTATAAGGCGTACGACCGGGAACTGAACCGCACCATTGCAATCAAAGTGGTGCGCGAAGGCATGATGGGCGAAGCAAACGCCCTGGAGCGGTTTAAGCAGGAATTGGTGCTAGCGAGCACGATCTCGCACAAGCACATCCTTCGAATTCACGACCTTGGCGAGGTGAACGGACTGAAGTTCATCACCATGGCCTACGTCGAAGGGCAAGACCTGCACGAAATTCTGAGAGAGAGCCCGAAACTCCCACTCGATCGAGTCGTGAAATTTGCCACGCAGCTCGCAGACGCGCTCGCCGCAGCGCATGCCGAGGGCGTGGTCCATCGCGATCTGAAGCCGCAAAACATCTTGGTCGACAAGAACGATCAGATCTATGTGTCGGATTTCGGACTGGCAAAATCTTTCGCAGAAGGGGCCGTAGGCATGACGCAAACGGGCGCCTTCCTAGGCACGCCTCGGTACATGTCGCCCGAGCAAGCGGAGGGCAAACCGACCGACGACCGCTCCGATTTATACGCCTACGGTTTGATCCTCTATGAAATGGCGACTGGCGACATACCGTTTCGCGGCAAGTCCACCCTGGAACTGATGTACCAGCGAATTTCGGTAACACCGAAGAATCCAAAACTGATCAATCCGGAGCTGCCAAACTGGCTCGCGCAGATCATCATGCGCTGCCTTGAGAAGGACACGGAGGCGCGTTATCAGAACGCCCAGGAACTCCTGGCCGATTTGAAATCCGCCGAAACCACAGGTACTGCGCCGCGGAGACTGTCGCGCGGCACGCGAAGCATACAGATTTCGGTTCCCGAATTTAGCGGCCACCGGTGGTTTTGGATTGTTGGCAGTGTGGTGGCCATTCTAAGCGTGGCGTTTGCGATTCCTCGCGTGCGCCAAATGCTTCTAGGACGCGGTCATCCGACAGTCCACGCGACCATCGCCGGAATTCCACCACTTTCCAGTGGCCGATTCATCGCTGTGTTGCCGCTTCAAATTATAGGAAATTCATCGCAACTGGATTACGTCGCCAAGGGCATTCAGGAAGCGGTTTCCACAAAGCTCTTCCAACTGAAAAACCTGCGCGTAACTCCGGTGGACGCCGCCGACCAGGCAAATCAAAAGCAATCTCTACCGAAAATCGCACGTGCATTGGGAGCGAATTTATTGGTGCAGGGTCAACTGCAGGGCGCGGGCGACAAGCTGCGCATCATCATCAATCTCGAAGACGCTACAAACGGCAAAACTCTCACGAGTCGCGAATTCGACGGAGTAATGGGCGATCTTTTCACGCTTGAGGACCAGATCTATAGCCAGCTCGTTGCTGGCTTGAACGTCACTCCGACCAACGATGAGTTGGCCTCTGCGGAGACACGGCCAACCAATAACATGGCTGCGTACGACCTCTATTTGCGGGGGCAAGATTCCTTGCGCGGTCATGACCGCAAGAACATCCAAGCAGCACTCGACTATTTCAACCAGGCGCTTAAAACGGATCCAACCTTCGCGCTCGCTTTTACGGGCGTCGCGGATGCAAGCCTGCGAATGTACAAGATCCAAAAAGATCCCTTCTGGACCCAGCGGGCGCTCGTCGCCGCTCAACAAGCGCAGCAGCTCAACGATAAGCTGCCCGAGGTTCACGCCACGCTGGGAAGCGTCTACCGGGCCACGGGCAAGTACTCGGAATCAATTGCGGAGTTGAAGCGAGCCATTTCGCTCGCACCTAATTCGGATGAGTTCTACCGGCGGCTCGGAAAGGTGTATCTAGATAGCGGCAAGGATGCGGAAGCTCTCGATTCGTTCCAAAGAGCCGTGCGGCTCAATCCCTACTACTGGGTGAACGAAAACTCCCTCGGGGAAACGTACGCAAGTCTCGCCGACTATCCGAAGGCATTGCAGGCCTTCGGACAGGTCTCGGTTCTCGAACCCGATATCGATGCGGGATTCGAAAACGTGGGAAACATGTATCTGCAAGAGGGCAATTATCAGCGGTCGATTCCATACTTTCAAAAGGCCTTGAAGATTGAGCCGTACTTTTCCACCTACAGCAATCTGGCAACTTCGTACTTTATGTTGAAGCAATACCCACAGGCCGTCGCAATGTTCGAAAAAGCCGTCACGCTGAATCCGAACGACGCCGACGTGGTTTTGAATTTAGCGGATGCTTATCGCGATCTCGGGGAAAAGGACAAAGCGCGCAGCACTTACTTGCGAACCATTTCAATCGGATTCAAGGAACTGGAAACAAATCCCCAGAACGCAGATGTAATGGTGGATATTGCACTCTCCTACGCGAAAACGGGCAACGCGTCGCAAGCGCTAAGCTTTATCCGGCAAGCACGCGGGATCGACAAAGGCAATGTGGACTACATCTACGCGGAAGCCGAAATCGATGCCACCCTGGGGCGGACGAGCGACGCCCTGAGCTGTTTGCGGGAGGCGCTGGTGAAACACTATCCGGCTCAATACGCGGCAGGCGATGAGGATCTGAAGAACCTAAACGGAAACCCCTCGTTCACGCTTCTTATAAACCAGTATTCCAGCAACAAACCCTAGCGCAATCTAAACCTCAACCGCGAGTCTTGCATGCGGGAGCCGACTTTATTCTTTAAAGCTAATTACCTCAGCCCGGATGTCGCTCTACTGACTGGCTACGCCGGTAACGGTGTCCGGAACCGCCGGCGAAAGACGGCGAGGAACACAAGGCCGCTCAACAGCAACAGAGCCGCGGAAGGCTCCGGGGTCAGCGTGATGATGCCATTGGGGCAGGCGGCGTTGTCGCACTCAAAATTGTCGGGTAGTTGAACAGAGAGAGAGGTCCCCGAAACCCCGATGGTAAGATCTTCATCCGCCGTGAGCGTGCCGCCCCAGAACGCCACACCGTAAAAACTGAGAGGATCGTTCAAAGGCAAGAGAGGATACGGCGCGACAAGATCCAAGCAATGGCTAAAGAAGTTCGAACTGCATGCAGCCGTTTGGCCCTGAGGGATCGGGCTAGGAGTGGGGCTCCAAAACACGACAGGATTCAAAATTCCCACATATCCGGATTGCCCATTGTAACCGAGATCGACGCAGTTCGCACCTGAGGGGCAAGTGGGATCATTCAGAATCACCCGAAAATCGTTGGTCGAGTCGGCCCGGGCCACAGTGGCTGAAAGGATCAAAGCCACGATGAAAAGAGCTAGGCACGTCACGCGCTTCATCATTTGGATCTCCGTCTGTAGTCGGCCGAACTGAAAGCAGTGCAGCTGATCTGAACCGCCAATGGGCCATTGGATTTTGATGTCTGTCATGAATAGTTGAATTGAGATGTCCTGTCAATAACGAAATCGACTACTGCCCAAATGCATCCCGCAGATAGCTCTAGAACTTCTAGTACGGGCCGAAACTATTCTAAAGATCGCTACGGTGATACGGTCGGCGATTCCGTGCGCGCCGAAGAGAAGCCCGCCGTGCGTTGATCAAAACAATTCAAAACTGCGCATAGCCTACAGTTGACAGGGGTTGACACGACCGTTACGATGATGCGTCAAAAGGCTTTCGGCGGAGGAGCAAACAAAGTGGCCCTCAAGATAACGAAACATGACGCGGACGGAGTTACCGTGGTGGTGCTGGATGGACGCGTAGTGCTGGGCGAGGAGAGCGGCGAGCTCCGCAACACGGTAAAAGGTTTGCTTGCCGAGGGCAAAAAGAAAATCGTTCTCAACGTCGAGCGTGTGGGATTCATCGACAGCTCCGGGCTCGGCACTTTCGTCGCCGTCTATCACACGGCCAAGGCGCAAGGCGGCACGCTAGCGCTTTGTCACCTTGGATCGAAATTCGAAGAGCTGCTGCAGATGACTCGCCTGTTGACGGTGTTCGATAGCTACAAGACGGAAGCCGATGCGGTGCACGCTCTCGCAAAATAATAGGAGTGGGCGTATCGGCCATGCAAACCTCCGATCCTGCGAGGATAGACCAGCTCCATCTCGAAGTCAGATCCCCTGATGGCGCCCAAGAGGTCGTTCGTGTAACGGAGCTGCCGTTCTTCATCGGCCGCGGCAACGACACGGGCAATCATCTCCAACTTGCCGACCCTCGAATTTCCCGCCGTTGCTGTGCAATTACTTCCGAAGCCAACACCTGGTACGTCCAGGACCGCGGCCATCATCGGGGCGTCTTTCTTAACGGGAAGAAAGTTCAGCACGAACGCCTGCGGAGCGGCGACGTGATTACCTTCGGTCTGGATGATTCCTATGAAATCATTCTTCGCTCTGCCGTGAATGAGGAGGCTATCCAGGGATTGCTCACTAGCATTGGGAATCTTCCGACTACCGACGATACTCCGGGCGGCCTGCACAAACTGAACCTCCTTCTGCAAGCCACTTCCCTGCTTCATTCCGAATTACCGGTTGATTCGGTGCTCGGCACGATGCTCGATCACGCCGTTGCCATTACTGGCGCCGACCGCGGGCTGCTTTTTGAGGCGCACGCGTCCGGCACGCTCCGCGCGCGTCTTGCTCGCGGAAAGGGAGGCATGTCCTTGTCACCGGGCAGCGTCACACCCAGCCAGACAGCCCTGCTGCAAGCGCTCGAGCAAAAGTCGAGCGTGGTCACCGAAGATCTCAACCGAGCAGAGATCGCTCTGCAGATGGCGCAAAGCATTGTGGCGCAATCGCTGCGCGCCGTCATTGCGATTCCCCTATACGCGAATGCGCACGCCGGCGCAGCGAAGGGCGCCGAGCGCGGGCAGCTTCTCGGAGTGGTTTACCTCGACTCGCGCCGGCCGACCGCTTTCTCCAAACTCGATCGCGACATACTCGACGCATTGGCGGCCGAAGCCGCCAGTATTCTGGACAACGCGAGGCTCGTCGAGTACGAGCGGCAGCGCCAGCGTATGGAGCAGGAACTGAACATAGCGAGGGACATTCAACAGGCGTTGATCCCCCACGGCTTTCGCAACTTCGATTATTTTGCGGTCTCCGGGATTCACACTCCCTGCCATGCGGTGGGAGGGGATTATTTCGATGTTTTTCCTCTGGATGAGGAACGCACGGCAATTCTCGTTGCGGACGTTTCCGGCAAAGGGATTGGTGCCGCGCTGCTCACAACGATGCTACAGGGCGCGTTGTCCGGCATGACCATCGGCACCGAGCCCGTGCGCGTGATCAGTCACATCAATCGCTTTCTCTGCGAGCATTCCGAAGTAGGCCGCTACGCCACTATGTTCTTCGGAATCCTTGATTCCCATGGAAAACTCGTCTACATCAATGCAGGTCACCCGTCCCCGCTGGTGCTCCGCGGGAGTGAGATTACCGAACTTACCAACGAAGGGTCCTTCCCGGTGGGACTCATTCCAGAGGCGGATTACATTGCAAAAACCACGACGCTCGAACATAGCGACACCCTCGTCTTGTTCAGTGACGGCGTAACGGAAGCGATGAATCTGGCGGAAGAAATGTATGGGACGGCGCGTTTGCGCGAGGCTCTTTGCGCACAGAGAGAAGTGTCGCTGGAGCAGCTGCAAAAGGCTGTCCTCGGATCGATCGAAAAGTTTACCAACGGTGCGAATCAGGCCGACGACATCACCCTCCTCATTGTCCGCTACCGCTCCGCCGCACATGCGGTTTCCATCTCGTAGGATTACAACTTCTAAGCAGGTGCGCCCCAACAGGATTTGATGTCGGCGGAGCTAACGTCGGCCAATCACGTTACCCACCCATCAACAGGCCGGAGGCAGATCGGACCTACGCGACGGAAATACCAGCACTGTGACGTAATGCTCCGCAGTGGCAAAGCTCTCCGCGCCCTGAACCCTTCCGGCATCCGCGCCGGCAAAAAACAGTAAAAGTAAAACTTGATTATCGTTGATGAGGCGAGTGCGCGAGCGAACTGGCCGCGCGAATATGGACGAACAACGACAAGGGTACGGCGTCCGCCATCGCCGAGTATCCTACAGGCGAAGGATGCAGGTGATCGCCGGAATCGAATGCAGGCAACAAGCGATCCGGAGCCTTTGGGTCGCGCATCACGCGATCGAAATCGATCACTGCATCGAAATGCCCGGGGGCGCGAATCCACGCGTTGATTGCTTGGCGGTCCGCGTCAAACGCAGGGCTCGGATGGTAGAACTGAGATCCGACAAACGGTAACAATGTCGCGCCAATCACGTCGATTCCGTGCGCGTGCGCACGAAGAATCATTTGCTGGTACGCGCCAATAATGGCGCTTACGAGAGCGCGATGGCCTTGCGGCGAGAGCTTCCCTTCACGGTCTACCATTCCGATGTCGTTGATCCCTTCCAACACGATGAGGTAGTGAGCCCCAGCCTGCGCCAATACGTCGCGATCGAATCGAGCCAGCGCATTGGGCCCAAGGCCGTCAAGGAGCAGGCGGTTGCCGCCAATACCTTCGTTGAGCACGGCAAGACTTCGGGTGGATCGATTCGATTGAAACCGCCGAGCGAGGAAGTCCGTCCAGCGATTGTTCTCGTTCGTGGTGGATGCGTGGCCGTCGGTAATCGAATCGCCCAGGACGACCACGGAAGCGTCACGCGCCGGAGCAAGAACGTCCACCCCGGCGATCAAGTACCAATGCTCGATCTTTTCAGGATGCGGCAATTCGGAAGCCGAAACCCAATCTCCGTGCGCAACGAAAGAAGTGGCTCGCGAACCGGGATGCCCCGTCTCATCTACGGGCGGCTCGCCGGTGCGAATCGTGATTGTGAGATCGGAGAGCGGAGCCACGGGAAATCGCACTGGATCGGAGACGTATTCCGCGCCAGCGGGAATCGTGACTTCTGGCGATCCAGAGAACGTGACGGCCCGATCGGTGGAAGCATCAATCGACCCGAGGGAGCCGGGAACCGGCCGGGCAATATGAACGGCCAGGAGATGAAGAGGCGCGACGCCGAAGCTATTCGAGATGCGAAGCCGAAGGACGGAGCCTCCGATCGATAAATGGATCGTTTGCCGAAGCGTCGCATCGCGCAGTTCGTCCGCGGGAAGCGCGTTCGCCGGTTCGACCAACTGCGGCGCAGCCGACCAGGTACCGATCCAAACGCTGCCGCCTTGGCGGGCCGGCGTGCTCGCGGCCGAAAAAAGAATTGCCGTGAAAATCAGCAGCAGCGCACGGGGAGTTCTCTTTAGCATTTTTGTCATCGCTTCTGGGAAGCAGTTTGGGGCTGTTGGCTGCGCGCATCGCGGACGGCCGCAACGTACTTCGCCGCAGCCGCGGAAATTTGACCTAAATCTCCCGAAGCCAGCGCGGTTTTGGATACCAGCTCGCTTCCCACGCCGACAGCCTCGACGCCGGCACGGATCAAGTCGCCCACGTTATCGAGATTCACGCCGCCGGTCGGAATCAGGGGAATTTGAGGAAACGGCCCTTTGATCGACCTTATATACTTCGCGCCTCCGACCGCATCGCAGGGGAAAATTTTAATCACGTCGCTGCCGGCCTCCCATGCGGCCATGATTTCAGAGGGCGTCAGTGCGCCGGCCATCATCAGGATTCCGCGCGCGCGAACCGAGGCGACCACGTCCACGTTGAGTCCGGGACTTACAACGAACTGCGCTCCCGCGTCCACGCAGCGCCCGGCAGTCGCGGCATCGAGGACCGTGCCCGCTCCAACCAGCATGCCGCTCTCGGATTTGGCGAGTTCGGCGATCGCATCGATGGCGCCGGGAACCGTCATGGTGACTTCCACGATTGGAATGCCGCCGTCGCGCAAGGCGCGTGCTGCCCGAAGCGCGTCATGCGCCGACGACGCGCGCACCACGGGTATGACTCCCACTTTCGCAATCCGTTGCGAACTCTCTTGTTTGCTGGCCATAGCTTTACGTTCTTTCGCGAAGCATCAGCGGGTGATGCGCGCTCCGGACGCGCGCATCACCCGCGCCACTTCGTTCAAAGTGACCATGGATGTGTCGCCGGGAGTCGTCATCGCCAGGGCTGCGTGAGCCGCGCCGCACTCCAGCGCCCACTGTGTGCCTTTGCCGGCAAGCAAACCATAAATCAAGCCGGAGGCAAACGAATCGCCGCCACCCACGCGGTCCAAAATTTCAAGATCCTTGCGTTGCGTGGACTCGAAAAATTCTACACCGTCGTAGCAAAGGGCCCCCCAGTCATTTCGCGAGGCGGTCGTCGCCTTTCGCAACGTGACCGCCACCAGCGACGACCGAAATTTCTTTGCCGCCACCGCCAGCATTCGTTTGTAGGCTTCGACCTCCAGTTTCGAAAGATGCTCGTCCAACCCTTCGACGTCGATACCGAGTGCGGCCGAGAAGTCCTCCTCATTGCCCAACAGAACATCCACGTACGGGGCGATACGGCAATTGACCTCTTGTGCGCGCTGCTTCCCACCCGCTGATTTCCACAGCGATTCTCGATAGTTCAAATCGTAAGAGACGATCGTGCCGTGTTTGCGTGCGGATTTGACTGCACGTAGTGCTACTTCGGGCGTCGCCTCGGAAAGCGCGCAGAAGATTCCGCCGGTGTGAAACCAGCGTGCGCCCTGGTGGCCAAAGATCTCGTCCCAGTCGATTTCGTCCGGCTTGAACTGAGAAATAGCAGTATTGCCGCGATCCGAGCACCCTAGCGGCGGACGGACACCAAATCCGCGCTCGGTGAAGTTCAATCCGTTGCGCGCTTTGCGGCCGACGCCATCGTCCTCTACCCAGCGGACGAGCGATTGATCGACTCCGCCTTGATAAATCAGATCCTGCAGCAAGCGCCCGATGGGGTTATCGACGAACGCGGTCACCACCGCGGCATTCATGCCGAAGCAGCGCTTGAGACTGCGCGCGACGTTATATTCTCCTCCGCCTTCCGAAACTTCGAAGCTGCGCGTGGTCCAAACCCGGCGGTCGCCCGGATCGAAACGTAGCATCACCTCTCCGAGCGCGATCAAATCCCAGCGGCAGCTTTTGGGTTCACGCAGCGGCAAATTCATGTTGAGCCTCTCTATTGAGTGAGCAACAGATTAACTCGCAACGCCACCGTCATGGGGCAGATCCGCCGGGCCGATCGGGGCCGGTTCCAGCCGAGGAGTCAACATCTGGATCACCGCCAGCGCAATCAAATACGCTGAGCCTGCGATCATGAACGGGATGGCGTAACTGCCGGTCCATTGGAGCAAATGTGACACGATGTTCGCAATCAAAAGCCCGCCGACCGCTCCAGCCATGCCGCCGATCCCCACAACCGACGCCACCGCTCTGCGCGGAAACATATCGCTCGGAAGCGTGAACAAGTTCGCGGAGAACCCTTGGTGCGCCGCCACGGCGAGCCCGATCAGAAGCACCGCACCAATGGTGGAAGCGACCCTTGACGTCAACACAATGGGCGTCACGGCAATCGCACAGACCAACATGGCGATTTTCCGCGCGGCGTTCACGCTTTTCCCACGTTGAATGAGAGCTGAGGAAAGCCACCCGCCGGCGACGCTGCCAACATCGGCCATTAGGTAGATCACCATGATCGGCACGCCGAGCTGCGTCAGGGACAAACCGTGCTTTCGCTGCAGAAAATCGGGAATCCAGAAGAGAAAAAACCACCAGATCGGGTCGGTAATGAATTTCCCAAGCGTGAAGGCCCACGTTTGCCGGTACGGCAGCAACGAGAGCCATTTGATCTGGGCCGTCGCCTCGGGAGGATCGCTGCGGATGTAGGCCAATTCGGCGGGCGAGCAGCGGGGTTCTTGTTCGGGAGGGCGATAGATCCACAGCCAAGCCGCCAGCCAGACAAACCCCACTCCGCCGACTAAGTAGAACGCCGCGCGCCATCCCCAGTGAATGGTGATCCACGGGACGATCAACGGTGTAATGATGGCGCCGAAATTCGTGCCGGCATTAGCGATGCCGGTGGCCAGCGAACGCTCTTTGCGCGGGAACCATTCGGCGATGGCTTTGATGCTCGCCGGAAACACAGCGG
>JBOGMX010000052.1:0-63729 GCA_050746725.1 Candidatus Acidiferrales bacterium | reverse complement strand
GCTCGAGTTCCTCCTCTTCTCGATTCACCGCTATCCGCAGCGCCAGAAACGTTTTTGTCGCGGGATGCAGTCTCTGCCTTCCCCTTGCCTTTCGGACTCCTGCCACAACCGTTGCCAGGTGTTCGGTATCGCGAATAGGACGCGCTCGAACGATGGCCCTGGCGATTCTGCGTGAATCGTGCTCCTCGGCTTTCTGGTAGAGCAGATTGGCCAAATCTCTTTCCGGCCAGCGATTCACAATGTCGTCCGCCGTCAGCGGCGAATCGGGATCCATGCGCATATCCAGCGGCGCGGCCCAGCGGAACGAAAATCCGCGTTCAGGGCTGTCGAGCTCCAAGCTGGAAACTCCCAAATCGGCGAGCACTCCGTCGTACGGGCCGGCGGCCATCGCGCCTGCCAGCGTCCCGCTTGCCACTTCCCCGATCCTTGAAAACTCTGCGTGCACCAAAACCACCTTGTCGTCGTAAGGCTGCAATCTCTCGCGGGCGATTTCGAGCGCCTGCGGATCACGATCGAGCCCGACCAACCGTCCCGCCGTCAGTCGCCGGGCAATTTCCACGGCATGCCCGCCCGTCCCGGTCGTCGCGTCCACATACGTCCCTTCCGGCCGGATGCGGAGCCACTCGATCACTTCCGCCGCCAGCACAGGCGTATGCAAAACGCTCAAGAGCTAAATGCCCAGCTCGTCCAACGTCTTTTCGTCTTCCGCCGTAATCGGGTTACGGTTCAGTTGTTCCAGGAATCGCGCGTGGTTCCAAACTTCCAGGTACGTAAGCTGCCCCTGAACGTCGACCTCGCCCTTCATTTCCGCCGATTCCCGCAACACGGGTGGAATTAAAATGCGCCCCTGCCCATCCACCTCGACTGCCTGACCGTAGTAATTGGTTCGCGCCAAGAATTTCTGTTTGGCCCGGTTGTGAGAGGAAAGTTTCGCGAGCTTTCGTTCAATCTCCGCCCATACTTTCATGGGATAGATCCGGGCGTGGTCCCCTGCCGCGCTGGTCACGTAAAACTTCTTTCCGCCCTTGCGCAATTCGGCCAGAAAGTCCGCGGGAACCTTCACCCGCCCTTTCTCGTCCACCGTCGCCGAATAGTTGCCCCGCAGCATGGAATTCCCTGCCCGCCGTGTCGATTCTCGCGATCAATTGGCTTTTGGCCTCGATCAGCACCGCTTCCACTGCCATTCACTGCTTACCACTGCGTCCCACTTCTTACCACTTTGGACCCCGATTGTAGTTCCCTTCTCTCGCATGTCAAGGGGAATATTCAAAATGAGAAACTTTTTTGAATCACGACGATCAACCGCAACGCGCCGCGTCGTTTCGCGCCAATCGGGCGATTGCACCATGCCTAGTAGCGTTTACCGATCGGTGCACTACGGCTCGCGGCCTCGGCGCGCCGGCGCGGAAATTGTTCTGAAACGGTCAATCAGCGCGGTTGCGGAAATCAGCCTTTGCGGGCAGCCAAAAAGTAGTTCTGCGGGCGGTGGAGGAAAGTGGGAGAAAACTCGCGTGGCGTTCCGCAAACCCTCCCGAAAAACGCGAGGCGGTCTTTACAGCGATGGCGGATTCGGATTTCGCAGCGAGTTCAGATTGCGCAGCATGTCCCGCTCGTCCGGGCTGAGGCCTTGCAGGAAGCGAGGATCGTTCAGAGCCGCCTGCTGTGCGGACGGGCTCATTTTGCTCAGCATGGCCAGATGACGGCGAATCACCTGCCGGCGGTTCCGCGGCAGAGCTTGCCATTTTGGCAGCAGCGTATTGCGGACGTATGCGCGCTGCCGCGGAGTCATGCGCTCGAGAGCTGTCTCCGCATTTCGCGCCGCCTGTTTCTGTTCCGGCGTGAGGCCGTTCCAACGCTTCAGGTTCCGGCGGATCTGCTGTCGGCGCCGCGGCGGCAGGTTGCGGAAGCGTTCGTTATTCCGCAGAAAACGCTGTTGGTCCGCTGGCGGCATGTCTCGCAACTTCTGCACCCATTTGGAGGGCAAGCCCTCCATGGCGCGCACTTTCGGACGCCGCCCCTCACGGCGCTCCGCCCTGCGCTGCGCAATCGCTTGGCGCCGAGCTTCCCTGCGGGCGGGCCATCGCGCACCGAGCCGCGCCGAGGCGGGCTGCGCCGCCAGCCCCGAAAGGAGCAGCAGCGCCGGTGCGACGGCAAGGAGTTTCAGCCGCATTTATACGCCTCCACCATCGTTGCTCGGTTGTTTCGGCTGCGAATCGGCACCCTGCACCGGAACCAGCTCCGATAGCGCTCCCAGCTTCGTCACCACGTCGTAATTTTCCAGCACACCCAGATTATTGATGGCGTTGAAGTCTGCCTGTTGAACGGCGGTAGTCGCGGGCTGCGCCACCGGGTTACCCAGCGGTAGTTTGACGATGCAGACCGTCAAAGCCGCCAGCAGCACGATCGAAAGCGCCAGCCGCGGCTGCGGCACAAAAAAGAAGAACCTCGAACGGCGCGGCTCAGCGGCGATTCGCTGTCGCAATCGCGCGTCGAATCCAAATGACGGCTCGATCGCCGGCAATTCATCCATCACCGTCGAAAGCTTGCGGAATTCTTCCGCGCGCGTCCGGCAAGCCGCGCACCCGGCAAGATGCTCTTCGATCCCGCAGCGCTCGCGAGCGTTCGCTCGCCCATCCACAGACGCGATCAGTTCATTCGGTACGTCTTCGCACTTCATGCTGGCCTTCCTTCCCCTGCGCCGCTCGCCGGGTTCGCCACAGGCTGGGTAACGACCAGTGGCGCCAACTGCACGCGCAGGGACTCGTACGCCCGGAATAGCAGAGACTTCAGCGCGCTTTCCGAGCATTTCAAAACCTTAGCGATTTCCGCGTAGTCCATCTCTTCATACTTATGCAGCAGCACGGCCGCGCGCTGCTTTTCCGGAAGCGACGCCACCGCGCGCTGGATGAATTCCACGCGATCGCGCTCGATCATGTGCTCGTCGATCCGCGTCTCGTGCGCCGGAAGCTCTCGCGGCATGGCGTCTTCTTCATCGCTCGCCGGCGCGTCGATCGACACTTCCATCCGTTGATGCCGAGTGTCTCGCAGCGAATTCAGCGCCAGGTTCGTGGCGATGCGAAAAAGCCAGGTGGTGAATTTTGCGCTGGGAGCGTACTGCTTCCGCGCGCGATAGACGCGCAGAAACACCTCCTGCGCCAAATCCTCCGCCGTGGCTCGATCGTGGACCATGCGGCCCAGGAAATTCACCAGCGGCGAGCGATACTTCTGCAATAGAAGGTCGAAGGACTCCTCGTCCCCGGCCTTCACGTCCAGCATCAGTTGGACGTCGGACCTGGCCATAGCCTCCACAGTGTATCGAACACACTGAGCGCCATAAAGTTGCGCCCCACCTCTCGTCCTGACCAGTCGTCCTTCCCCCCGCTCGCAATCAAGAAACTCTCTCTTCCATTAATTCCCAGCATGTTTACCAACTCGATAGATTTGATAAATTCGCATTTGCCCGCTGAGGCGACTCGGCTCAATTTAAACTACAGGGGTGACCGATAGTGCTCACTCAGATTTTGCGCCATTTTTCATTCGCCAGACCCTCGCTCTCGGCTGAGCAGATGGCGTCTCTCTTATTCGCTCTCACAGTGGGAGTGCAAGACGCCGAACACCATCGGTTACTCGAAGAAGAGATAAAAGAACTCACCGATAAGGGCGTTAAGCGCGAGGTGGCACAGGTCGAGCTTGCTCTCTTCAAGTTTTCCGCCGTCTATTTCGGCCTCCTCGCGTTCGAGGACGTTCGCGCTTTGCATGGGGCCAAGATCGATGAAGTGGAGGGTTACTATGTGGCGAAATTCAAGCAGCGGGTCGAAACGAGCAGCGCGCCAAACCACGAACTGTTCCTCCAAATCTCAGAATTCCGGCTAGCCGCCTACACAGCCGAACTCGAGGCATGGCAACACGCCCGGGAGAACGGGCAGGGGCACGAGAAATACTTGGCGATCGGTCAAACCTTTTTTAGTTTCTGCGGGGTGCAGGAGACCAATCCGGTCACTATTTGCCTCGCTCGACATAAACTTATAACCATAGTCGACGTCGTCCATAAAACACTGCTCAAATATAGATTGAGATAACCCCAATTTTCGAAAGTCAGAGGGCAACCCAGCCTGGCTCTCTTACCCCGAATGCCGGAACAAAATCACATCGCCATCTTTGACGACGTACTCTTTGCCTTCCAGGCGGAACTGCCCGCGCTCGCGCGCCACTGCAAAACTTCCCGCCGCGAGCAAGTCCTCCCAGAAGACCACTTCGGCCTTGATGAAGTTTTTCTCGATGTCGCTGTGAATCGCGCCGGCGGCTTTTTGCGCGGTCATGCCGCGTTCGATGGTCCACGCGCGGCATTCCGGCTCGCCGCAGGTCAAAAACGAAATCAGCCCCAGCAGACGGTAGCTAGCCTGAATCAAGCGGTCGCGCCCGGACTCTTTCAGCCCATACGCGCTCATCATTTCCGCGGCTTCGGCATCGTCCAGATCGGCGAGTTCCGATTCGATCTTCCCGCAGAACGGCACCAGTGCCGTGTGCGGCTTCGACGCCAGCTTTTCGAGATGGTATTTCTCCACCGCGCGATCCACGTCGGCGGCTTCTTCATCGCCCAGGTTCAGGACGTACAGCATCGGCTTGCGCGTCAGAAACATGAAGCCGGTGAGCATCTTCTGCTCTTCGGGCTTGAACTCCAGCTCGCGAAGCGGCGTCTCGGCTTCGAGAGCCGCGCGGCAGCGCAGCAGCACTTGCAATTCGGCTTCGTGCAACGGATCCTTCTTTTTTTTGATATCTTTTTCGACGCGCTCGATGCGCTTGGCGGTCTGCTCCAGATCGTTGAGCATCAGCTCGATATCGACGCTCTCGATATCGCGCATCGCGTCCAGCGAGCCGCCTTCGTGCGGCACCGCCGGATCTTCAAACAGCCGCACCACGTGGGCCAGCGCGTCCGCTTCGCGCAGCGGCACCAGCGACGCGGAATTTTTCTCGCGATCTTTCTGAATGCCGCCGATATCCACGTATTCGATGGACGCGTAGGTGAGCTTCTTCGGCTTGAAGATTTCCGCGAGCTTCACCACTCGCTGGTCCGGCACGCGCGCGATGCCCACATGCGCCTGGTTCGGCGCGCTGCGCGCTTCCACCCGCGCCCGCGTGAGTATCCTGAATAAACTAGTCTTCCCTACCTGCGGCAGTCCGATGATTCCTGTTTGCATAAGTTTTTGATACTAGCACAGCCCGGCGGCCCGAAACTCGATGCCCGCTCGAGAAAAGCCGCGAGTTGTGGAACTTCGCGGCGAGCGCTATCCTTTCCCGTCGCCATGACGGAAGAATCGCTCTACCCATTCGACCATAAAGCCGCCATCGCGCACCTTTGCGGCGTCGACCGGCGACTCGCGCGCCTGATCGAAAAGACCGAATTTGCTCTGAATCTGCGCGACACGGAAACGCCTTACGAATCGCTGTTGCAAGCAATCGCGTACCAGAGCATCGCCGGCAAAGCCGCGAAAGTGATTTTCGAGCGCATCCGCGCTCTCGGCTCTAACGGCTGCTGCCCCACTCCGCAAGAAATCCTGCGCGTGAATTTTCGGGTGCTGCGCAAGGCGGGACTTTCGAAAGCAAAAATCGCCGCCGTTCGCGATCTGGCCGCGAAAACCATCGAAGGCATCGTCCCCACGATGGACGACGCGCTCAAAATGTCCGATCAGGAGCTGGTCGACCAGCTCGTCTCCGTCCGCGGCATCGGCGCGTGGACCGTCGAAATGTTTCTGATTTTCCGGCTGGGACGTCCCGATGTGTTGCCGATCCACGACTACGGCGTGCAAAAGGGATTCGCGCTCACCTACGGCAAAAAAGCGATTCCCAAGCCGCGCGAACTCGCAGCATTTGGAGAACGCTGGCGCCCCTATCGCACCGTCGCCAGCTGGTACATGTGGCGCGCCGTGGACCACGCTGGAAAATCCGCCCGCAAAATCACCAAAACAAAAGGCTCGAAAATGAAAGCGACAATCGTAGTTAAGAAGCCTTCTTCGAAAAAGAAAGTCGGAATCGTTGTTAAGAAGCTTTCCGCAAAAAAATCACGATAGACGGACTTTTTCGGCGGGAATTTCCACCGGCGCGGACTTCACCGTCCCAATCTCGCGAACCGTCAAAAACAACGCCACGAGCCCTATCACCAGAATAGCCACTTCCAAATCCACCGAAATTCCGTGCAGCCTGTCGAATTGCACGCGCAGTGGATTCGTTGCAGCCGTCGCTGCCACGGACCCCATGCGCGCCCGCAGCACATCCATGCGCGGAATCACGAGTTCCTGCGATACCAGCGTCAACAGCAGCATCAATTCCACGCCGATTGCCGCGGGTCTGGCAAATCCTTTCGGCGACCGCCTCAGCAAAACCGCCGCGATCAAATAAATTATCGCCGCGGCGATTCCAAAATCGTGCAGCCCTCCGATGGTGCGACCAACGATCGATCCCGCCAAATCCTGGTTCGGCAGCACCGCGAAGGCTGCGACGGTCACCACCGCCGCGAAATACAGAATCGCGCCGATCCAGCCGCCCAGCGCCAGCATCTGCAAAAACCGCAGGAAGCTTTTCATCGTGCGTCTATTGTACGAAATTGCGCGCCGAATATGGTATCTGGGAGCCCTGAATGATCCCTTCGCTTCGCTCCCGTCGTCGGAGCCTGTAGGGTCACTCGTCGATCAAAACCACGCATAGCGATGTGTCATTCTAAGGTGATCCGTCGAGGGGTGCCGAAGAATCTCTGCTCAAGGTCGTCGGGCCACTCCGTCGCGGTAGTGACAAGCATGAGGAAGAGCCTCAGCCAACTACTCCGACGCCACGTAAGTAATCCCTGTCAGGCCGCCCATGTCGCTGAGCAGGGTTTTCTCGTCGGAGCCATCCAGATTCGCGCTGTAAACGTTTCCGCCCAAGTCGGTGAAAAACATCCGTCCACGCTTCAAATCGAGAGAGATTCCGATTCCGCCACGCAGCCCGCTCACCAGAATCTGCTGGTCCTTGCGATGCGCCGGATCGTATCCGGCCGGAGGGTCCATAGGCGCGCGGCTCACCGTATCCGCGCCCGGCCCATCGCCGCCATCGGAAGTCCAATACATCGTCCGCGTCTTCAAATCGAGCGCCAGATCAACCGGCTCGGGCATCTGGTCAAAAAGCACCTGAATGTCGGTTCGGTGCGCCGGGTCCTCGCCTTTGGGAATATTGATGCTGGCCCGCCGGATGCTGCCGTCATTCGAACGGCCACCGCGCTGCGTCCAATACATTTGCCCGCGCGCCAGATCGAGCGCAATTCCAACGCAATAGTTTTTCGGATCGCCGCGTTCTCCTTCGACCCTCTTTCCGGTTTCCACCAGCGTCTCCACATCCGAGCCATCCAGATTCGAACGCATCACGCGCATGCCCTCGCGGTCCGACCAATACAACTTGCCATCCTTCAAATCGATGGTCATCTGCTTCGGACGATATGTTCCGCCGCTCGGCACCACCGTCGTGACGTGGCTTCCGTTCAAATCCGCGCGCTGCAGGGATCCGGCGCCAAACCTCGCCATCCAGCCACCGCGCCCTGCGGGACGCCGGTCACGCGCTCCTGGATTGAACGTCGTCATATTCGTCCAATATACTTGCCCGGCGGCCTGATCGACGGCGATGCCATCCGGCATTCCCGCCGTGTTCGCCACTTCCTGCACGTTCGAGCCATCCGTGTTCGCGGACATCACTTCCCGCCCCCGCGTATTCAGAAAATACAAGCGCCCCGTGCTCGCCACCGGCGCATCCGCATTCGCGCTCTTCGGTTCCGCCGTCGCCGGAGCGCCCATCGCCAGAATTAGCGCGGCGACGATCGCACCGGCTCCCATGATCCCGACTAGCATTGCCGTCCGTCGATTGCGCCAGTTCATTCGCGCCCCCCGTCCTTACGCCGCACTTCGCGCCGCCAGTTCTACATCAATTCGTTGGACGCAAGGCGCGCCGCTCCGGTTTACGCGGGTTCAAGAAAAGATGGTCCTCGGCCGCCGCGTTCGGCAAGTCGCCGATTCGCCGGAGCGAACTGTCCGTTTGCGCACCGGGCTATATCGACGCGCGCTGGCGTACTTTGGACACATGCGATGAAATGCGCCCCTAGGCAGCCTCTCGATTCGTGGCAGAATCAAACAGTAGGCATGCAGGCTCGCGTCGCATCATTTTGCGTGCCCTTAGAATTATCGCGGGACTTCCGTGAGGCTCGTCGAGAAGGGCATGCGGGAAATGGTGGGCGATCAAGGACTTGAACCTTGGACCTCTCCCGTGTGAGGGGAGCGCTCTAACCACTGAGCTAATCGCCCGAATTCGAAGCGCTTGCAGCAGAAGACGGCTGGATGGGTTTCATAAGGAACCCCATGCCGACTCATTTTTACAGAAGGCCACAGGAATTGCAAACAGCTACGAACACCATCGCCCGCGCCGCAAACGGCCCCTTTGCCGAACTGCAGCGCTCCGTCGCCCAAGTCGTCAAAGGCAAAGATGACGTCATCCAGCTCGCGCTCGTCGCTCTACTGGCGCGGGGCCATCTGCTGGTTGAAGACGTACCCGGCGTTGGCAAGACGACTCTGGCGCAAGCTCTCGCTCGTTCGTTCCGCTGCTCGTTCCAGCGAATTCAGTTCACATCCGATCTGCTGCCGAGCGACGTGATCGGCGTCAGCGTCTACAATCCGGCCGCGCAGGAATTCGAATTCAAGCCCGGCCCGGTTTTCGCCAATATTATCGTCGCCGACGAAATCAACCGGACCACGCCGAAAACGCAGTCCGCGCTGCTCGAAGCCATGAGCGAGTCGCAGATCACCGTCGATAATCACACTCACCCATTGCCGAAACCGTTCATGGTTCTCGCCACGCAGAATCCCATCGAGCACCATGGTACCTATCCTCTGCCTGAATCGCAGCTCGACCGCTTCCTGATGCGCATCCGCATGGGTTATCCCGCGCGAGCCAGCGAAAAAGAAATCATTCGCAATAGTTCCGCCATGGCCCCTATCGACCGGATCGAACCGAGTATGGATGCAGCGGACGTGGAGGCCGCTCAGGAAACCGTTTCACGCGTGAAATGCGACGATAGCCTTCTCGATTACGCGCTCGAAATCGTGGAACGGACGCGCCAGACCGAACACCTGAGCCTCGGCGTCAGCCCGCGAGGCGCAGTCATGCTGCACCGTGCCGCGCAAGCCCGGGCCTTTCTCGAGGGCCGGGATTATTGCTTGCCCGACGATTTTAAGCGTTTGTTCGTCCACATCTTCGCGCACCGCGTGGTCGTCAGCTCACGTTACGTCTCCACTGAAAAGCGCACCGAGCAGGCCGAAGCCATTTTGCGCGAAATCATCGACTCGACCCGCGTTCCGATCTAGCCATGCGCCAGGTTTTGGCATTCCGGTCAATCCACTTGCGCCGGAGAATCCCGTGAACTCCCTCGCCGTCCCGCGAAAACCCGCGTCGCGCTTTTCGCGATTTTTCCGTCCGCGCGAACGTTCCGCCTGGCGCAATTTCGCCGTGGCGATGCTGGTGCTAGCCGTGGCGATGGCGGTCGCGCTCGTTTCCGCCGCGGCTGCGCAGGAAGGCCGCTTCGGCTTCGCTCTGGTGACCACGGTGATCGCGCTGGGACTCGCCGCCTGGGTTGCCATCGCCATCGTCCCGGCAATGGCCAAGCGCACTAGCCTGCGCTGGATTGCCTACCAGATCGACTATCGCCTCACCCGCGACGGCATCATTTATCTCGCCGCCGTTTTCATTCTCGTGCTTGCCGCCGTTAATACGGGCAACAACTTGCTCTTCTTGATCCTCGCCTGCTCGCTCGCCGGAATCTTAATCTCCGGCGTGCTTTCCCGTGTGGTGCTCACCGGCGTCAGCCTCAAGCTCGACCTGCCCGAGCACATCTTTGCCGAGCAGCCGATCCTCTCCGAAGTTGAGTTGCACAACGAAAAGCTTCTCTGGCCCTCGTTCTCGCTGCGCGTTGTCGGCGAAACCGCCAAGGATGAAAAAGCCGAAACCAACGACGCGCACATCCTGACTCGCCCGGTCTTTTTCCCCTATCTCGCGCGCGTCAGCTCCGCCGCGCAAAAAGTCGAGCTGCGCTTCGCACGCCGCGGTGTGTATCGCCAGGACTCCTTCGGCATTCGCACTCGTTTCCCATTCGGCTTTTTTGAGAAAACGCGCCGCGTCTCGTCCGATATTTCCATTACCGTCTATCCGCGCGTTGAACCGACCGACCAGTTCTACGAAATTCTTCCGCTGCTCAGCGGGGAAATCGCCAGCAGTTTTCGCGGGCGCGGCCACGAACTGCATTCCCTGCGCAACTATCTGCCCACCGATAGCGCCCGTTTCGTCGACTGGAAAGTGTCCGCGAAGTCCGGCCATCTGATGGTCCGCGAATTCTCGCGCGAAGATGAACGCCGCCTGATGCTCGTTCTCGACCCGTTCATCGGCCCCTCGCCCTCCGCCGACGGCTCGCCTTCCGCCGACGAATATCGTGCGCGCTTCGAGCGCGCCGTCTCCCTGGCCGCGTGCATAGCGTGGCACTTTTACGAACTGCACTCCGTCCTGCAGTTTCGCACCCACGCGTTTTCCACTCCGCTCGCGCCCGCCGGCGAAATCATCTACGATGCGCTCCGCGAACTCGCGCTCGTCCAGCCGGTCACCAGCCCGGATTCCTCCGCTCGCGGTGGCGCATTCCTTGATACCCTTGCCGGCGAAAACGAAATCTTCAAAATCATCCTCACCGCCCGCCCCCAGCGGACCATCCCCACCCAGCTCTGGTCTTCCTCATACTTCCTCTTCATCGACCAGCTGTAGCAACATCTACGGATTAGCCGGGTTTCAGGGCGAACAACTCGGCGCGCCCCACTCGTTGTCATTTCGAGGGAAATTTATGCCCGGCGACTCTGTCTTTATTATTCCGCCACCCGGTTGTGTAGCGCGGCGCTCCAGCGCGGCAGCCTTTCTCTGTGCGTGAACGCGAGTCGCGTTTACACCAAACTGCAACCTCGCTTACGCCGCAATGTGTGGAGTGCTGCGGCTTGCCGCCGCTGTAATATGAAAAGCTGTCGGACCGACAGACCTCTTCAATCGCTCGGTTAGCCGTAGCACTTCATGCGAGAATACCGCCGCATGAAACCTCCGTTCGCGCAGCGCGAACTCGCAAAATTCCAGCGCGCTCTCCTCGCCTGGTATCGCCGCCATCGGCGCGACCTCCCCTGGCGCGCAAGCCACGACGCTTATCGTGTCTGGGTCGCCGAAATCATGCTGCAGCAGACGCGCATCGCCGCCGTGCTTCCCTATTACCAGCGGTTCCTCGAACGCTTTCCGGATGTCGCCTCGCTCGCCGGCGCCCCGCAGGCTGAAGTCCTGCGCCTTTGGTCCGGGCTCGGCTATTACAGCCGGGCGCGCAATCTGCAAGCAGCAGCACGCGAAATTATTGCGCGCCATAGCGGCAAATTTCCGCGCACGTTCGAAGCCGCGCTGGCGCTGCCAGGCATCGGACGCTACACTGCCGCAGCCGTCCTCAGCATCGCTTACGACGTCCCGCTTGCTGTCCTCGACGGCAACGTGGCTCGCGTCCTCGCGCGCCTGTTGGCCATTCGCGGCGACTTGCGCGCTCCGCGGCGGTGGCGTCAACTCTCGGCCATCGCCGATTCACTTCTCGCGCATTCCGCACCCGGCGACTGGAATCAAGCGCTCATGGAACTTGGCGAAACCATCTGCACGCCGCAAAATCCCCGCTGCAACGAATGTCCCGTTGCCGCGCATTGCCGCGCCCGTGCGCACAATCTCACAGGCAAAATTCCCGCCCCGCGCCGCAAGCCCGCTGCCGTCCACGTTCGCATTGCCGCCGCGATTCTCCGCGACCCGCGCGGCCGTACGCTTCTGGTGCGCGACCCCGGCGCGCACGATGGCGTGCTTTTCTCGCGTATGTGGCAGTTCCCCGCCATCGAAGTCTCGCGCCATCCCCGCGCCGAACTCGAAAAGCATCTCCGCGCCACGCTTGCGCTTGACGGAATTACCCTCGCACTTGAGGCTCTGCCTGCCGCGCGCCACGGTGTCACCTTTCGCAACGTTACGCTCCTCCCGTTTCTCGCATGCGTCCCGCGCCTGCCGAAGCTGGCCCGCTCGCGCGCGTTGCGTCTCGACGCGCTGCATACCCTGCCCATTTCCAGCGCCACCCGCAAAATTGCCGCCGCGGCCGCGAAATAGCCTCTGATCCGCGGATTGCCTAACGCCGCCACGGCCCGCACGAGCGATTCTCCGCGCGGCCGAGGCCCGCCCCCAGCCGATTGACCTGCGTTCAACCTTGGTGTGTTGTGAAGCTTCACACGCCATACCTGGGCAGTATCCAGGACGGCGATTCTCCGTCGGCGAGGCAATTCCGTGCCCCGGAGGCCGCAAAACGCTTCCGTTAGCCGATTCGCATCCTGGATCGCCACCCGCCGCCAGCCAGCTCGCAGCCGGTGTTAGCATCGAATAGCCATGGCTTCCGCCGCCCAAACTGCTGATCGCGCCGCCCTGCAACCCATTTTGCAGACGCCCGCGGCCCTTCCGGCGGTGCAGCGCTACTTCGAAATTTCGCTGTTTCTGCTCGTCTCCACGGGCGTGCTCGCCATCGTCACCACCGGCAAGCTCGACCCAATTTCGACGTTCGTCCCGCCGGTCGTGCTGGCATACAAAGCCTTTCGTCTGTGGCGCGCGCGCGGCCCAGAGCTTTCTTCCCGCGTCGCCACGGGCATGGTGCTCGCCTATTTCCTCTTTTTCCCGTTTGATCTCTGGGGGCTGTCGAGCAATCTCGCCGCCGGTGCACCCAACCCGCTCATGTACGCGGCGCTTCTGGCCACCATCCATCTGCTTCTGTTCGCCACACTGGTCCGCCTGTGCTCCGCGCGCACGGGACGCGACCACGCCTTTCTCGCCTTGCTCGCCATCGCAACCATGTTGGCCTCGGCCATCCTAACCGTCGGTACCGGCTTCCTTGCCGCGTTGGCGATCTTCCTGGTCCTCGCCGTCTCCACTTTCGTCGCGCTCGAAATGCGCCGCAGCGCCACCGGAGCCGTCTCCCCGACGGTCGATGCTGGATCGCCTCTGGCAACACGGCTGAATCGCGCTCTTCTTATCATGTCCGTGCTGGTGGCCATCAGCGCGCTCGCGCTCGGAGGCGTCCTCTTTTTCCTGATCCCGCGCTTTACCACCGGCTATCTGAGCGCACTCAATCTCCGCCCCAATTTGATGACCGGGTTCAGCAACGACGTCACGCTCGGCGAGATCGGCCAAATCCAGCAAAACACTTCCGTGGTGATGCGCATTCACGTGTTTGGCAGTCCGGCGCTGGCGCAGGACGTTCACTGGCGCGGCATCGTGCTCACCAATTTCGATGGCAAACACTGGTTTACGCCGCCATGGCATCAGCAAGTGGTCAGCCCGGGCGCCGACGGCGAATATATTTTCTCTCCTCCGCTTCCGGTCCGCGGCGTCCGATTCACCCGGTTGCGTTACACCATCCTCATGGAGCCGATCGCCACCGACGCGATTTTCCTTGCCCCCCACGTTGCCGAGCTCCGCGGACACTTCGCCGATGGGGTCTCCCATCTCGGCCCGATGCGCACCGGATACCTATTACGCGATCCCACCGGCTCGATCTTCAATCCCGCGCACAACGCCATCACCACCCGCTACGACGCCATTTCTTTCCTGCCGATGGTGGCTCCCACCCAATTGCGGAAAGCATCGCCCGGATTTCCGCTGACGATCCGCGAACAGTACCTGCAATTGCCGGCGCGCCTCGATCCGCGCATCCGCAAGCTCGCCATGGACGCTACCGCGCATTCACACGATGAATATGATCGCACGTCGGCGATTTCCGCTTATCTCCAAACGCATTACCGCTACACGCTCGACCTCAAGGGCCCCGTGCCGGCCGATCCGCTCGCCAATTTCCTTTTCGTCCAGCGCGCCGGCCATTGTGAATATTTCGCTTCGGCGATGACGATCATGCTCCGCACGCTCGGCATTCCGGCACGCTACGTTACCGGCTTCGCCCCCGGCGAATACAATCCCGTTGCCGGCGACTACATCATCCGCGCCAGCGACGCGCACGCCTGGGTCGAGGTCTACTTCCCCGGCTACGGCTGGCTGACATTTGATCCCACTCCCGGCGGAAACGAAAAGCGGGGCGGCATTTTCGACCGCGTCGGCCTCTATTGGGATTGGTTTCAGTACAACTGGAGCGAGTGGGTGGTCAATTACGACTTCTCGCATCAGCTCACGCTCGGCCACAACATGCACTCAGCTTCGCGAAGCTGGACCAAACGTGCACGCGATCTCTACCAGCGCGGCGAGCAAGCGGCCCTCGACGCGATCCTCGCGCTCGACCGCCGCACCGAAGCCTCGCCGTACTTCTTGCCGTCGCTCCTGGTGCTGCTGGTTGCACTGCTCTTTGTCATGCGCGGGCGCGCGCTCATCCGCCACATGGTCGCCCGCTGGCGCCTGCGCGCGCATAGCGGCAACACCACTGCCAGCCTGGCCGCTCTTGAATATTCCGAAATGCTGCGCCTGCTCGAAAAGCGCGGCTGGCGCAAATCGCCCGCGCAAACCGCGCTTGAATTCGCGTCCGCCATTTCCTCTCCGGAATTCGCCGCTCCCGTCGCGCAGATGACTGAACTCTACCAATCCGCGCGCTTCGGCGAACACCCCGCGCGCGTCGAGCAAATGTCCGCCCTACTTCGCTCCATCCGCGACCTCCTCCGCTCCCGTAACCCCGCATCGCGATAAAGGCTCTGCTTGCTGGCCTGCGTGTTTCGCTCCCTCCTGGCTGCCCGCCCCCTGTCTTCAATCTCTTGCTCCGTTGCCTCCTGCTCCCGCCTCTTGCACTCTCTCCCGCACTATGACAGCCTGTTAGCTGGGTTTATTTGCGCCCCGGTGTGGAAGTTGACGAGGGTAGAGGAAGAATGAGGCCAAACATCATATCGCGAGCGCCAGGGAGGCGCCGAAGCCTTGCGCACAGCGGCAATCGAGTGGGTATTCGCTACTTCTTTGCCTACCTGCGTCTTTGTTTGTTGACCCAACACGCGTATTCGCGTTCTAGCCACTCGCCGCTCACCGCTAGCCACTGGTCCGCATCTACCCGGGGCCCCCACCGAAGCGCTCCGCGCTTTGGGGTGGTCACCCGGAACAGGCATTCGAGTAGAACTACTCGTAAGTCATTGAAAATAATAATAATAGAATGCTCCTACCCGGAACGTCCCGGTGCACCGAATTTTTCGCCCCTCTTTCGCCTCAGCGTTTCCAAAATCGCTCTCATTTCCGAAGGAGGGGCGATCTGACATGCCCCCTTCTAACGTACCCAAGGTCGGGTTCGTCAGCCTCGGTTGCCCGAAGAACCTCGTCGACAGCGAGGTGATGATGGGCATCCTCACTCGCGCAGGATACGAACTTACGCCACGCGCCGGTGAGGCCGACGTGCTCGTCGTCAACACCTGCAGCTTCATCGCTCCGGCGCAGCAGGAATCGGTGAACTCGATCCTCGAAATGGCCGAGTACAAAAAATTCGGCCGCGCGCGAAAATTGATCGTCTCCGGCTGCCTGGTGGAACGCTATCGTAATGAAATCCAGCAGCAAATCCCGGAAGTGGACGCGGTGATCGGCACGGGCGAAGTCGAAAAGATCCTCGCCGCTTGCCAGGGCGAATTAAACGCCGCCACAAACCCAAACGCTGGCGCGGAATTGCCAACGTATCTCTACCACGACCTCACGCCGCGGATTCTCTCCACTCCGCGCCACTCGGCGTACATCAAAATCAACGAAGGCTGCGACCACCCGTGCACCTTCTGCGTGATCCCGCAACTGCGCGGAAAATTTCGCAGCCGCCGCTTCGAGTCCGTGGTGCGCGAGGCGGAAAATCTCGCCGCCGCGGGCGTGCGTGAAATTTGCCTCATTGGGCAGGACACCACCTACTACGGCGAGGATCTCGGCCTGCGCGACGGTCTTCCCACGCTGCTCGCACGGCTTGCTCAAGTCGAAGACCTGCATTGGGTGCGGTTCCTCTACTGCTATCCCAATCGCATCACGCCGAAATTGCTGGACACCATTGCCGAGCATCCGCGCCTGGTGAAATATCTGGACGTTCCATTGCAGCATGCCAGCCGCAGCGTTCTAGCGAGCATGAAGCGCGGCGCCAACGCCGACGCATTCCTGAAGATGCTCGAAAGGATCCGCCGCGCGATCCCCGGCGTGTCGATTCGCACGTCGTTCATCGTCGGCTTTCCCGGCGAAACCGAAAAAGATTTCCGCGAGCTTTGCAGCTTCGTCCGCGCCGCTGAATTCGATTGGATGGGCGTCTTCTCCTACTCGGACGAAGACAAAGCCGCGAGCTTCTCACACGAGAAAAAAGTCGATGCGGAAACCATCGCCCGCCGTCGCAATACGCTAATGTCCATTCAGAAGAAAATCAGCGCGCGCAAGCTGCGCAGTCGGGTTGGCCAGCGCCTGCAAGCAATGATCGAAGGCCCTTCGAAAGATACCGATCTCGTCTGGGAAGCGCGTCTGGAAGGCATGGCGCCCGATATCGACGGCAAAGTCTACATCACAGAATTCGAGGGCGTCTCCGATGCCTCTGCCCTGCCCGCGGCGGGAACTCTCGCCACCATCGAAGTCACCGAATCGAATGACTACGACCTGATCGCTCGCGCCGTCGAGTTCGCAGCGCCACCTGCCAACGAAATTGAAATTGCTTCTCCGGCGAAAGAGCTTTTCCCGATTTTGAGCACCCGGTAAGCAGAAATGACCGCCCGCTGCCCCATCTGCCGCAAGCCGACGGATTCAGAAAAAAGCTCGGATTTCCCATTCTGCTGCGAGCGCTGCCGCTTGCTTGACCTCGGAAACTGGGCCAGCGAAAAGTACCGCATCAGCCAGCCCATCTTCGACGAGTCTGAATTCGAAGGCGCCGACCCCAGTGCCTCGCGGCCGAGCGACGAGAATCACGAGGAAGATGGCGCGCAAGGCAACAGGCGATGAACTCGAGCACGCATTCTTCGCCGCACGCATCCTCGGAATCGCGCAACGCCGCTTCCCCGCAGCACAAGAAACCGCGCATCTCTCTCTTTCTTGCCACCGCCTGCGGCCTCGGCTACATCCCCGCCGCCCCTGGCACGTTTGGTTCCCTGGCAGGATTAGTTCTGGTCCTCATACCCTTTCAGATCCTCGATGACATTGGCGCAAGCGGCTTTCAGTCCGTGGCCGTTGGTAACGTTTCCGTGGACCCCTTGCTGGTGATTCAAGTTGTCGTCGCCATCTTCATAGCACTCCTGGGTGTTCTTGTTGCCAGCCGCTCCGCTCGGCATTGGCTGCAAAAAGATCCTCAAAGAGTCGTCATCGACGAAGTGTCCGGCCAGTATCTGGCGCTGTTGCTCGGATCGATCTTGCCCGTTTGGGGAAGATCTGCGGCGCACTCATGGGCACCGGGCGGACTAGGCTTCATCACCTACCAATCGACGCTTAGTTGGAAATATCTGCTTCTCGGCTTTATACTTTTCCGCGTATTTGATATTTGGAAACCTTTTCCGGCTCGCCAGGCGGAATCGCTCCGTGGCGGCTGGGGCATCATGGCGGATGATTGGATGGCAGGGATTTACGCGGGTCTCTGCCTGTGGGCCGCGCGAGGCTTCGGGTTATGAGCGAGCAAACCACGTCCAGTGCCTCATCCCGAAGCGGAGCGAGGAATTTTCTTTTGCCGTTCTGCGTATCGTGAAGAGCCACTCCTAAATGAACGGCGCGCCAAAAATCGAGAGCGTCAGACCGGTCGCGGCCCTGCCGGGCGGCGAGATTTTTATTCGCGGCAGCGGCTTCAGCTCGCGCAACCACGTACGCCCGCACGTCCAATTCGGCCCAGCCGAGGGCAGCCTGATGATGGCATCCGAGAACCTGCTAATTGCCCGCGTGCCGGACGGAGCCGCGGGCGGAGCCGTGCGCGTCTGCCTGGGAACGATCGAAAGCTCTCCATTCCCGCTCGCGCTCGGCCGCCAGATCGTCGATAACCTTCATCCCGTGGGCAATCCCGCCGTGGATGCCGAAGGAAATATCTACGCGACGTTCAGCGGACGGCGCGGCCAAAAGGTGCCTGTTTCGCTGTACAAAATCACGTCGAATTTCACGGTGAAGCCGTATATCACCGACTTGATGAATCCCACCGGGCTGGCTATGGATCGCGAGGGATTTCTCTACGTTTCCTGCCGCAACGACGGCACCATCCACCGCATCTCGCACGACGGCCGCTCGATGCAATGGATCGAAGGCATGGGCATCGCCACCGGACTTGCGTTCGACAGGGTTGGAAACCTGTACGTCGGCGACCGTAGCGGCACGATTTTCAAAATCGGCGCCAATCGCGAGATTTTCGTTTTCGCCACACTTGAGCCGTCCATTTCCGCGTACCACCTCGCTTTTAGTCCTGCGGGCGAGCTTTTCGTCACCGGCCCCACGACTTCGAGTTACGACCGCGTGTACCGCATCAATCCCGCGGGCGAAGTAAGCGTGTTTTTCCGCGGCTTGGGGCGTCCGCAGGGAATGGCATTCGATCGCTCGGGAAATCTCTACGTGGCGGCGTCTCTTTCCGGTCGCCGCGGAATCGTCCGCCTGGATCCGCAGGCCGACGCGGAACTGGCCGTCAGCGGCAGCAACATCGTCGGTTTGGCGATGCTTCCTTCGCACCGCGCTTTCGTCACCACAAATAACGCCCTCTTCTCAATCGACTGGGACGTCGAGGGCTTGCCTGCGGCGGGCTGATCCCGGATGAAGGCGGAAATCATCGCAATCGGGTCGGAGTTGCTGACACCGTACCGGCTCGACACCAACTCGCTCTTCCTCACCTCGGAACTGAACAGCGTAGGCGTCCGCGTGGTGAGCAAAGCCGTGGTGGGCGACACTCCGGAGGAAATGCACTCGTCATTTCGCCACGCGCTCGACCGCGCCGATCTGGTGGTTTCTTGCGGTGGCCTCGGACCGACCGACGACGACCGGACTCGCCAAACCGTGGCCGACTTGCTGGGACGAAAACTGGTCTGCGACGAAGGCATGCTGGAACGAATTCGCGAGCGCTTCCGCCGCTTCGGCCGCACCATGCCGGAAATCAACGCGCGCCAGGCGCTGGTAATTGAAGGCGCCTCGGCGCTGCCGAATCCTAAAGGCACCGCACCCGGGCAATGGATCGAAACGAAGGGCCGCATTATCGTTCTGCTTCCTGGCGTGCCGCACGAATTGCGCGCGATTATGGAAGCCGAAGTGAAACCCCGTCTTTCACGCTTGGCGATTCGCGATCGGCTTTTCACCCGCGATCTGCGCATCAGCGGACTCTTCGAATCGGACGTGGAGCAGCGCGTCTCACCGCTTTACGCCGCCTATCCGGAAACGGAAACCACTATTCTGGCCACCGCGCGCGGCATCGAATTGCATCCGTGCATTTGGTCGGACGATCCCGAGAGAGCCGAGAAAATGCTCGATGAAATCGTTAGCCAGATGGCGCTCGCGCTCGGCCAGAATCTGGTTTCCACGCACGGTGAATTCATCGAAGAGATTGTCGCGAGACTGCTCACTGAGAACCACGCCACCATCGCCGTCGCCGAAAGTTGCACGGGAGGCTTGCTGGCCGAGCGCATCACGAATTACGCAGGAAGCTCGGCGTATTTTCTGGGAGGGGTGGTCTGCTATAGCAACGAGCTGAAGACGAGCCTCGTGGGCGTTCCCGCCGAAACGATCGCCGCCAAGGGAGCAGTTAGCGCCGAGGTGGCGATGGCGCTCGCGGACGGGATTCGCAAGCGCTCTGGCGCCACGATTGGCGTGGGAATCACCGGGATCGCCGGACCCAATGGCGGAACACCGGAAAAACCGGTGGGACTCGTATATATAGGCATCGCCGACGAACGTTCCAAGAGCGAGCGCAAATTTCAATTACCAGGTGATCGCGAACGTATCCGCAATTTCGCCGCGCTCAACGCGCTGGATATGGTCCGCCGCCATTTTCTATTTGCCGTGCCCGGACGGAGCTAGACGTGCGCCTCTTCGTGGCGCTCGATTTGCCGGATGAGATCCGGAAATCCTTGGCCGATGCAATCGGGCGGCTCAAACCAAAATTCCGCGGAGCGCGCTGGGTACGCTCGGAGTCGATGCATCTGACGCTTAAATTCATAGGACATGCCGTAAGCGATGGCGATACACAGAAGCTGGACGATTTGCGAGCCGCGCTCGCAGCGGTCCGCTCCGACGGCCCAGCAGAATTGCACTATCGCGGTATTGGATTTTTTCCCAATTCGCGGCGCCCGCGCGTAGTCTGGTGCGCAGTGGAATCGTCGCCAAACCTCGCGCAGCTTGCGGCGCATATCGAAAACACCCTCGAGCACATGGGGATCCCGCGTGAAAAGCGCGCCTTCGTCCCGCATCTGACGCTGGCGCGCATCGAATCGCCGCGCGGCATCGAATCTCTGGTGCGCGCCGCCGCGGAACTGCAATCCGCCGATTTCGGATCGGCAAGCGAAACAGCCTTTTATCTTTTCGAAAGCAAGCTGAAGCCTTCCGGCGCGGAGTACAAGAAGATCGACACCTATCGTTTCACAAAAGGAGCCGAGTGACCCTGTACTGGTCGATTCCCGCAATCGCTTACTTGCTGGGGTCCATTCCTTTCGGCTTTCTGATTGTGAAAGCGCTACGCGGACGGGACGTGCGCTCCACCGGCAGCGGCAATATCGGCGCCGCGAACGTGGCGCGATCCGCGGGCGCTTTCGCGGGAATCCTGACGCTCCTTTGCGACGCCGGAAAGGGCTATCTGGCCGTCTGGATCGCCGCCCGCTGGGTGCACGGAAGCGCCAGCGCTCACTGGATGATCGGCGCGGCGGTGGCCGCGGTGATCGGCCACGTTTTTTCGATCTGGCTGCGATTCAAGGGAGGCAAGGGAGTGGCCACTATGTTCGGCGCGTTCCTTCCAATCAGCGGCCTCGCGGTGGCCGCCGCCGCCGTGCTGTGGATTTTGGTGGTTGGCTTCTGGCGCTATTCGTCGCTCGGCTCGATGGCATCTGCAGCCGCGCTTCCAATTCTCGTCTATCTTTTCTACGCGCCGCGGCATGCTCCGCCAACCACTGTAACGCTGGGCACTGTCTTCGTGTCGCTTCTCGTACTAGTGAAGCACAGCGGCAACTTACGCCGGCTCATGGACGGCACGGAAAACCGTCTCTCGTTCCGCCGCTAACTAACTCCTCGCGGCCGACTGTACTCAAATGAAACAAACCCAGGTGATGCTTACTCTTCCGGTGACCTATCGGACAACGCTAGTACCTTAGTCCCGTTGTCCTTAGAGGACCCGTTCGCTACGCTTTCAAACGGTAAGATATGTCCAACTCAGCCCTCCATCCGCATGCGACGCGGCGCCTGCGCATCCTCTGGATCGTGCTCGGCGCTCTTTTGGTCGTCAGCGTGGCTCCGCTGTGGCTGTATCACCGCCAAGTTTTGCGGCTCAGCGAAGAAAAATTGCAGGACACGGAGCGCGTGCAGCAGAGCGAAATCACTCGCTCGCTGGCGAGCGAGACTTTGCAATTCGAGCAGAACCTCCGCGAACAACTGCTCGGTCAGCGGCAGGTGCTGGCGTTGGCGGGCTGGATTCAAGACGTGGACGATCCCGTCCACGGCCCGCAAATTTCACGGCTTTTGCAGGATTTTGTCGAAAACAATCCCAGCATCCTCTACGCGACCGCAGTCAATAAAGACGCGAAGGGAGAATCGGCAGGCAGCTTCAGCGCGGACCGCGATCCGTTCGTGGACGCGGACCTGCGGCGTGCATTCACTTCCAGCATTCAGGGATTCGAGTCGCTGAGCGATCCATTCGCGCTCGGGCCCGCCAATCATGCGGCGCTGGTGTTGTCCGTTCCGCTGCTTTCGGACGGACACTTTACGGGGATGCTCGCCGCAGTCGTGTCGCTCGATCGTCTGCAGGCGCGCCTGCTCGATGCGAGCGTGCGAGACCGCACCGTCTACATCGTAGATATCCGCGGGCACGTGGTGGCGTATCCCACGCGCGATCTGGTGCCCGGCAGCAACGAGGCGTCCGATTCGCCGTTGGTCAAGCAAGTGACGGAACTGCCGCAGGACCTGCGCGCCACGCAAACCACCAACTTCTTCATGGCCGGACCCAATAAACGCCACAAAGTGGAAATGATCGGAACGTACAGCACCATTCCGGAGCTCCGCTGGGCAGTGGTCGCGCAACGCAGTTTGAACGACGCGCGCATCGACGCGGGCGTCGGCGAACTAACGGCCGAAGCCCTGCGCTTCGTGCTCGGCGCGATGTCCGTTGCGCTGATTTTCGGGTACCTTTTCGCGCTGGGCATCACGCGCCCGATTCAAGGATTGGTGCAGTCCACGCGCGCGATCAGCCGCGCGGAATTCCACGAGCGCGCGGAGGTGCATGGCGCCGCCGAAATCAGTGAGCTGGCGGAAACATTCAACAGCATGGCCGGCGACATCGAGGAGTACGTCGACCAGCTAAAGAAAGCGGCCGCGGAAAATCGCGAGCTGTTCTTGGGCTCCATCCGCATGTTGGCCGCCGCCATCGACGAAAAGGACCCGTACACGCGAGGCCATTCCGGCCGCGTGGCGAAATACTCCATGATTATCGGCGACGGACTGGGGCTCAACGCCGAGGATCTGGATCGCCTGCGCATTTCGGCGCTACTTCACGATGTGGGCAAAATCGGCGTGGATGACCGCGTGTTAAAGAAGCCCGGCAAGCTGACCGACGAAGAGTTCGACTTGATGAAGCAGCATCCGGTGAAGGGCGCGAACATCATGCGCCCGGTCGCACAGCTTCGCGATGTGCTGCCCGGCATCGAACTGCATCACGAACGAATGGACGGCGGAGGGTATCCCTACGGATTGGCCGGCGATCAGATTCCGATGATGGCGCGCATCATCGCCGTGGCCGATACGTTTGACGCGATCACCACGAATCGTCCCTACCAATCGGCCATGGACGTGGATTACGCGCTGGATCGCATTCGCTCGCTTGCCGTGACTAAATTCGACGCCAGCGTAGTCGCCGCGCTGGACTCGGCGATTCAGACCGGCCGCCTGCGCATTACTGCAGCCCTCGTGGAAGTCTAAATTGAACCTCTGCCACCCGCACACCATTTACCTAATGTAACTCCGAGCTTGGTGGCGCAACTTTTTGCGAACGGCGGCGAGGTCCCGTATCAGGACTTCGAAAATTGGAGAATGTGCTTTTCGGCAGGCCAATCGCTGAAACTCAAAGTCAGTCCGTCTTCACGGATTTGGCGTTCGGCCCGGTAAGCGAATAATACAACTCGTCGATAAACGTGTCGGCCTTGACGAACCCGCGCGTTTCGTTCCGCCAAGGAGCAAGAATTTTTTCCTGCTTCATTTGCGCGAGCGTTTCGTGTTCATCGAGCGCTTTTTGGGCCACAGCGACGGTGTCCTTCAGCATTTTTGTGTAGGCGCGAACATCGTCCATGGTCGCAAGATTGCCGTGGCCGGGAATTACCTTCACATCCGGCGGGAGAGTGGCCGCCACTTTCTCGCAGGCAGCGATGATGCCTTGAATGCTGCCGCCGCTGCGAACGTCGATAAACGGAAGCCCATAGCGCACGAAGATATCGCCCATGTGCACCACGTTGCTTTTGGTGAAGTAGACCACCGAATCGCCGTCGGTGTGCGCCGCCGGAAAATGCGTCACGCGGATCTGCTCGCCATTGAAGTACACGGAAATGTGATGGTCAAATGTAATTACCGGCAGAGCGGCTTTCGGCTGCGGCGGCTGCTTGAACTGCACCGCGCCGCCGTCGCCGCCAACGCTGCCGTTCGCGAGCCGCTTCCGCACGTTCGCTTGCGCGATAATCACCGCGCCGCGCGAGCCCCAAAACACGTTCCCGCCCGTATGATCGCTGTGATAATGCGTATTGATCAGAAAGCGCACCTTCTTGCCCGGAGCAACCGAGTGCAGCGCAGTCAGAATTTTGTCTCCGAGCGGCGCGTATTCGGCATCCACCATCAAAATGCCGTCCCGGCCAACGGACGCGGCGATGTTTCCGCCCGAGCCTTGCAAAAGATAGACGTTGCCGGCGACCTTCGTGATTTTGACTTGGACTTTCGAGAAGTCCTGCGGCTGTTGCGCCAGCGCAAGTCCCGGTAAAAACAGCAAAAGGAAAAAACAGAGTTTTCGCACACGCACCTCACACCTATGGAACGCGGGGATTTTACCACCGTTGCCCAGCGACGTACCGAGGATGTGCCGCCGCAGATTAGTCCACAATCGGCGTTTTGGTGCAAGCGCAGTCTACCGGCAAGCCCACACCTGCGGCGCTAAGACGCGGTGCTAGAGAACCGTCGCCTTAACTCGTCGCTGTTTCGGCGAGCAGAGCGGGAGTCCGTGCGCTGCGCGTGTTCCTCATAAGGCAGCGGCAGCAAGCCGCCGCGCTCCACATAGCGCTGCCTATTGTCAGTTGCAGCGCCTGCGCTGCCGCGTGCTCGCCGCGTATCTCCGACGGGCGCGGAGGACAGGCGCGTCTGTTAGAATGATCGTTCAATCCAATTCTGGCGCGCCTGAATGATCTCGCTATTTGGAAAACCCGAACCGACGCTGCTCGAACGGCTGAAGACATCGGTCGCTAAAACGCGTACGGAGCTTTCCGCGCGCGTGGAGCAAATTCTGACGGGCGACCGTCCGGTCGATCCCGAACTGCTGAAGCAGCTGGAATCCGCGCTGCTGAGCGCCGATATCGGCGTCCGCACCACGAAGGAAGTGCTCGCAGCGCTGCGTGAGCAAGTGAACGAGCACAAACTCACCGAAGCGGCCTCGCTAAAGCAGGAACTAAAGCAGCAGCTAACGAAAATCCTGGTTGCGCCCACCAGCGGAAATGGACATAAGCCGGATACTTCGGCCGCCGCGCCGCGCGTCTTGTTCGTGGTTGGCGTGAACGGAACGGGCAAAACCACGACCATCGGCAAGCTGGCAAACCGGCTGAAGAAGGAAGGCGCAAGCGTGCTGCTCTGCGCCGCGGATACGTTTCGAGCCGCAGCCATCGAGCAACTGGAAGTATGGGGACGCCGCGCGGGCGTGGAAGTGGTAAAGCAAAAATTCGGCGCCGATCCATCCGCCGTGGTTTTCGACGCGCTTTCCGCGGCTCGCTCGCGCGCGACGGACATTGTGGTGGTCGATACCGCCGGACGCCTGCACACGAAATCGAATCTGATGGCCGAGCTGGACAAAATGAAGCGTACGGCTTCGAAAGTCGTGCCAGGCGCGCCGCATGATGTGCTTTTGGTGCTGGACGCGACTACCGGGCAGAACGGCCTCAACCAGGCGCGTGAATTCTGGAGTAAGGCCGGGGTAACCGGCATCGTACTCACCAAGCTCGACGGCACGGCGAAGGGTGGCATCGTGGTGGCGATCGCGCGCGAGCTGAATTTGCCGATTCGCTTCGTCGGCACCGGCGAGCAGATCGACGATCTGGTCCCTTTCGACGCCCAAACCTATGTCAACTCGCTCTTCGAATAGCGGGGCCAACCAGGCTGCTGACGACGCTTGGATGGCGCGCGCCCTGATGTTGGCCTCGCGCGGCGCGGCGCTGGCGCATCCCAATCCCACCGTTGGCGCGGTACTGGTGAAAAATGGCCGGGCTATCGGCGAAGGCTTCCATGAATACGACCGCCGCGACCACGCTGAAATCGTCGCTTTAAAGAGGGCACGTACGAAGGCGCGCGGCGCGACTCTGTACGTGACGCTAGAGCCTTGCTGCACAACCGGCCGCACCGGACCATGCACGAATGCCGTGATCGCGGCTGGCGTGAAGCGCGTGGTGGTCGCGATGCAGGATCCCAACCCTGCAGTTGTGGGCCGCGGCATTGCCCAGCTTCGTGGCGCGGGAATTCGAGTGGATGCTGCTGTGATGCAGGAAGAGGCGCAGCGCTGGAATGAAGACTTTGCCAAGTGGATTCGTACTGGCCTGCCGTTCCTTACGCTGAAAACGGCGCTCACGCTCGACGGTCGCATTGCTTCGCGCGCCGGCAGCACCACTTGGATTACCGGCAAAGAATCGCGAGAAGCCGTGCAACACCTTCGCCATGAAGCCGACGCGCTGCTGACCGGCATCGGCACGGTACTTGCGGATAATCCGCGCATGAGCGACCGCACCGGAGAACCGAGAAGGCGCAGGCTGCTGCGCGCCATCGTCGATTCGCGGTTGCGCATGCCGCTGATATCGGAGCTGGTGAAGTCGGCGAAGGGTGATGTAATCGTCTTCACAACAGAGCCGCACGACTCGCCGAAGGCCCGCGCTCTGGAGCGCGCAAGAGTCAACGTGGTTCGCGTGCCCGCGCGGAACGCACACGTGGATTTGCAAGCGGTGATGCGTGATCTTGGCAACCGACAAATCCTCAACATCATCCTCGAAGCCGGAGCGGAACTGAATGGCGCGGCGCTCGAAGCCGGGATTGTCGATAAGTTGATTCTCTTTTATGCTTCCAAAGTGATGGGAACCGAAGGCGTGCCGATGGCCAAGATTTCGTCACGCTGGTTCGCGAAAGCTCCGGCTCTTCAGAATTTGCGCGTGACGCCGTACGGTCCGGATTTCATGGTCGAGGGATATTTGACCGATGTTTACGGGAATCATCGAACACGTCGGAAAAATTGACGCGCTCGACCGCTCGCAGGACGGCGGCAGCCTGTGGGTGAATTTCGCGGGCGGGGCGGAAGTCGCGCGGGAGACGAAGCTCGGCGACAGCATTGCAGTCAACGGCTGCTGCCTTACCGTCACCGATTTGAGCGAAGAGCGATTTGCCGCCGATCTTTCCGGTGAAACGCTGCGTCGCACGTCACTTGGCGAAAAGAAACCCGGCGATCCCGTGAATCTGGAGCGTCCACTTGCGGCGGGCGCGCGCCTGGGCGGCCATTTCGTTCAGGGGCATGTGGACGGCGCCGGACGCGTGACGCGCCTCGCGCGCGAAGGCGACAACTGGTGGCTTTCGGTCCTCGTCCCGGACGATCTCCGCCGCTACCTGGCGGAAAAAGGCTCGATCGCCATCGACGGCATCAGCCTTACCGTCGCGCGCTGGCAAGACGGAGTCGCCGATTTCGCCGTGATTCGCTTCACCTACGAGCATACTAACGTGCACTCGCTCGTTCCCGGCGACACCGTGAACATCGAATGCGATATCCTCGCGAAATACGTCGAAAGCATGCTCAACGCGCGAAAGGCTCCGGCCGCGTCGCGACTCACCCTCAGCAAACTGGTTGAAGAAGGTTTTTAGGCAATTCGCAGGCTCGCGATTCAATTTACCGGTTTCGATTGCCGCGCGGATTTTTGCACCCTGTACTCCTCCCAGGTTAGCCACACGATGGCGATGTCCAAAACCGTGAGCACCAGGAGCGCGAGCGAATGCGTGTGGGTGTAGCGATAGACCTGGTACACGGCGAACGCGCCGAAGACGAAAATCGCCAGCGGATAGGCCCAAAGATCGTCCATCCACAAGGCAATGGCCAGCACGATTTTCACGATGCCGTGCGAAAGCAGGAAAAGCGACGCGAAAACCGGCTTGCTGTGCGCCAATTGCGCGGACATGTGGAGCAAGTGGTTGGCGACGAAAGCATGCCGGTTTTGCGAAAGTTCGTGCTGAAAAAGAAAGTGCAGCGCGCGGCTCATTTCGGCGGGTCGCACGAACCAGAGCAGCACTCCGCCGATCGTCTCAAGGACGCCATCGAGCGCTTTTACGGCAATTCCGGTGCGAAAGCTTGTGCGAAGCAGGGATCGTGGTGTCATCGGCTGCTAGTAGCGCTGCTGTTTGCGGCCGCTTCCTGATTCCGCTTGCTGCGGCCGTGCAAAGTTACTTCGATGCGGAGAGCGCGACCTCCCGCGATTTGGCGCGCGCGCCGCGGTAATAAAGAATCAGACCGAGCAAAACTCCCCCCACGGTTCCGACGATCAACTTACCTTCGAAGAGCCACTTATCCGTCGCCTCGGCTGGCGGAATGAACGATAGCGCCAGTCCAAACATCACTACCGCGAATCCCAGCGCGCCCACGATCCACACGCCGAGTTTTCCACCAGGGATCAGGGCGGCATCCGGATTCGATTCTCGATCGGATCGATAGGCGAGCTTGATCGCCGCCGCGTACATGTACAGAAACGGAATGAAGTAGAGAATCGTTCCGGCATCCACGAAAATCTGGTACGCGTTGTTCGCCGACTCGTTCACCTGAATCAGCAGCAAAATCGCGCCGGAAATTAGGGCCTGCACCAGGATCGCAACCCACGGCGTTCGCCATTTCGGATGAATCTTTCCGAAAAAAGCCGGAAGATACCGGTCGATTCCCACGATAAACGGGATGCGAGAAATTCCCGCGACCGTGGATCCTACGCCGCCAGCATTGCCGAACTGCACCAAAAACGCCGCCAAAATTCCGAAGAACGCGATGCCAAATACGGTCGAGCCCGCCGTGAGCGCCTGAAAAACACCACTTTTCGGGTCCACGTCATGTGCCGGCAAGATCGCCAATACCGCGAACGTTCCGGCGATGTACGCCGCAGCAATCAGCGCGCCCGAGCCGAAAATCGCGCGCGGAAAAGTCCGGTGCGGGTCGTGCACCTCCTCGCTCATTGCCGAACAGAGTTCGAGGCCCGTGAATGCGAACGCGATCTGCGGCCAGAAATTCACGGTGCCCCAATTCCAGGCGGGCATCATATTCGCCCAAGTGAAATGCGTTACCGAGCCATGCCGGTGCCAGAAATACGCACCGAGCCCGATCAGCATCAGCAATGGCAAATAGGTGCCGATACCACCCGCGTTCTGCAGCCATTTGCCGATGTTCAGGCCGATGATGTTTAGGACCACGGCCGCGATCAGCAGCGCAAAGGAAACGACGATCAGAAACGTCCGGTCGTTTGCAAGATAGGCTCCGCGGCTGCCGCCCAGATACGCAGCCATGGCGGCACTGGCCATCAGCAGCCCCGGAAAATAGAAAAATGTGTAGATCCAATAGGTCCAGCCGGCCACGAAACCATGAAATTCGCCGAACGCTTCCTTGGACCAGACGTACAACCCGCCTTCATTTGGGTAGCGAGTGGAAAGTTCCGCAATGATCAACGTAGTGGGCAGAAAAAAGAGAGCGGCCGCCAGGACCCATAGGCTTATCGACGACGTGCCATTATGCGCGGCCGCGGCAATCCATCGCGGCCCAAGGACGGTCGCAATATTGAAGAGCAGGACGTCCCAAAAGCCCATCACCCGCAGGAGCTGTTTTTTCGCGTCCGCGGCTTTGCCTTCGTTCACGCTGAAGCATCCAGGGCGGGGACCATCTCGTCCTGCGCGAGAAAATTGCGGAGGAAGGGATCCTGCGTCTGCTCCAACTCAGCCCATCGGCCGAAAAACGCCACACGGCCCTCGACGAGGAAAATCACGCGATCGGCCAGCTTTTTCGCCAGATGCGTGTCGTGCGTCACCACGATGGAAGTTTTGTGCAGCGTTTGCTTCAGCTTCACAATCAATTCGCTGACGTGCGATGCCATCAGCGGATCGACCATGGTGGTTGGCTCGTCGTAGAGAATCGCGTCGGGATTTTCAGCCAGCGCGCGCGCGATCGCCACGGCGCGTTTCGTGCCGGTGCTTAGTTCGGCGGGGTAACGGTCGGCCAGATCGGCGACTTCCAACATTTCCAGCAACTCGCGAACGCGCCTATCGATCTGGTCGCGATCTTGGCGCCCGCCGCGGCTTTCCAGGGGAAACGCGACATTTTGAGCGACGGTCAACGAGTCGAATAGCGCGCCCGATTGGAATACCATCGTCACGCGCCGGCGAATCGCCGAAAACTGCTCCTCCGTCCAACCAGTCACGTCCTGGCCGGCCATAATGATGCGGCCTTCGTCCGGCTCCAGGAATCCCAGCAGCAGCTTTAGCGAAACGGACTTGCCGACACCGCTGCGGCCCATGATCACGGCCGTCTCGCCCTGGTCGACGAAAAAATTCACGTCATTCAGCACGGAGTTCTCGTCGAAGGATTTCCAGACGTGTTGAAATTCGAAGTAGTGGCCGCTCATCTCGCCTCTGGCTTGCCCGCCCCGCCTAGCCTGGCGCGCGCCTCTTCGTAATCCTCGGGTGTATTCATATTCTTGAACAGCAATCCCTCCGAATCAAACGCTTTCCATTCGAAGGGATCGATCAGCTCCACCATGACATCGTTCAGGCCGTCAGTCACCTTCCGCACGCCGCGCTCGAGCACAGCGCGAATGGCCGGCTCGCAGCGTTGGTGGTAGACGGCGCAGAGCGGCTCCGCGCCGCGCGTGTTCGTCGGAACCACGGCGTCAGCTTGCGAAGCCAGCGCCCGCTTGACCAAGAATTCGAGCCAAGGCTTTGTAAGGTACGGCAGGTCACACGCGACGATCAGATTCCAAGGCGTGCCGGAAACACGAAGTGCCGTGGCAATTCCTCCCAGGGGACCCGCTCCCGGCCAATCATCCGCAATCGTGTGCAGATCAAATGTCGCGCCACCGTTGAAATCTCCGATCACGCTGGGAGGGCCCGCAACGGACTCGACCAGCTGCGCCACACGCAACAGCATCGGCTCTCCGTCCACTTCCAGAGCCGCCTTGTTGCGCCCCATGCGCGTGCTTTCTCCTCCCGCGAGTATGAATCCGGCAATTTGTGGGTTGGAGGTCATGTTGGTGGAGAGTTTCGCTTGCTCCCGGATGCCGATAAAAAGCCGCGAATCCGGCGATTCGCGGATCCACCTTGGATCAATTTATATCTTCACCGTAGCCAACTCAACGAGAGAAGATGTCCGTGTAAATGATTACAAATAGGCCCCTTAAAGACAAAAAAGGGGATGGTCTGAAGGCGCATATTTTCTCTCGACCGCCTCTTGACAGCCACCACAGGCTTGCTATATTAGCACTCGCTAGCGAGGAGTGCTAACGGGAGCCCTCGCGAAGCTACACTCAACACAGTATCGGAGGAATCGCACAAATGGCAGTCAACGTCACGCCGCTCCACGACCGCGTCCTGGTCCGGCGGCTCGAAGAGAAGGAGTCCGTGAAGGGTGGCATCATCATCCCTGACTCGGCCAAAGAGAAACCACAGGAGGGCGAAGTCGTCGCCGTCGGTGCCGGGAAGCTGAACGAAAAGGGCGACCGGATACAGCTCGATGTTAAAGTCGGCGACCGCATCCTCTTCGGTAAGTATAGCGGGAACGACATCAAAATCGACGACGAGGAATTTCTGATCCTGAAGGAAGACGAAATTCTCGCTAAGCTTGGCGCGGCGGCGAAAGCGGCCGGCGGCAAAAAGTAACATTCACTTCATTCTGCCGCGGCCTGAGCGCCCGGCAAACGATTTAGAAGGAAATTTCAGGAGGAAATAGAAACATGGCAAAGCAAATCGTGACTGGTGAGAATTCGCGCCAGTCGATTCTGCGCGGCGTCAACGTGCTGGCGGACGCCGTGAAGATCACTCTGGGTCCCAAGGGCCGCAACGCGGTGATCGAAAAGAAATTCGGCGCGCCGATCATCACCAAGGACGGCGTGACAGTGGCGAAGGAAATCGAGCTGCCGGATTCGCTCGAAAACATGGGTGCGCAAATGGTCCGCGAAGTCGCGTCGAAAACCTCCGACGTGGCTGGCGACGGCACCACCACTGCAACCGTTCTGGCCCAGGCCATCTTCCGCGAAGGCGTGAAGACCGTGGCCGCCGGCGCGAGCCCGACCGCCCTCAAGCGCGGCATCGAGCGCGCCGTGGGGGTGGCCGTGGAAGAAGTCCGCAAGCTCCACAAGGACGTGAAGGGCGACATGATCGCGCAGGTCGGCACGATCAGCGCCAACAACGATAGGCAGATCGGCAGCATCATCGCCGAAGCGATGAAGAAGGTCGGCAAGGATGGCGTGATCACCGTCGAGGAATCGAAGACGATGGAAACCACGCTCGAAGTCGTGGAAGGCATGCAGTTCGACCGCGGCTACCTCTCGCCCTACTTCGTCACCGATCCGGAGCGCATGGAATGCGTGGTGGACGACGCGCGCATCCTGATCCACGAAAAGAAGATCAGCTCGATGAAGGACTTGCTTCCCCTACTCGAGCAGATCGCCAAAATGGGCAAGCCCCTGCTGATCATCGCCGAGGACGTGGAAGGCGAAGCGCTCGCCACGCTGGTGGTGAATAAGCTCCGTGGCACTCTTCAGTGTGCCGCCGTCAAAGCCCCCGGCTTTGGCGACCGCCGCAAGGCCATGCTCGAAGACATCGCCACGCTGACCGGCGGCAAGGCCATCACCGAGGATCTTGGCATCAAGCTCGAGAACGTGAAGGTGGAGGATCTCGGCCGCGCCAAGAAGGTCACGATTGATAAGGACAACACCACGATCGTCGAAGGCGGCGGAAAGGCCAGCGAGATCGAGGGCCGCGTGAAGCAGATTCGCGCTCAGGTCGAGGAGACCACCTCCGACTACGATCGCGAAAAACTGCAGGAACGGCTCGCGAAGCTCGTCGGCGGCGTCGCGGTGATCAAAGTCGGCGCAGCGACCGAGACCGAACTGAAGGAAAAGAAGGCTCGCGTAGAGGACGCCATGCACGCCACTCGCGCAGCGGTCGAGGAAGGCATCGTTCCCGGCGGCGGCGTAGCGCTGGTACGCTGCATCGCCCCGCTCGAAAAGTTGAAGCTCGAAGGCGACGAAGCCATCGGCGTCAACATCGTGAAGCGCGCCCTCGAAGAGCCCATGCGCCAGATCGCTCACAACGCCGGTGAAGAAGGCGCTGTGATCGTCGGCCGCGTGCGCGAATCGAAGGAAGATAACTTCGGGTACAACGCTGACACCGGCGAGTTCGGTGATCTCGTCAAGGCCGGCGTCATCGACCCGGCCAAGGTCACGCGTCTGGCCCTGCAGAACGCTGCGTCCATCGCCAGCCTGATGCTAACCACCGAAGCTCTGGTGGCGGACATCAAGGAAGACGAGAAGAAGGGCGCGGCGGGCGGTGGCGGCGGAATGCCGGGCGGCGGCATGGGCGGTATGTACTAAGGCGCACTTCTCAGCTGCAGTCTTGTAGAACCAAAAGGGCGTTCCGGCCCCAAAAAGACCGGAACGCCCTTTTGCTTACCGAGATCCCGCGGCGCTAGTTTCCTGCGCCTCCGCCACCGGTGCGCTTCGCCGTCCAGTTGATGGTGTTGCCCATCACGCTGAGCGTGCCTTTCATCGCGTCACCGTCAGCCGTGCCGGTGTAGTCCAGCTTGAGTGCGCCATTGGGCGTGGTAATTGAGACCGAAAACGCCACGTTGTTTCCAGACACAGTACCCGTCAACGGATTCGAGCCACGCTGAGTTTTCATCGTGCCACTAAGTTTCGCACCGTCCTGCTGAAGCGTTAGCGTCGAAGTCCTTACAGTGCCGTTGCGCCCCGGAGAACTGAGTTCCCAGGTGCCAGCGACCTTGGCGTTCTGCGCGGACGCCACGTGCGCCAACGAAAGCGCCAGAAAACAGAGTGCCGCAACCAAAATGCAATTCTTCTTCATCGCTTTTCCTCCTCAATGTGACCATGGCGGCTTGGCTGGATGCGATTGGCCCGACTCGGCTTTGGCACCCTGATCCGGACTCCCGCCAAACGCCGCTTCTTGGGGTAGCAGACGTGCGGCGCATCACACGCGTTACATGCGCCTGCTCCATGTGGCGGCCGGCCGGAGCCGCGCCCTAGTGGCTCTCCGAGCCCGGCGCGGCGGAGTCTTCAGCGGTAGTTGGAGTTACTCTTCTTGAGAAGCACGGACGATTTGCACGGAGCAGTTCGCATGGCGCGTGACGGCTTCTGAAACGCTGCCGAGAGCGAGCCTCCGGAAGCGCCGCCGGCCGTGGGAACCCACAAAGATGACCTCCGGTTTCCACCGTTCAGCGAACGAGATGATGGATTCCTTCGCGTCTCCTTCTTCGACGACGGACTTGGTGGAGTAGCCGGCTTGCTTCAGTTCTTCGGCGAACCGTTGGACCAGGCCATCGGCTTGTCTGAGCCTGGTGCTCCGCATTTCCTCGAATGTTTCCCTCGAACCAAAGTCGGCCAGCGACACTTCCATCACGTGCAGGACGGCGACTTCCGTATCTTGCGGGCGAATCTGCCTGATCAAGGCATGCAACGCCGCCTCGGAGTACCTGGAATGATCTACGGCCAGTAAGATCTTCATATTACTTCCTGCTTCTCCGGGTTTGGCCCGGAAGTGCGCGTCAGCCTTTCACGGGCGCTTTTCGCCCTCATCTGACGAGTTTGAGGTTTGGAGCGGGATAAGGGAATCGAACCCTCGCCTCCACCTTGGCAAGGTGGCGTACTACCACTATACGAATCCCGCGCTCGATTGAGCAGGACTACTTGAGGAAAGCCATTTATAGCATGGCGCGCGAGCCGCGAACAAGTGCCGCGCGAGCCGAACCAGACAGAAAAGTAGGGCTGCGCGAACTGGCTCAGTTGCCGGACGAAGCGACGCGTGTCAGCGACTAATCGACTTCGAGAATGCGCGTGGCTTTCACGACAGGCGACTTCTTCTGGCGGTCGGCGAAACGTTCGGCGCGCTCGCGATCGATATAGACCCGGGCAAACTTTTCGCCATCATGGTAATAGACGGTTACCTGCCAGTGGCGATGCTTGCGGCGGCCGTCCTTGCGCAGTCTGCTTGAACCGGAGTTTGTTGCCCTCTTCTTTTTCACGTGGGGTGGCCCCTCAATTCGACCGACTATGGCAAGTTTAATAGGTGCGCGCAAGTGGCAATTTTGCGTTTAACCGCGACGTTAATTAGGTATTCCACGTTCACAGGAGAGTAACTATGCCACCCCTAAGATACCCTTCACGATGAAACTTTTCAAGCGCGGCGCACGTAACATAACTGAGAGGAAATGATGATGCGCACCGAAACCTGCGGAGAATTTGAAGTCGAGGGCCTGCTGGGGCACCCACCGGAGATCGTGGAGGAATTGCGCGAACGGCTGTCCGACTGTGCGCAAATGATCCCCGATCCGAAACGGGCGGGATTCTACGAAGTGGAGACTAGGAAGCTGACTTACTACGTTAGCGTGATCCCTGGCTCCGGCAAAGTGCTGCTACTGGCGACCTGGCTTACCGCCAAAACGACCACGACGAACGCTTAGCTAAATCGTTCCGCGACTTTGCCGCCGAGCGAAGCGCATCAGAACGCAACATCCTTGGGCTTCAAATTCAACGCATCCACCGTCTGCTTTTTGATCTTGAATAGTTCCGGGCTGTCGCTGGACTGCGCGTAGGCGACGTCGCCGGAAGGCTTCGAGAGCCGCACGGTAATTTGTTTGCCATCTTTTTCAGTAAGTATGGCGGTGACGGCCGGATTTTTCATCTTGGCCAGAAGGGCGGCCGAGGGATGGTCGATCACTTCGTCGGCGTGCAAGCTGGTGAACGGATCGAGAATTTTCCAGCTCGATGCGGATTTTCCTTTATCAGCAGCGGGCGCGTCGATTTTCCAAGAGCCATCGGTTCCGTGCCGGCTGATTTCGATGGTGCCGTTGGCGTTGCGCAATTGAAGGCGATCGAGCGTGGTCTCGTCGACGTGCACGACGCTCTTGTCCCGCATTTGCGTGAAATTTTGGGCAAGCTTTGCGTAGAGATCTTGCTTCACCTTGAAGATAGCCGGGCGGGAAAGATCTCGGGCGTAGTAATCCGCGCCGTTTTTTTTGCCCAGTACGAGCGTGGCTTTATCGCCGTCGCTTTTTGTTGCCGTGAAAGCGATCGGGGGATGCGCGAGGCCGTAGCGGCCGAGATCGTCCGGTTTTTCGCTGACGATGTCGCCGATGCGGCCGTCGGAAATCGCGTTAAGTATCGAGTCCACCACGTCCGGATCGGCCCGTACTTTTTCGGGTTTGGTGAAGTCCCACTCGTTGGAATCTTTCGAGTCGCGTGTTAGGGCTAGGTCACCGGAAGGATTTTTCAGCGTGAAGGAATTTACGTTTTCGCTTTCGAGGCTCAGCACGTTCATGTCGCGCAGATCCTTCAGCGATTTATTTGCGGTGGTGAGAAGAGAAAGCGGCATCAGCGAAACTTTCGGCTGATCGTCCACGATGGTGTAGACGTCCGTGCCGCTGAAATCCTTGTCGCCAATTAACAGCGTGTGCTTCCGACCATCTCGTAACTGAAATTCCACCGACGCCCGCGGCGGGTCCAGACCGAAGACCTTGCGGCGGTCGGGCGTGACCGGCTCCGTTTGCGTGGGCCGAGATTCGGCGAGCTGATCGACGAAGCCCTCCGCGGTCGACTGGTCCGCGAGAGTGTCGACCGGCTCGACGATTTGCCACGCGCCCTTTTGCTTGTCGAAAGCGATGGCGGGTTTGCCTTTCTCCGCCGGGTGCGAAATCGAAAATGAGACGATGTTCGAAGGCAGGACGGAAAAGGCGGACTTTGCGGTCTCCTTCGGCGTCTTGGGTTTATTGGATTGACGCCGCTGCCAGTAATACACGCTTCCGGCGGCGATGAGTGCGCAGACAACGACTATCAGCGTTGATTTCTTGATCATGGCATTCTCTATCCGAAAAAACCGTTTATCGCCGTTTCCACCAGATCGCCGCGCCAAAAATCAGCACAACTCCCGGCAGCGCGAAGATGTCGGCCCAGCGCAGGGCTATCGCCTGGCTGTCGGTGAGGTTCACGTGACGATTGGTGGTGCTCTTGGGGCGAATCGAAATCAGAGTCTGGTCCGCCGCAAGCCAATCGACGGAGTTGAGGAAGAGATCGCCGTTGCTGGATTGGCCGATGGCTTCGTTGGAAGCGAAATCTGAGTCACCGATCACGACCAGGCGCGCGCTTTTCTTTCCGACTTTCTTGCTCGCCGCGACGCCCAGGGAAAGCGGCCCCATAGAATCCGTCTTCGGATCGTAGCTGACTTCGCGAGCGAGTTTCGGAGTGGTGAAGCTGCGCCCGGAGGTTTTCAGCAGTTCGACGGCCTGCGGCTCGGGCTGAGACTTGTCCGCGACTGAAACGGTGCGAGCCAGCGGGAAAAAAGTCATGGTTCGTTGCAAACCCTTCGTGATCGGACTATCGCCATAGTCCACAACGAGGGGAATCTCCGGGCCTGCGCCGAAGAGGCGGCCCATGCCGCTGGCGTCGATCACTATGTTGTCGCCGAGCTTGATGTTCCAGGCCTGGAGAATGCTATCGAGCTTGGCTTGCTGCTGATGCGGATCGGTGACCGGATCGAGCTCGATCAGCTCTTTGCCTCCATTGTCGAGGTACTTCGAGAGCATCGAGGTTTCCTGCGGAAAATAGGCCTGCGTGGGACCGTCCGCCACCACAACGCTGCAACCGGATGGAACGCCGTTGGATTGGACCAAATTGACGGTTTTCGTATCGTAGTTTTCGCGCTTCAGGCCAGCGTCCGCTTCGGAGTAGCCGTGCGGGCCAGTGTCCGCAATCGACTTTTCGCCGTGGCCCGTAACGAAGCAGACCGTCTTCACCCGATTGCTGGAAACTTTGAGGATGGCGCTGGTGATGGCTTCTTCCGTGAATCCGCCATCGGCGGGGGGTTCAAGATGCTGCGTACGAGGCCCCGAAGCGATATCGACCTCGCCCATCTGAGTGGCGCCGTATTGGCGGGCGAGTTCCGGCTTCTGATCGGGATCGACTTCCTGAAATTTTATGCGATGGCTCACATTGCGATACTCGGAAATCAGATCGTCGAGCTGCTGATCGGGGGTTTTCGCGAAGCGAACCACATTCACGTCTTCTTTCAGATTGCGGACGATTTTCTTCGTCTGCGGCGAAAGTGTGTAGAGCTTTTCCGCGGTCAGGTCAAAACGCTTGTGATACTGAGAGCCAACGTAGTTTACGACCACTAGAATCGCGACGACGGCGATCGTGAGGATCACTGCATTGGTCCCCAATTGCGAAGAGCGCTTGGAGAAAAAACTCACGATGCCGCGGAAGCCGAGCACAACGCCCGCAACGAGCAGCACTCCTCCGGCGATTAGCAGAATTTTCGAGACCAGGAGCAACGTGTCCTGAATGGAATATCGCAGGTAGCCCGCGATCAAGCACGCCACGCCCACGCTGGCCAGCGTTTCCGCCAATTGATATTTATTGCGCTTGGTACCGATGACTGCCTCCTTGTGCGTTGCGGCGATGGCCGGCGCGCGCGCTGAATGAGCCTGCTATGCCCTTCTCCAGCGCATCGAATCCACCGAGCGCACTGTAAGGAAAATAAAGAAAGCCATAAAGCTGAAGTAGTAGACCAGAGCCGATGTGTCGATCACTCCTTCGGTGAAGCCCTGATAGTGATTGATCACGGAAACGTAATGAATCACCTGCTCGGCGGTGCCAGCTGCGCCACTGGAGCCAAAGTCCAGAGCCCACAAGAGCAAAAACGCCGCGAAGGTGAGCACCGCAGCGATAATCGGATTTTCCGTAAGCGACGAGAGAAACTGGCCCAGCGCGAGCAGCGCGCCTCCGAAGAGCAGCAAACCCAAATATCCCGCGCCTACGATGCGTACGGGAGGCATGGGTTCGCTCTTGAACCACATGAAAAGAATGTAGCTGGCGGTGGGCAACAACATGACGGCAAAGAGAGTGAACGACGCAAAGAATTTACCGAGGACGATTTGCGTTTCCGTGATCGGCGAGGTCATCAGCAATTCCATGGTGCCGCGCCGGCGCTCGTCCGAATACACGCCCATGGTTACCATGGGCATGAAGAACAGAAGAAAAAGCGCGAGCACGCCCAGAAATGCGCGGATCACTTCACCCGGCACGTCGAAATTTGCAGCCATGCCCATCTGCGCGCTCTGCATCTGGGCTTGCATGGATGCTTGGATGGCATCGCTCAAATAAAGATTGAAAAAGAAGGCGCAAAGAATCAGAAACAGACCCACCACCACGTAAGCAATGGGCGAGACGAAATAATGGCCCATCTCTTTGCGGTAGATCGCGTAAATACTGCGCATCCGGTTGCCTCCGCTTTCGTTCGAATTAGTTGGACGGCTGCGCGTGCGCGGCGTCGTCGGTGGTGAGCTGAAGGAAAATGTCCTCAAGGCTCAAGCTGAGGCCGCGCAATTCGTAAAGCGGCCAGCCTTTTTGCACGATACTGGCGGCTATTTGGCTGCGAACGTCCTGCCCTTGCGCGGACTCGACGGTCGCGGCCACGTGGCCATCGGAACCGCCGGCGTCCAACTGCACGCGTGCCGCGCCCGGGATTTGCGACAGCAGATCCTGGAGCTGCTTTTCCGGCGCTTGCACTTCCACGCGGATCCGCTGGCCTCCGCGAAGCTGCGACGTCAGATTCTGCGGCGTATCAACGGCCGCAATCTTGCCTTTATTGATAATCACCACGCGGTCGCAGGTCATGCTGACCTCGGGCAGAATGTGCGTCGAAAGAATGATGGTGTGGTTGCCAGCGAGCGCTTTAATCAGATTCCGCACTTCGATGATTTGCTTGGGGTCCAGCCCCACGGTCGGCTCGTCTAGAATAATCACATCCGGATCATGCACCAGCGCCTGCGCCAGCCCCACGCGCTGCTTGTATCCGCGGGAGAGGTGTTTGATCAATTCGCGGCGCTTGTCGCCGAGATTTGTTTTGGAAAGCGCGTCGTCAATGCGCGCGGCTCGCTTTTCGGAAGGAACGTTCTTGATCCGCAGCACGAATTCGAGATACGACTCGACCGACATATCCGGATAGACCGGCGGAGCTTCGGGAAGATAGCCGATGTGCCGGCGCACCTGGAGCGAGTCCTTGAAGACGTCGAATCCGCTGACGCGCGCGGTGCCCGACGTGGCCGGCATGTAACCGGTCAAAATCCGCATCGTGGTGGTCTTTCCGGCGCCGTTTGGGCCGAGAAAGCCAAGAATTTCGCCCCTATTTACTGTAAATGAGACGTGATCCACGGCCGTAGTAGCGCCGTAGGACTTGGTAACGTCCTGAACCTCAATCAATGCGTTCCTCCAAAAAGGTTATAAGGAGAGGAAAGCGAAGCAATGCACTGTAATTAGACTGCTATCCCCACACTTGGTTAGCAGACCCTTATACCAAATACCAAAAATTTACGCGAAACGAAAAATCATAGATGCATGACCGAATTCGGAATACTCTGCTTCCGATGCAATCCACACAACTCGCGTTGCTGGGGAATGGTGGAGAAGTTTTCCCGGCGTCTCACGGCTCGAAGAACGCTCATTCACATTTCAGAAAATGTCGTGCCTCCCTTGGCAGTCTTCCGATTTCACAGGCTTGCCAAGAAGTGAGGATCAAATCGGCAGGCAACGGGCACAGCGCACGGCGCATCCACATGCCTGATTTGGCAGCCGTCGATCCCGAGGTGTCCGGGGCCGAGGGCGCAGTGCGCGGGGCAAAGCACTTAGGGGCGCGGCCCGGAGATGTGCGTTGACACTCTCTGGCCATTTTGTTATTCAACTCGTTTGCCTGATTGCGCAGGGAATCTCAGAAGGGCGTATCCAGGACTCAGCTAGGCGTGTACTCGAACGAAAGAACGATCCCCTTTAGATCGGGGAAAGGCGCGCCTGCGCGAACTTCGTCCGGATCATTCGTCCGGACCAGCGGAGCGGACTCGATGATGCAAACTGCGGTGGCCGCATGAACGTGAGGCGGTTCGGGCTGGCGGCTTTTTTATTTGCGTGTCTGAGCGTGGCTCTGCTCAGCGGATGCCACGGAGGGTCCGCTGCGGCCGTTACGATCGAAATCATTCCGCCGGCGAACGGCACTTCCGTGGATGTGGGCGCAACCCAACCGATCGCGTTTACCGCTGCCCTGGGCGATGATACGAGGAACGCGGGCGTGACGTGGACACTCACCGGCACGAGCTGCTCCGGCGACGGCTGCGGGACGCTCTCGAATCCGCAAAAGTTTTCCGTGTCCTACACACCTCCAACGACGCTCCCCTCTAACGCAGTACTCAGCGTCACGCTAACGGCGACGTCCGCGGCGCAAACGTCCGTGACGCAGACCGCGACGATTACAGTCGAGCCGCTGCCCACGTTCACGACGACGTCTTGCAACCCGGCGGGCGTCACCACCCCATGCGGCCTGCCGAACGGTTCGAACGGCGTGGGGTACAACCAGCCGATCGATATTACGGGCGGGGTCGAACCATACACATTTGCCGTAACGACCAGCAATATCGCGTTGGCGTCCGTCTGCCTGAACTTAACCATTGCGCAGACCACCAGTAGCACTACTGCGATCGCAGGTACCCCATGCAACTCCGGAACGGCACCAACGACAATAAACTTCACGGTCCAGGTGACGGACAGCGGAGGAGCAGCTCCGGTGTCGCAAGCATACTCGATGTCGATTACCCTCGCGCCTCCCCTGGCGATTACCACCACTTCTCCCATGCAAACGGCGAGCTTGAACGCGCAATATAACCAGCCCATCCGCACTTCGGGCGGAGTTACGCCGCTCACGTGGGCAATCACCTCTGGAGGATTGCCGCCGGGACTTTCGCTCGCCACTACAACCGGGGTAATCAGCGGAGTTCCTGACGGTTCGGACGTGAATAGCTCGAATTGCACTCCGGCGCAGAACGGAAACTACTGCTTCTCGGTGACGGTTACCGACTCCGCGCGGATACCTACGAACAGTAACCAACCACCCGCCACAACCAATCAGTCGAAGACGCAGGCCTACACGCTCGCAGTGCAAGCTCCGGGCGCGCTTTCGATCGTTTCATCGACTCCCCCCTCTGGAACCACTGCGACCGGATATAGCGCCATTTTGCAGGTCACGGGCGGAGTCCCCTCGTATGCATGGTCCGTGACTCAGGGGCAGCTACCTGCCGGGCTAACGCTTTCAGCGAACCAGAACGGAAACGGAATCATCTCCGGCGTCCCGACCATCGCCGGCACGTACGCGTTCACGGTTCAAGTGGCGGACGGTGAGGTAACCCCTCAGACCGCGACGGCGCAATACAGCGTCACGATCGCTGCCGGGCAAGATAACAATTCACTTTTAAGCGGCTCGTATTCGTTTATCTTCCACGGATTCGATAAAGATGGATCGGTGGCGATCATCGGCACGATCTCCTCCGACGGCGCCGGCGACATTACTTCGGGCGCCGAGGTGATTAACCGCGTTTCCGGCGTGGCGCCGGTTACGAGCGTGACCGGCACGTATACCATCGATTCAAACACCACCGGAGCGACGAACGGAGCGAGCGGCGATGGGCGCGGAACGATGCAATTGGTCACAACGATAGGCACGCAGCAGATCGTCACTTCAGAATACGAACTCGCGCTGCAATCAGACGGCAGCATCCAGTTCATTCAGGAGCACGTTTATCCATCCTCGCCCGCTCCCACGAATCCGGATGCCTTTGCGACGCATGGCGCAGGTGTTCTGAAACCAGTGGTTGGGGCGAGTTTCGCGGCATCGAGCTTCAGCGGGAATTACGCTTTCGAATTCACCGGCCAGGACCTCAACAAAAAACAGGACGCGTTTGTGGGCTCCATCCATGCCGATGGCACGCAGACTCTTTCGCCCGGCACAGCGGATTTTAACGACGCGGGCAGCTACGGTTCGGAGTCGCTTTCCGGCAGTTTTGGATACACCAGCCCATTGGGATCGGCCCAGTTCACTTTCGAGAATCCCGATCCCAAAATCGGACAGCAAGTGCTTAATTTCGAGTACGTATTCGTGTCGAACTCGGATTTGTACTTCATCGAAACCGATAGTACTGGCTCCGCAAACTTACCGACGCTTTACCGCTTGAGCGGTGAAATGGTTCTGCAGCAGACAGGCACTACGTTCGGCCAGAATTCTCTTTCGGGCAGCGTGGTTGCCACGGGTTCTGGCGTCGATGGCAGCGGAAATGCGATTGTGACTGCTGGGCTGCTGACCTCAACGGTGTGCGACGGGAACACGCACAATTCGCTTTCGTTCGATCAGAACGATGCCGGGGCCGTGACATCGCCGAATATCGCGGAGACCTGCACCGTGAATCCAAACAACGGGCGCGTAGCGTTTAACTGGTTGTCGCCCTCCGTCACGCCGCCGTTCGCAGCGGCATATTTGATCGCGCCGGGAGAGGGATTTCTGATCGACAGCGACGCGACGGTGACGACGGGACTGATCGAGCAACAGACGTCCGCCATGCCTTTCAGCAATTCGTCGGTGATGGGGGCCTATGCAATTGGCGCGCCCTTTATCGCCGAACCAGGCGTCAACAACCTGCTTGGTGTTACGTTAGCGAACGGAGCAGGAGCTCTACAGGGCATCGCGGATGAAGCGGACGCGTCCGGAGCGGCCCAGACTTTGGATCAGAGTTTCGCCGCCACGATAACGGCGCTTGGCGCGAACGGTCGCGGTACGATGACGACGAATTCTCCCGTCCCAACCGGATTCCCAACTAGCTGGATTTTCTATGTGGTTTCGCCGGGACAGATTCGCGCCATTCCATCGGACGCCGGAAACCAGCATCCTCAACTGATATTCCTGGGGCCCGCGACGCCCTAGCTCTCCGAGCCTTCTTTTTTGAGCCCGTCTTTATCTGGATCGAGACGCAGAGCGGCAGAGTTGATACAGAAGCGCAGCCCCGTAGGGCGAGGACCATCCTCAAACACGTGCCCGAGATGGGCTTCGCAGCGGCTGCACGTCACTTCCACACGCCGCATACCGTGGGACGAATCGCTGGTTATTTCCACATTTTCAGCCGCGAGGGGCTGCCAAAAGCTCGGCCAACCGGAACCGGAATGGTATTTGGTCTCCGAGGAAAAAAGCGGCTGTCCGCAGCAAACGCAGACGTACGTCCCGGGCGTTTCGGTGTTCTCGTATTCGCCGGTGAAAGGCGGTTCGGTGCCCTTGCGCCGCGTCACATGATACTGCTGGTCGGATAGCGCCTTCTGCCATTCCGCGTCGTCTTTTCGAATCTTTTCGCTCATGGGACAAGCTTATACCAGCCGCCTCGATTTGGCGAAATCCCGGAGGCGCATGCCCCACTTTTTTTTGAGAGCCGAAAAGATATGATACATTTAGCGGCGCATGTGCAAGAAAGCAAGCGCATGAAAAAGACGATTCTTATCGGGCTCCTCTCGTGTGCGGTTCTATTTTTCGCGGCGGCCTACGCATGGCGAACTCCACGGCTCGTACAGTCGGCGCCACCGAGCCAGAGTCCGTGGAATTCGCACGCAATCGAAGGCACGCTTGCCGGCGTACAGGTGCGCGAGGTCAATCCCTCGCACGCGGCCGTCGTCTTCCTCTACGATCTTGATAATCGCACCAGCAGCGATTTCCATCTAGGTCCGGGGCCGGACGCCGTGATTATGAAGCGGCTAAAGCCAGACGGCAGCTTGAGCTCCGATACCCGGGCGCGCTTGGTTTCGGCAGCGTTTGTCCCCACGAACAACCGGACGCGAGTTGCCCTGGAGATGACCGATTCCTTCAGCTGGCCCGCGCGTCAGGCTGCGTCCGCGGATCAATCCTTTCGCGATTTCGTGGCGCGGGAGGCTTCTGGCCTGGATGGATTTGTGGTTTTCGACCAGACATCGCGCTACGAGATAGAGCTTCCGGTCAACCTGACAGGCGTCCGACCTACCTTGCAGCAACCGGCCCGCCCATCGGATTAGATGTTCGCGTGTGGAACCTGCACCGAGATGGAGAAATCAACGAAAGTTATCCTCTCGCCTTGCGGCCGCAATCGCCTGGGCATATAATCCGCGCAAATAACGGGGTAGTCCTCGGCTGCGTATTTGACCAAAGCGTGAAGTTATGTCCGAACTGTTGGAATTCACCCACGGCCCAAGTTCTCCTGCAGAGCGGCGCAAGCACGTCCGCCAGCGGCCGAAATCGCTCACCTATGTAGAACTCGAGAAAGAAAATGGCGGTATCGTTCTGGATGCGAACGAGAATGGCATCTCCGTCCAGGCGGTGGTGAGCCTGAACGAAGATTTCCTGCCGCACGTACGGCTGCGGCTTCCGGATTCCAAAGAGTGGCTGCAATTTCGCGCGCGGGTGGTATGGACGAGGGAATCGAGGAAAGTCGCCGGCTTGCAGTTTGAGGACCTGTCGGAGCAGGCCCGAAGCCAGCTTCAAGAGTGGCTTTCGCACGAAGATTCGGCCTTCGAGTGCAAGGCTGCTGCACACTCTGAAGAGATAGCGGTGCAGCCGGAGCAGCCCGATCCGGGCAATAGTGCTCGTCAAGATTATTCCGAAGTGGCCGAAACTCGGCCTGCGCCAGCGTTGGTCGATTACGCGGACCAGTTCCCCGCCGATCCGCGGGAAGAACCTCCGAGAATAATTTCAAGTGAGCCGAGGCGGGCGTCGAAAATTCTGTCGGCGCCTTTTTCGGACGCGGGAGAACGTGCGGTCCGCGCAGAACAGGAAAGCGACCAGCCTTCCCAATTCCCTAGGCGAGAAGCTGCTCCCGCCGGAATTGGTACGCGCGAAAGCCATCGCGTCGCCGCCGTGTATCTGCTTCTGTTCATCCTTGCTGTGGTCTCTTTAGCAGCAGGTTGGGCCGCGGGGCGCGGAAAGTTTGCCTTGATCGTCCGGAACGTCCGGGCTGCCGTCCAGCAGCGGCGTCCGGCGTCGCAGAATGCCGGCATGCAAGGGGTTCACCCGGCTGCGGCTGTAAAGGAAATTCAGATAGTGGATATAAATAATCAGCGATGGACTGTTTTCTTACGACCGGCAGTGATCGCGGCAGGACCGTTGCCTGCACAAGTGACGCCTGCCAGGGCCCCGGCACCGGCTCCCAAACCCGCCCTGAATTTCCAAATTTGGACTTTGACTGCACCGAAGCGTTCGGCCTCGTCCGGCGCTGCGGAAGCCATTACAAACGGCTCACCTCCCGAAGTGAATGACCGCCCCGGGAGTCCGGAGATCTCGCCGATGACGTCCGGCGCGGTGGCGGCGGGTAGTCCCACTAGGTTGCCGAAGCCAGCAATTTCAACGGGCGATTTAAAGCGTGGCGCGCTGTTGCACCGCGTCGAACCTGATTACCCGGAAATCGCAAGAGACGACAGAGTTTCTGGAACCGTGATCCTAAACGCCAAAGTCGGCGTGGATGGCGCGGTTCGTAGCGTGGACGTGATCAGCGGGCCAAAGCTTCTCACCCTGGCGGCCGAGAATGCGGTGCGACACTGGCGTTACGCTCCGACGCTGCTGGACGGGAAAGCAATTGAAACGGAAGTGCGGATTAGCCTGGTATTTCACCTGCCGAACGCCGCGCAATAGTCCGGATTTGCGTTTTGCGCAACCCACCTAATTTCACCGATTTCCAGGACTAAACCTCCACCGATTTCCGACCGATGAATCGAGATGGAGCCGCCGAAGTGTCTGAATTCGAAGATCCATCGATTTATCGCGCCGTTCTGGAAAACCTGCAAACCGGCATCTACATGGTCGATTGCGACCAAAGAATTGTCTTTTGGAATGAGGGTGCCGAGAAAATCACCGGCTATCGGCGGCAGGACGTGGTGGGCTGCTTCTGCCGACCCGAATCAGCGCCGCAAGATGACGCTCACAAGACCGTGCTATCCGATGCTTCCGAGACGGTGCTAACGGCTCTGCGAGACGGAAGGCCGGCAATGGGCGAAGTATCGCTGCGCCACAAATCCGGTCATCGCGTTTTCGCGCGGGTGCGCGCGGTGCCCATACGAAACACCCACGGAACGATTATCGGCGCCGCCGAAAGCATCGACGAAAGTCTCTCCGCGTCCGAATGGGACCGGAGGCAACGCAAGCTGGCGGATTACGGGTGCCTCGATGCAGCCACAGGCGCATTGACGCACGACGTGATCGTTTCTCATTTGCGCGAAGCTGTGGCCACGTATGCCGAAGCACCCGTGCCGTTCAGCATCCTGGTGCTAAGAATCGACAACGTCGACCACCTGCGAACCACCTACGGAGGCGCGGTGATTCCATCCGTGCTACGGATCGTGGCGACTAGCCTGGAAAATAGCCTGCGGCCAACCGACTTCTTGGGGCGACTCTCCGAAAGCCGATTACTAGCGATTCTGAACGAATGCGGTGGCCCCGAGCTTCCCAAGGCGGCGGAGCAGATCAAGAAGACAGTGAACGCTTCCGAAGTGCAATGGTGGGGCGACCGATGGTCCGTAACGGTATCCATCGGCGGTGCGTGCGCCATTCCGGGAGACACGCTGGATTCACTGCTGGCGAGAGGGACAAAAGCCTTGGAGCGGATCATCGAAGCAGGTGGAAACCGGGTAACAACAAGTGCGTTCAGCACCGATCTTCAGTTCGCGCGCGAGGAGGAATAGAACCAGGATGTTCACGATCGTAGGCATCGTGGTGGTTTTCGCGGCCATATTGACCGGCTATTTGATGGAGCACGGAAATCTGACCGTCCTGATTCAGCCGGCGGAGCTCATCATCATCGGCGGCGCGGCAATCGGGACGTTGTTGATTGCAAATCCGATGCACATTCTGAAGCAGATTGCAGGCGGGTTCGGGATTGCGTTTGGCGATTCGCCCCACGGCAAGCAGCGTTACCTGGAATCCATGAAAATGATGTACGAGCTTTTCAGCCGCGCTCGTCGCGACGGAATGATGGCGCTCGAAACGGACAGCGACAATCCAGAAGAAAGCCCCATCTTCTCGAAGTATCCGAGCTTCCTGAAGGATCATCACGCACTCGCGTTCGTTTGCGATTCGATCCGCATGGCCTCGAGCGGAAGCGTGGAGCCTTTCGACGCCGATCAAATGATCGAGCTCGATATGGAAGTACATCACCACGGCGCCACCCAGCCGGTGGCGGCGCTTTCCACCGTGGCCGATTCCCTGCCCGGATTGGGCATCGTGGCAGCGGTGCTTGGCGTGGTGATCACCATGGGCGCGCTCGGGGGCCCTCCAGATGAAATCGGCAAGAAAGTGGCAGCGGCGCTGGTGGGCACATTCCTGGGAATCCTGATGTGTTACGGATTTGTTGGGCCGCTTTCGTCCAACCTAGCCAAAGCCGCTGACGCGGAGAACGCCTATTACCTGGTGCTGCGGGTGATGATCATTGCGTTCATGAAGGGATCGGCGCCGACTCTGGCGATTGAATTTGGACGCCGCGCGATTCCATCGCATCTGCGGCCGACTTTTCAGGAAGCCGAAAAGTTCATCAAGGAGAAGGCCGCCGTGCCAGCCGCGGCAGCGGCCGCGTAGCGCGCTCGTCAAGGACTTCGCATGGACCAAAGACATCCGATCGTCATTATCAAGAAAAAAGGAGGACACGGAGGCCACCACGGCGGCGCGTGGAAGGTGGCGTACGCGGATTTCGTCACCGCGTTGATGGCCCTTTTCATCGTCCTGTGGCTGATGAACACCAGCAAAGCCATCCAGAATGCCGTGGCTGGTTATTTCCGCGACCCGCGCGGCGTTGCGGATAAGGCCGGCAGAAGCATCGTGGCCAACGGCGGGGGCAAAACGATCCTGCCACGAGAAAACATGGATTCGTTGAAAAAACAGCTACAAAAAACCATCAGCCAAATCCCAGATTTCGACAAGCTGAAAAACCATATCCTCATGACCGTGACTCCAGAAGGATTGCGCATCGACTTGACTGAGGGACCGCGCGGAACGTTTTTTGAGAGCGGAAGCCCTGAATTGAATCGGGACGGCCAGGATTTGCTTTCGACTTTGGCTCAGGAGCTCGGAAAACTGCCGAACAAAATTTCCGTAGAGGGGCATACGGACGCGAAGCCTTACGCCAAAAGCAGCAACTACGGCAATTGGGAGCTGTCGGCCGATCGCGCGAATTCAGCGCGGCGATTGCTGCAGAGAAATGGGGTGGGCGAGGATCAAATCACCGAAGTTCGAGGGTTTGCCGATGAACGGCCGCTCGACGCCAAGAATCCCTTCGATCCTTCCAATCGGAGGATATCCTTGGTCATCCACTATTCGAACTCTGGCAACGACGCACAAAATCAGTCCGCCCTCGGCGCGATCGCCTCAAAGATCGCTTCGCAGTCCACTTCCATTTCGCCCTCCGCCACGAACGCGACCGGCTCATCCGGCGGAAACACTCGCTAGGGCGCTCGCTGCATCTTCACCGGCCGGGATCAGAGAATGAGAGATCAGGTACGCCAGAATTTTGCGCGTCCCCTGCTCCAGGCTGGCGCGCGACGTGTCGATCCGAATCTCCGCATCGGACGGTTGTTCGTAAGGATGAGAAACACCAGTGAACTCAGGGATCAATCTCGCGCGTGCTTTGGCGTACAAACCTTTGCTATCGCGCTGTTCGCAGATTGCGAGTGGCGTGGTCACGTGAACCAGAACAAACGCGCCAAAATCCTCCACCATGGCGCGAGCTTCCTTCCGAGCAAGGTCGAACGGCGCAATCGCGGCGCAAATGGCTATCCCTCCGTGCCCGGTCACTTCCGCGGCAATGAAACCGATGCGGCGGATATTCACGTCACGGTGCTCTTTCGAAAAACCGAGTCCCGAAGACAAGTGTTCCCGAACGGCGTCGCCATCCAGCAGCGTAATTGCCGGGGCGCCCATCGCCAACAGTGTGGTACGCAGCTCCGTAGCCAGGCTGGTTTTTCCAGCGCCCGAAAACCCGGTGAAGAAAATCGTAACGCCTCGCGGGCAGCCGGGTCCGCGTTCGAATTGCTGCTCGCTGAGATTTTCGATCTTCGGTCCCGTTTGGACCGCCGCTTCGGCCCGCACGGTTGCGCCAATCGCATTGCGAACTCGCGCGAGGAGCGTAGAAAGCTCATCCGCGCGGACGTTCGGCGCGGCGTGTAAAGCTCTTTCTAGCAACGGTAGCGCTTCGGAGTTGCGGCTCTCGGATGCCAGAACCGCGCCAAGATTGCTGGCGGCTTCGGCGTTCCACTTGTCGATTTTCAGAGCCTGCCGGTAACCGAGCTCCGCAAGAGTGAGCCGCGAGTAAGCCGCTTGCGCGGTGGCCCAATCGTTCCAGCGCTCGCTGTTCGGCTCGTCCGCAAGAGCGTTGCCCAGGATTCGAAGCGACTCGTGCAAATCGCCGTCTCGAAACAGCCGAATGCCTTCTGCATGTTTGTCAGCTGCCCTAGCCGAGATGTTCGCGGGAGAACCCGCCTTGTCTCCATGAGTGCGAGCGGTAAATTCGCCCAAAAGCGCGCGAAAGTATTTGCCGAGCAATGGCCGGTTCGCGTTGAAGGCTTTTGCGGGCAACAAAAAAGTTGATGGAATCCGCTTACGAAGGAAAGATCGGGAGAATCCTTCGTAAGCGAGCCACTCGCGCTCTTCATTCGAAGCGAGTTCGTACGACGGCGCCGCGCAGTCCGAAAAATCCATTTCGATGCCCATCTGTCGCAGCCGTTTCTGGGCAGCCTTGCGCGCCGCCCGGTTTGCCGAGAGCTCGTCAATATCCAAAATGCAGTCGGCGCAGCGAGCACAATGGAGAATCGAAACGAGGTAAAAGTCGAAAAACGACGGATACATACGGGGTGCGGGTTCCGCGCTGATCGAAGCGTATGCGGCGTAATCGTCCTCGATGCTGCGCCCTATGCGGCACGGCAAGTCCAGCCAATCCGGAAGATATTTCAAGGGCGGTTTGAGTTTGTTTTGTCCCAGCGCGATGCAGAAAACGCCTGCGAACGAGCCATCGGCGAAAGAGCGCATCGATTTCCAGACGTTCGCCGGGCTGCGGAGAACCAGAATATTCACCGGCGAAAAATGGCGAGTAAGCCATCCGGCGCGCAACAAGCTGCGATTGAATTGCAGCACAGCCCGTTGCTTTTCGCGCCCTGCCTGGCTGATCAAATTGGCGATGTATCGATAGAGCGCCTCGTCTTTATCCTCTTCCTGCAGGCAGTAGCGTTCGTAGCTCAGCGCTTTTTCAAAAAATCGGACGCCCGCGCCTGGGCCAAACGGAAATTCCTCGAAGTACGAGCGGTCGGTCGGCGGATGCCGAAGGTCCGAACTGCGCCGCTCGTTTCCGATCGAGAGAACCTGGTCGCCGGGTTTCGCGAGCATCTCGTGCAGTGGTTCGTAATAGGCGCGATTGCACGACTGCTCGCGGAATTTTTTCCAGATATACGTGCTGGACGCGCGCCACATGGCGTGAATGAAGATGGGCCGTTTAGTTCGCGAAGCTGGTTTGGAAGCCACCGTGTTTGCCTCCGATGACGCACCGCAATCCATACGCACTGCTGCTTGCAAGTCGCTTTACCGAGCATAATCGACGCCAAAACCGGCGGCATAAGTGGCGCCGGATTAGAGTTTTCTCACGGAGGCGAAACACGCAAGAGCGAACGACAGCTCTGGCGCACCCGTTCGCGCGCGCCCGGCGATTCCTCTATAATGAATCTCGCTCGCCAGTCAGCCCAAAAACGAAAAATGCCAGGATTCAAAACAGCTCGATCGCTCGGCGGTCTACCCGGAATCGGGCGGATCGGAAAACCGGGCGGCGCATCTCGCCAGCAACAGCCTGCTTCGACCAAACTGGTTTGGAAGCTCTTGCCCGACGTGTGGGCGCTGCTCAAGCCGCGCCGCGGCGTTCTTGTGCTGGGGCTCTTTCTGATGGTGGTCAACCGGCTTGTGGGCCTGGTCCTGCCCTATTCGATGAAGCCGTTCGTGGATCACGTGATCCTGGGACACAAGGCCGCGCTCTTGACGCCGCTCGTGGTAGCGGTGATCGGCGCGACGCTGCTGCAGGGTGTGACTTCCTACTCGTTGACGCAGCTGCTCTCCAAATCCGCGCAGCGGATGATTACGGAACTGCGCGTCAGGGTGCAAGCCCACGTCGGCCGGCTGCCGGTCGCTTACTACGACGTGAACAAGACCGGCGTGCTGGTCTCGCGCATCATGAGCGACGTGGAAGGCGTGCGGAATCTTGTAGGCACGGGGTTGATCAATTTCCTCGGCGGGATCCTGACTGCTGTCTTCGTGCTCGCGCTTTTGCTTCGGATCAGCGTCGTGCTCACCGGCACCGCCGTGGTTACGCTGGTGATATTTGGTTTCGGGCTCAGCCGCGGCCTGAAGCGAATCAGGCCGCTTTTCCGGGCGCGCCCGAAATTGAATGCCGAGGTGACCGGCCGTCTTACGGAGTCGTTGGGCGGAGTACGCGTGGTAAAGGGCTATCACGCGGAGGAACGCGAGGAAGGGATCTTTCAACGCGGCGTGCATCGCCTGCTCGAAAACGTGCTGGATACTCTCACCGCGACATCGTTGATGGGCGCAGGCGCCACAGCCGTCCTCGGAATGATTACTGGGTTGATGCTGTTCCTCGGCGCACACCTGATTCTTTCGCGCACGATAACGCTGGGGGACCTGACGGAGTTCCTGGCGTTGCTGACGATGCTGGTCTCTCCCGTGGCTCAGATTGCCACCATCGGACCGCAGATGACCGAGGCCCTGGCGGGCCTGGAACGCACGCGCGAAGTATTGAACGAAAATCCCGAGGACCATTCGCCCGAGCGAGCCCTATCGCTCGACCGCGTCGAAGGCCGTGTGAGATTCGAGCACGTGAATTTCGCGTATGAGCCGGGCAAACCCGTGCTCCGGGACGTGGAGTTCGAGGCGGAACCGGGCACGGTGACTGCGTTCGTCGGGGCGTCCGGAGGCGGAAAGTCCACGATCATCGGATTAATCGCCGGCTTTTACCAACCGATCGAAGGCCGCGTGCTGGTCGACGGCGCCGATATCGCAAAAGTGCGGCTCGGCACCTATCGCACGCAGCTCGGCGTCGTGTTGCAGGAGACGTTTCTCTTCGACGGCACCATCCGCGAAAATGTGGCCTTCGCGCGGCCCGATGCCACCGAAGAAGCTGTGTTGGCGGCGTGCCGCACGGCGCGAGTGGACGAGTTCGCCGACCAGTTCGAGCAGAAGTACGACACGGTGGTAGGCGAACGCGGCGTGAAGCTCTCCGGCGGACAAAAACAGCGCGTCTCCATTGCGCGGGCAATTCTGGCTGACCCTCGCATCCTGATCCTCGACGAGGCGACTTCCAGCCTCGATTCCGAATCCGAGGCGCTGATACAGGAAGGCCTCCGCTATCTGATGCGCGGCCGCACGACGTTCGTGATCGCACATCGGCTCTCCACCATCCGGCGCGCCGATCAAATTCTTGTCGTGGAATCCGGCCGCATTCTCGAACGCGGCACTCACGACGCTCTCTATGCCGCTCACGGCCGTTATTACGATCTATATACCCGCCAGCATGGCGTGGAGGCGAATCTGTTCCTCGCGCCGGGAGAAGGCGATTCCGCGCAACAACAAGAAAATGGCCGGAATGGCATCCCAGAGGGTGGGCGTCCGGAGTCCAGAGAGCCCTTACTGCCGGAGGCAATTCGCGTCGTGCGCGGACAGCAGAGTTGAACCTGCCGAGCGCGCCGCCATCCGGTCCGCGCGCAAGTCATCGAAAAAAAGAACCCAAAAATGAAATTGTCCGATGTTCGCAAGCGGTATTTGTGTAGAGTATCCGATCCACGTTTTTAGAGACAGGCGCTGCAACGGCAATTTGCGCCAGCCGATGTCCAAACGGGAGCACGTTCTAAGGAATGTCCGAAGCCGTCAGCGATATTTTTGCCGAAGCGGCGTTGGGCGACGGGTTACCAGCGCAGCAACGGCGCTGGGCCATGTTCACGTACCTGATCGGGCTGGCCATGTCCGTTCTCGACGGCAACATCGCTAACACCGCCCTTCCCTCGATCGCATCGCAGCTGGGCGCCAGCCCGGAAGCTTCGATCTGGGTGGTCAACGCCTTTTTGCTGGCGGTCGCCATTTGCGTCCTGCCGCTTTCTTCGCTCGCGGACATCATCGGCTACAAGCGCGTATATCAGGGAGGGCTCGCGCTTTTCATCGTTGCGTCAATTGGGTGCTCGTTGCCGCATTCGCTGACCACATTAATCATGGCGCGCGTTCTGCAGGGGGTGGCGGCCGCGGGGATGTGGAGCATTTCCGCGGCGATCATGCGCTACACGTATCCGAAAGCGCTCCTGGGCCGCGCCGTGGGATTGAGCGGTATCGTCGTGTTCACGTCCGCCGCGGCCGGTCCCAGCATCGCATCGGGAATTCTTGCGATTGCCAGCTGGCACTGGCTTTTCGCGATCAACGTTCCATTTGGATTGCTCTCGCTGAGCCTTTCCGAACGCTTTTTGGTGAAGGCACCGGGCACACGGCACCGCTGGGATCTTTGGAGCGGCTTGCTGAACGCGATAACCGTGACGCTGCTGATCACCGCCATTGAGGACGTTGGCGATACAGGGCGAGGCCCAATCATCGCAGCCGAGTTGGTGGGCGCAGCAGTTCTTGGGACGCTCTTGATCCGGCGGCAGATGGCGCTTCGGAATCCGATGTTGGCCGTCGATCTGTTCAAAAAGCCGATCTTTGCGCTGGCGGCAGCCGCATCCTTTTGCGCCTTTATGGGGCAGGGACTGGCGTTCGTCGTCTTGCCCTTTTATTTCATCGATGGGCTGGGAGTTTCGCAGGTGAGGGCGGGACTCCTCCTGACGCCTTGGCCGCTGGCAGCAGGCGTCATGTCGCATTTCTCCGGTCGGCTCGCGGATCGCTATCCATTTTGGATCCTCGGCGCCATGGGCATGGCGGTGATGACCGGCGGCCTGCTTCTGCTCGGCTTCGCTCCGGCTCACCCGACCACACTGCAAATCGTCTGGCGCGCGGCTCTGGGCGGTGCTGGGTTCGGACTGTTCGGCGCGCCCAACAATCGTGCTCTCGTGGCAAACGCATCCCGCGAACGCGCCGGAGGCGCGGGCGGCGTCAGTACCATGTCACGGCTAATGGGCCAAGCGATCGGGATTGCCGTAGTCGCCGTAATTTTCGCGATCACGGCCCACGGACAAGTGACGCTTCGAAACTCGATGCTCGCCTTGCTATGCGGCGCGGGATTTACCGTGGTTGCCGCCGCAGTCTGTTTGGGTAGCATCCGGACGCCGCACCTGGAAGCCACGTAATTGCCACGCCGATTCGTCGGCACCTGCGGACCGAATTTTGGCGCGTTCGCCGGCGTTGAGGGCGCTCCAGAACGGCCGTGTGGCTCGCGAGCCGGAATTCTTCGATCGGAATCCCCATAGGCCGCCTGAAAATGCGAGGCTTGGGCGGACGCAGTGGCGCGTTCAATATTTCGGGGCTGAATGCTATAGTATTAAGGCGGCTGAGGAGCGATGGGGCCGAGGCGAAACCCTAACCACGCGGGGAAAATTGGCGGATGACATTCGCGCATTTGATCGCGCGGCTGAGGATAACTGTAGCTGGATTGCAAGCACGTTAAAGCTCCAAAGGAACGCGTTCGGCGCATGAAACAAGGCCATTTATTTTCGGGATTTCCCCCACCGCAAGGACTCTACGATCCGCGGCAGGAGCATGACGCTTGCGGTGTGGGCTTCGTCGCCAACATCGAAGGCCAAAAATCGCACGAGATCGTGATGAAGGGCGTGCAGATCCTGATCAATCTGACGCATCGCGGCGCGTGCGGCTGCGATCCGCAAACAGGCGACGGCGCTGGAATACTGATTCAAATTCCTCATACGTTTTTCGACCGCGAATGCGCCCGCCTTGGCTTCAGCCTGCCCGCTCCGGGCGAGTACGGCGTCGGGATGGTGTTCCTGCCGGTCGATCGGCAGGAGCGGCTGCTGTGCGAAGGCATTCTCGAAAAGGCGGCGCGCGATCAGGGACTCACCGTGCTCGGCTGGCGCGACACGCCGATCAATGGCAATACCATCGGCCGCTTGGCGCGCAACACGCAACCGTACATCGAGCAGATTTTTGTCCGCCGCGGGCGCGACATGGATCAGGACACACTGGAGCGCAAGCTCTACGTTATGCGCAAGATCGCGCAGAACAAAGTGGTGCAATCGGACATGAAGGAGAAGGACTTCTTCTACGTTCCTTCCCTTTCATCGCGCACGATCGTTTACAAAGGCCTCTTGCTCGCGCCGCAGATCACGAATTTTTACCGCGAGCTGTCCGATCCGGACGTCACTAGTGGTCTATGCCTGGTCCACCAGCGCTTTTCGACCAATACCTTCCCGAGCTGGAGGCTGGCGCACCCATATCGTTACGTCTGCCACAACGGCGAGATCAACACGCTGCGCGGCAACATGAACTGGATGCACGCGCGGCAATCCGTGCTCGCTTCTCCGCTCTTCGGCGACGACATCAAGAAGCTTTTGCCCATCATCACGCCAGGCGGCAGCGATTCGGCCATGCTCGATAACGCCGTGGAGCTGCTGACTCTGGCTGGACGCAGCCTGCCGCATGTGATGTCCATGCTGATCCCGGAGGCCTGGGATCACGACCCAACCATGCCGGACAACGTGAAAGCATTCTATGAATATCACGCCTCGCTGATGGAACCGTGGGACGGTCCTGCAGCCGTGGCGTTCACTGACGGCCGGGTGATCGGCGCGAAGCTCGACCGCAACGGATTACGGCCGGGACGCTACCTGGTAACCAATGACGGTTTGGTGGTGATGGCTTCCGAAGCCGGCGTGCTGCCGATCAAGCCCGAAACCGTGCGCATGAAAGGCCGCTTGGCGCCAGGACGCATGCTGCTGGTGGACACCGAGCAGAAGCGCCTGATCTCAGACGAGGAAGTGAAGCAGCAACTGGCCGGCCGCCAGCCCTACGGCCAGTGGGTGAAAGAAAACCAGATCACACTCGACGATCTGCCCGATCCGACCCGCGTCCAGCCCACGGATCACGAGACGATCTTGATGCGCCAGCGCGTCTTTGGTTACACCGACGAAGATTTGAAGACCGTGCTGCTGCCATCCGCGCTTGGCAGCAAGGAGCCGGTTGGTTCGATGGGCATCGATACGCCGCTGGCGTGCCTTTCAGACAAGCCGCAACTGCTATTCAGTTATTTCAAGCAGGCATTCGCGCAGGTCACCAACCCGGCGATCGATTCGATCCGCGAGGATTTGGTGATGTCGCTGAATAGCTACATCGGCCGCGAAGGCAACATCCTGGAAGAAACGCCGAAGAATTGCCGCACGCTGAAGCTGCGTCATCCGATCATTTCCAACTGGCGTCTCGAAAAGATTCGTCGCGTCAGTTGGGGCGATTTTCTGGCCACCACGCTTTCCACTCTGTTCCGCGTCGATGGCGGCGAGCAAGAATTGGAAAAAGCCGTGGAAGCGCTGTGCCGCCGTGCTTCGCTTGCGATCCGCAATGGTTACACCCTGCTGATCCTTTCCGATCGCGGCGTGGATGCGGAGTACGCGCCGATCCCGAGCCTCCTCGCGCTCTCGGCGGTGCACAACCATCTGATCCGTGAAAAAACGCGCAATCAAGTAGCGCTCCTCGTGGAATCGGGCGAACCTCGCGAGGTGATGCATTTCGCGCTGCTGCTGGGCTACGGAGCGAGCGCCGTCAATCCCTATCTCGCCATCGAAACGCTCGAAAATCTTTATCGCGCGGGCGCTTTTCCTGCCGAGTACACCTGGGACATGGCTTTCAAGAGCTATATGAAAGCGGCCGATAAAGGCTTGCTAAAAGTTTTCTCCAAGATGGGCATCTCGACGCTGCAAAGCTATCAGGGCGCGCAGATTTTCGAGGCCATCGGCCTGAACCGCTTGATTGTGGAGCGCTACTTCACCGGCACTTCGTCGCGAATTGAAGGCGTCAGCATGGAAGTGCTGGCGCGCGAGGCGCTGATGAAGCATGCCTTCGCAATGGAACCCGCCAGCGATTCCGGCCCGTCGCTGCGCATCGGCGGCGAATATCAATACCGGATACTGGGCGAGCGGCATTTACTGAATCCGCTTACGGTCAGCAAGCTCCAGCATGCCGTGCGGCAGTCGAAATTCGAGACGTTCGAGGAATTCGCGAAAATCGTTAACCAACAGAATCGCGATCACCTGATGCTTCGCGGGATGCTGGAATTCAAGCCGGCAGGTCCTCCAGTGCCGCTCGACGATGTTGAACCCGCCAGCGAAATCGTCAAGCGATTCGCCACCGGCGCGATGTCTTTCGGCTCGATTAGCAAGGAAGCGCACGAGACGCTGGCGATCGCGATGAATCGCATCGGAGGAAAATCAAACACCGGCGAAGGCGGCGAGGACGAGGCGCGTTTCGTACCTGATGCAAAGGGCGATCTGCGCCGCAGCGCCATTAAACAGGTTGCGTCGGCGCGTTTCGGCGTGACGATGAATTACCTGATTAATTCCGACGACTTGCAAATCAAGATCTCGCAAGGCGCGAAGCCCGGCGAAGGCGGCCAGTTGCCGGGGCACAAAGTCGATCAAGTGATCGCCCGTGTGCGCCATTCCATTCCAGGCGTGGGTCTGATTTCGCCGCCGCCGCACCACGACATCTACTCCATCGAAGATCTGGCGCAGCTGATTCACGACTTGAAGAACGCCAATCCTCGTGCGCGCATCTCCGTGAAATTGGTTGCCGAATCGGGTGTCGGCACGGTGGCCGCGGGCGTCGCCAAAGCGCATGCGGACGTGATCCTGATCAGCGGCTACGATGGCGGCACGGGCGCATCCCCGATCAGCTCCATTCGCCACGCGGGCGTGCCTTGGGAGCTTGGGCTTTCGGAAACGCAGCAGGTGCTGGTGCTCAACGACCTGCGCAGCCGCGTTCGCCTGCAAGTCGATGGCAAACTGCAAACCGGCCGCGACGTGGCCATCGCGGCACTGCTGGGCGCGGAGGAATTTGGATTCTCAACGGCCCCGCTGATTTCCATGGGCTGCATCATGATGCGCAAATGCCATCTGAATACCTGCCCCGTGGGAGTCGCCACGCAGGATCCCGAGCTGCGCAAGAAATTCCAGGGACAACCCGAAGATGTAATCAACTTTTTCTTTTTCGTGGCCGAGGATTTGCGCCTGATAATGGCGGAGTTGGGCTTCCGCACCGTGAACGAAATGGTGGGCCGCGTGGAATGCCTGGTGCAGCGGCAGGAAGAGGAACACTGGAAAGCCAAGGGAATCGACCTCTCCGCCGTGCTTCACGATCCACCGGTGCCGGGCCACATCGGCCGCCGCAACGCCATGGCGCAGGATCATGGTTTGGCGGACGCGCTTGATTGCAAGCTGATCGAGATGACCCAGGAAGCGCTCGAAAACCGAACCCCGGTCGCGCTCAGCTTGCCCGTGCGCAATATCCATCGCACCGTGGGAACGATGCTCAGCGGTGAAATCGCGCGCCGTTACGGCTCTGCCGGACTTCCCGACGACACCGTTCGCATTCACTTCACCGGATGCGCGGGACAAAGTTTCGGGGCCTTTCTCGCAAAAGGCGTCACTCTGACGCTCGAAGGCGACGCCAACGACTACGTTGGCAAGGGGCTTTCGGGCGGCCGCCTGATTATTTACCACTCGCACCAATCCGAATTCGTGCCCGAAGAAAACATCCTAATCGGCAACGTTTGCCTCTACGGCGCAACCAGCGGCGAAGCGTTCTTTGGCGGCATGGCCGGCGAGCGCTTTGCCGTGCGCAATTCCGGCGCGACCGCCGTCGTAGAAGGCGTCGGCGACCATGGCTGCGAGTACATGACCAATGGATTAGTGGCCGTGCTCGGCAATACCGGCAGAAATTTTGCCGCGGGCATGACGGGTGGCGTCGCCTACGTGCTCGATCGCGAGGGAGACTTCGCTTCGGTGCGCTGCAATCGCGCGGAGGTCGATCTCGAGCCTGTCAGCGAACAGGCGGATATAGACAACCTGTTCCAACTGATTTCGCGCCACGCCGAATACACTGGCAGCCCGCAAGCGAAATGGATTTTGGATAACTGGGAAACCACGCTCTCCAAATTCGTGAAGGTCTTCCCGCATGAATTAAAGCGCGTGCTGGGCATTCCGCGAGTGCAGGTGCAGCTAATCGCGTCGCAATCGGGAAAATCCGGAGGGCAGGTGATCCATGGGTAAGATCACCGGATTCAAGGAATTCAAGCGTGAAACGCCCGCGCGTCGCGCCGTCGAAGAGCGCGTCAACGACTACATCGAGGTTTACCAGGAATTTCCTGGGGATAAAGTCCGCACGCAGGCCGCACGCTGCATGGACTGCGGAATTCCCTTCTGCCATACCGGCTGCCCGGTAAACAACATCATTCCGGACTGGAACGACCTGGTCTATCACGACCAGTGGAAAGACGCGATTCGCGTTCTGCACTCCACGAACAATTTTCCTGAATTCACGGGCCGCATTTGCCCCGCTCCATGCGAAGCGGCGTGCGTGCTGGGAATTAACGAACCGCCCGTCACGATTAAAGTGATCGAGAAATCGATCGCCGAGCGCGGGTGGAGCGAAGGCTGGATTCGTCCCGAGCCGCCGCGGACGCGCACGTCGAAACGCGTCGCCGTGGTTGGCTCCGGGCCCGCTGGATTAGCTGCCGCGCAGCAACTGAATCGCGCTGGCCATTGGGTGACGGTCTTTGAAAAGGCAGACCGTATCGGCGGCTTGCTGCGGTACGGCATCCCCGATTTCAAGATGGAAAAAAGCGTCCTCGACCGTCGCCTCGAGCAAATCCTTGCCGAAGGCGTAGTTTTCCAGACGAAATCGCACGTGGGCGAAAACGTGCCTGTCGAGGACCTGCGCAAGGAATTTGACGCCATTCTTTTGACCGGCGGCGCCGAAGCGCCCAGGGACCTGAAAGTTCCCGGGCGCGATCTGAAGGGCATTCACTTCGCCATGGAATTTCTGCCGCAGCAGAACAAGAAAATCGCGGGCGACGAAGTGCCCAATCAAATTCTCGCCACCAATAAGCACGTGGTAATCATCGGCGGCGGCGATACCGGCGCGGATTGCCTGGGCACCTGCCACCGGCATAAAGCCAAGTCCATCACGCAATTCGAAATCATGCCCATGCCTCCGATGGATCGTGCACCGAGCACGCCCTGGCCGCTCTGGCCCCTGCAATTGCGCACGGAAAGCGCGCACGAGGAGGGCGGCTTGCGCGATTGGGCGGTTGGCACCGCGAGCTTCACAGCCGACGATAAGGGCAATGTGAAAAAACTGCACGCGCTTCGCGTCAGCGAGCCTCCGAAATTTGAGCCGATGCCCGGCACCGAATTCGCGCTCGATGCCGATCTGGTTTTGTTGGCGCTCGGCTTCACCGGCCCGGTGCGCAAGGGAATGATCGAACAGCTCGGCGTCAATCTCGACGCGCGCGGCAACGTGGCCACGAATGGCCGCTACATGAGTTCCGTTCCAGGCGTGTTTTCGGCAGGCGATATGCGCCGCGGCCAATCGCTCGTGGTTTGGGCTATTTCCGAAGGTCGCACGGCCGCCCAAGCTGTCGCGGAATATCTGCGAAATGATGGCGCACAGTAGTTCCCTGCCCTGCGCCGTCTGAATCCGAGGTGTTCGCGCGCTGGATTGCGGAGCCAGGCTGCGGCCTGCGCTGCGGCCATCTACTCCGGCAAGCTCTGCCCGCGCGTTTCGGTCGCGAATGGAACCAGCAAGATGCCGATGCCAAATGCGATCGCAGTGTAGGCCACGGGAGTCCCAATTGTCCCCATCCCGTGCACCATCGCTCCGACCGCGAAGTTCGCTCCCGCGCCGAGGAACCGCCCGAATGACGTCTCGAACGAAAAAGCCGTGGCGCGAACGGACGTGTCGTACTGCTCCGGGAGCCAAAGAGTGAAAATCGCAAAATTGCCGCCGAAAAACCCGAGCACAAACAGTCCGGCGATAAAAGCTTCCAGTCCGTTTGCCGCCCAGTAGAACGCCATCCCGAAAGTGAAGAAGATGCACACGCCCATCCCGGCGAAGTAGAACGCCAGCGCTTTCTTGCGTCCCCACCACTCGCACAGAATCGGCGCCGCCAGGCATCCAAGGATGGTTCCGATGGAAAGCAGTGCTGTGGCAATCGAAGCGAGCTTTGTTCCCTCCTCCGCGGTTTTTCCCAGCCTCTTGGCGATGGCGATCACTGCCGTGGGCTCGTACACCGAGCCCGCCCAAAGCCCGATGATCGCCACGGTCAGTAAGCCTGTGTTGACGATAGTCTTCTGACGATAAGCGGCATTGAAAATGTCGCGCAGCGGGCGCGGCTTCCGCTTTGGCCGCTCTTGGGCAGCCGCTCGCTGCCAGCGCTCTGGCTCCGAAACATACCGCGCGATGAGCAGCGACAAAATAACCGGCGGCAGGCCGCACAAAAACATGGGGCGCCATCCGTAGCGCGTGCCGATCGTGTAGTTCAGCGCGGCGGCGATGAAAAATCCGAAATAGTAGCCGGTCTGCAAATAGCCGGCACCCATCTTGCGGCGGTCCTCCGGCCATGCTTCGGCCACGTACGTGCCCGCCAGCGACCACTCGCCTCCGATGCCCATGCCCGCCAGCAAACGGAAAATCGCCAGTTCCCAGATGTTTTGTGAAAGCGCCGCAAGTCCCGTGAACACCGCGTACATCAGGATCGTTCCGGCCAACACTTTCGTCCGTCCCATTCGGTCCGCCAGCGGACCCCACAAAAAGGACAGTCCCCAGCCAACCAGGAACAGCGCGAAGAGAACCGAACCCGCCAAGCCGATATTTCCCGGTGTTGCTTTGATCCCTGATTTCGGAAGCAGCTCCGTCAGAGCCGGGGCGAGCACGAGGGCGTAGATGAACGAGTCCATGCCGTCGAGCGTCCAGCCAGACCATGCCGCCCAAAATCCGATGATTTGCTGCGGGTTCAGCTTGGTGTGCTTATGTCCGCCGGATTTCTCAGTCTTCGCGATGGAATCCATTTATGGGCGTGTTTCCTGAAGAATGACTGCTTCGCCGAACTCGACATTTCCAAAACCTTCGAGCGTCACCTTATATTCCCGAACCGCGCGCCGACGCAAGCGAATTGAACGACACGAGCGATATTATTCCGCATTAGTCCGCGCCCGCCTCCTGCGTTTCTGGCATTTTTCGCATGCCCACGGATACCACCGTGCCGATTCCCAGCACTAGAATGATCGACGCCGCCACGCCGGGCCAACCTGCGTCGGTCCATGCCTTTCCGGTGGCCGTGCCCAGGATGCTGGCTCCCGCATAATAAAAGAAAAGATAGAGCGACGCCGCCAGCGCCTTGCCCGTACCCGCACGACGCCCTATCCACGCGCTCGCTACCGTGTGCGCTCCGAAATAGCCGAACGAAATCACGCTGAATCCCGCCAGCACTATCCACAGAGGTTGAGCCAGTGTGATGATCACGCCGCCAAGCATGATCGCGACCATCACCCATAGCACGGATCGTGATCCTAGCCGTCCCGCCAACTGCCCGGCCAAAGGCGAGCTCGCCACACCAAAGAGGTACACCAGGTAAATCAATCCGACCGCCGATGGGCTCAAGCGGTATGGCGCCGCAACCAGCCGAAAGGCGACGTAGTTGAACACCGACACGTTGCTGCCCATCAGCAGGAAACCCATCACGAACAGGAGAACCAATCCGCGATCGTGCAAATGGCCTTTGGCCGTGGCCATCAATTCCGTCACGGACGGCTCGTGCGCGGTGAAATGCCGTGAAGCCGGAAGCAACGCGATGAACAGCACGGTCAAGCAAAGCGCGATTCCGCCGATGCCGCCGATGGCCCAGCGCCACGAAAACGCATCCGTCAGAAATCCGGCGATTAGTCGTCCTGTCATTCCTCCGAGCCCCGTGCCGCCGATGTAAAGCCCCATGGCCAGCCCGCTCGCGTTCGGATGAAACTCTTCGCTCACGTAGGCCATCGCTACGGCCGGCAGCCCGCTCAGCGCGAACCCGCATAGCGCTCTGGCAATCAGGAACAGTGGAAACGTCGGTGCCACGGCCGCGGAGATCGTCAAGGCTGTTGAGGCGAGGAGAGTGTCTGTTATGACTGACTTGCTTTATCATATTTCAGTGTTGCTTCG
>JBOGMX010000051.1:0-190983 GCA_050746725.1 Candidatus Acidiferrales bacterium | reverse complement strand
GGCGTTGAGCCATAGCACAACAGGCGATCGTGGAAGTCGCGCAGCGACGCACGCGAGCCTTCCTTGATCCTGTACTCGGCCAGCAGCTGCTCGATTTGCGCGCGGCCAGCGGTGTAGGAAATTACGTAGCCAGCTTGCAGGGCGATTCCCGCGACAGCCGCCTTGGCTTGCCCCGGAGTAAAGCCAGTTTCACGGGCGAAAAACCGAACGGCTCTATCGTAGCTCCAATCGCCGCTGGCAAGCTCGGGATCAACGATGGCCCGGGCCCCGCGCACGCGCTCCCATTGAGCGGTGTAATAGCGCGCGTCCAGATCGTCGCCGTATAGACCCAGCTGCACGAACATGTCTTCGCCATAATAAGCCCAGCCTTCTATGAATGACGAGCTGCCTTGAATTTTGCGCACAAAATCGGGATCGCGCCGGGCAATGGAGAGTTGCAAGAAATGGCCCGGCATCGCCTCGTGCGCCGCAGTTGAAAGGATGCGGTCGCGGTCGAAGTCCTCGTTAACGTCCAGAGTCTTGGCCGCCTCTTCGAGCGATGTGGGAGGCGTGATGAAATAAAAGCCGGTGGTGCTTTTGCTGAACAGCCGCGGCGGATTCATCGAAGCGCCTGGAGAAACGGGCTGGAGAAACTTCGGCGTTTCGAGCACGTCCATTTGTCCGAGCCACGAAGGAACATCCACAACGTGGTAGCCGTCAACGAATGCCCGCAGTTGCGCGATGCGCGCGCGGTAGTAATCGACCAGAGCCGGGCCGCCGGGCGCCAGACCACCTCCCGTCTGCGGCCCGATGGGCGTGCCGCGGTGGCGGGCGAGCGCTAGAACCCAAGTCTGGACGGTCCATCCGTGCCCGAGTTCCTGGCGGCCCATGCGCTCGATATCAGCGGCATTGAACGGAAGCAACTGCTCATCGCGGAGCATCGCGTTGTACGCCGCGCGGCCCATCGCGAAATCGTCCGGCCACGAAGCCGCATGCGAATCGATGTACTTTCTGGCGCGCTCCATCGCCGCGAGCGTAGCATCGCGCGCCTTGACGAAGGCTGCAAAGCGGCCTGGGGATAGCTGGCCCTTCGCTGCCGCAGTGAGCGGCCCGTCGAGAAGACTCGGCGCGCCGGCGAGCTGCGCCGCGCCCGTGACTCCGAATAAGTGACCGGGATGCGTGACTAGTGTATTGCCCGCAGCAATATAGGAGGGCGCCAGCGCGAGCCGGGCGACGATATTTTGCCAGGCTGCGTCCACGTCCGACTGCGTTGCACCGTCAGTACCTACGATCGGCAAATGAAGGAACTGCGTGTAAATCGCCGACAGGATGGCGACCGACGGCGCGGAGGGATCCTTATCATACGTCTTGTAGACGGTGAACTGCCGCTCCATCCCCACTAACTGGGCGCGGAGGAGCTTTGCATCGTCGACCGTCATCAGCGGCGCGCCTTGCAGCGATATGGCGGCAAGCTCACGCTCCCAGCGGCGAATCAATGCCAGGTCGCGTGCATTTTCAGCCACCGATGGAGTGTCGAGCAGGCCGTCTTCGCCCGTAATCCCAAGATTCGTGGCAACGAGCGGGTGCAATTTTGCCCAGTCATACGTGATGGTTTTGGCGAGACTCTGGAGGCGACCCTCGGTGGCGGAAGCTACTGGTTGCGCGGTCGCCGTGCATGGAATGAGCAAGGCAAGCAGAAACACGGAGACAAAAGCACTGAGTCGCATCATCGTCGCCCCCCGGAAGACTTATCCGTGGATTTACAGCCCTCACTTTTATCAAAGCTGATGGCGCCACACAAATTGATTGGAGGAGAAAGCAGCGCGCCGCGCACCGAACCCGACGAGGGGCAGAAAACCAGACGCTCCAGGCGAGTATCTGGAAGGGGGCGGAAAAGAAGAAAACCGATCTCCCTCACCCCCGTTCGCAAAGAGCGCGACCGGATTCGGGATGACATAGTGGCCAGAAATGCGCTGACGGCGTGCTACTCAACGGCGCGAGGAGGGAGCGCGGCGTTTCGCCGGATTCGGGCGCTTCGCAACTTTGGCGCGCTTGGCTGGCTTCGCGTGGGCGCCACGCTTCGGCGCTTTGGATTTCCGCCAGAGTTCGGCGGAGGCCACGCGGGCGCCTTCGGCGAGGGCTTCGAATTTCGCCCACATGACGGAGGACTGGGCGCGCTCAATGAATTGCGCCTGAGCGAAGCCACAATCCGTGCCGGCAATGACGTTTTCGCGTCCGACCAGGCGGGCGAAACGGACGATACGGTCGGCGACAACGCGCGGATGCTCGACGGTAATGGTGTGGTGAGTGACCACGCCGGGGATCAACACCTTCCCTTTCGGCAGCTTGCGCGATTCCCAGACGCGCCATTCGTGTTCGTGGCGCGGGTTGGCCGCCTCGATGGAATAAGCACCGGCGCGGACGGCGAGAATGAAATCGAGAATTTCCTCGAGTGGCGCATCGGCAAGATGCGGCACATGCCAACTACCGAAACAGACGTGGTAGCGGACGCGGTCCTCGGGGATGCCCTGCAGCGCGTGATTGAGGGCTTCGATGCGCAGTCCGGCCCATTTGCGATAGGTTTCCGGGCTCTTTTGCACCAGGTGGTCGTACATGTTGGCGAGCACTGCGTCGTCGACTTGGACGACCATCCCCGCCTCATAGATAGCGCGATATTCCTCGTGCAGCGCATCGGCGATAGCGTAGACGTACCCTTTTTCGCTCGGATAAAACTCGTTGACGCCATTCCAGATGGCGCTCGCGGGAGCGACCACAGGCAGAAATGCCTCCTCGACGCTGACGGATCGCAGGGCGGCTTTCAAATTACGAATATCGCTTTCGATGCCGGCGCGGTCGCCGTACTTGATGGCGCTGACGCATGCGGCCGCCGGAACGCCGCCTCCGGAGGCCCACGGAAATTCCGCCGCCATCACGTCCGGGAATCGGTCGAGATCGCGCCCGAGCCAAGTGAGCGGGGTCAACTGCTTGGGTCGCGGTTCGAAGCCCGAAATACGTTCGAGGATGTAGTTCGACCAACTGGATTTGCCGAACTCACCGTCGTTGACGATATCGATGCCCGCTTTGGCCTGCAGCTTGACGACTTCATCCACGGACTCGGCGAGAACATCCTGGTATTTCTTTTGGTTTTCGGGCGAGGGCGATTTGACCGCATTCCCAAAGACGTCCCGGAGGCGTTGCGGACGAGGAATGCTGCCGACGTGCGTGGTGAGGATACGGTTTTCGCTGCGTTTCATAGGCTAGGAAATTTTCTCCGTTCGTTAAATGGCCATCAAGCTCGCGAAGTGGCTACCGCTGGTGCCTTGATCGGCTCGAGCGTGGCGAGGATTTCGTCGCGGCGATTTTCAAACCACGGCGGCAGATGAAGCTGCGAGCCAAACTGATCGGGAGTCTCGTCGCGCTCGAATCCGCCGTTGGCGTTGCAGCAGCACTCGACCAGAATGCCGCCGGGCGAGCGGACATACATGGAATGAAAGTAGTAGCGATCCTTGATTTCGGAGGCGTCCGTATAGCCAAGCTCTTCGTAGATCGCTTTCTGAGCCAGCATAGCGTCGTCGTCCGCAACCCACAGCGCCAGATGGTGCACGGTGCCGGCGCCAAAAGTCCAACTGCCGGGGGCGCGATCGGGTTCGTGCAGAAGCGTGAGGGTTTTGTTCGCTCCGCCGGAGCTGATTTCAAAGCGATGGTATTTGCCATCGGTGCCCGCCTGGCGAAAACCGACAGCTTCCGTCAAGAAACGCTCCTGCTCGGAGACGTCGCGCACCGACAGCACCGTACCATGGAAGCCACGGACTCCTTCAGCCACGCTGATCTCGTCGGTGCTCCAAGGAGACCTTGCGTCGTCCTTCTCTTCGAGCATTTCGAAATCGAGGCCCGCAGGGTGCTTGAAGCGGATGAATTTTTGGCCGAAGCGCTCCTCAATGGGTTCATGTCCGACTTTGTGCCGCTTGAAGTGCTGCTGCCAAAATGGCAGAGTCCCCTTCGGCACTGAGAAGACGATGGCCTGAATCTGTCCGGAGCCTGGCCGCCCCTGGATGCGGCTGTACGGAAAAGTGGTCATTACCGATCCGGGCTCGGCATTGGCGTTGGCGTAATAGAGGTGATAATGCGGGAAGCGCCCGTCCATCAGAACGGTTTGCTTCACGAGCCGCTGTCCGACAACGCAGGTGAAGAAATCGACATCTTCCTGCGCGGCACCGGCGCAAGCGGTGATGTGATGATATCCGGTTGCTGGGTAGTTCATGACTATCTCCTCGCGATTCCGCCAAACTGAAACCCTCGGCTCTTGCGCTTAGCCTGAAACAGCTTTCTGCTTTCCCCAGACTTCGTTGGCAACTTCGACGATCAGCCGGAGCTTGGCGAACTGATCTTTTTCCGTCAGGCGATTGCCTTCGGCGGAACTGGCGAACCCGCACTGCGGACTTAGGCAGAGCTGGTCGAGCTCGATGAATTTCGCGGCTTCGTCGATGCGCCTCTTGAGCGCGTCTTTTGATTCGAGCTGCGGCAGCTTGCTGGAAACGAGGCCGAGGACGACCGTCTTGTTCTTCGGCACGAAGCGCAGGGGCTCGAAACTGCCGGCGCGTTCCGACTCATATTCCAAGAAGAATGAGGCTACCTCGATCTTATTGAACAGCGCATCGGCGATAGGATCGTAGCCGCCCTCGGAAAGCCAGCCGCTCTGATTATTGCCGCGGCACAGGTGCATCGCCAGATGGAGTCCCGCCGGGCGCTCCGCAAAGGCGCGATTGATCATACTGGGATACAACGCATTCACAAGGTAATCAGGGTCATCGCCGCGCGCACGGACCATGTTCCGAAACGACTCGCTGCAAAGCGTGGCCATCGGCGGATCGTCGATTTGCAGGTAGCGGCAGCCGGCGGCATAAAGCGCCTTGGTTTCGTTTTGGTAGGCATCGACGATATCCGACCAGAACTCGTCGATATCAGGGTAAGCGCCCGCACGAAGCTCCGCATTACCAGAAGTGAAATGCAGAATGATGGGAGACGGAACGGTGACCTTCGGCGTGCGCGTGGTGAGGCCGCGCAGAAACTTGAAGTGATCGACGTAGATCGGCGCCTTCCATTGAAAGCGGGCGGTAACTTGCGTCCATGGAACCGGCACTTCGCGGCCCTCGTGATCGACGAAATGAGCCGCCGTGGTTTCCGAGCGGACGGTCACACCGCCGAGGCCACGGGCGAAGAAGTCTGTATAAAAATCCTCGCGACGAAATTCCCCATCGGTGATCGATTGCAGACCAACCTCTTCTTGCTGCTGGACGACGCGGCGGATGGCGTCGTCTTCCATTCTGCGGAGATCCGCGTCGGAGATTTTGCCCGCCGCGCGAGCCTGTCTCGCCTTTTTCAGCGCCTCCGGCCGCAGCAAACTGCCCACGTGATCGGCTCGGAATGGCGGATTATGCGGGGAGGACGAAATCATTCAGAGGCCTCATTTGGTTCCTATCACGCCTTCAAATCTGAGACGGAAACGCGCCCGACAAAACGCGCACCGGATATACGACGCACACGGGGTTTACAAGCCAATACGCGATGCGTTCGCTGCTCTGGCCAACTCGCCGAGCGCCGGCCGGTTACAGCGGGTTTAGTTAATACGGGCGCGAAAGAAGTGTCAAGCGGAAGTTGTATACAATTATGCGACCGCTGTGGCCACAAGGACCGCTTCGGTTTCCGACGATACGTTCCCCTATATTTCAGTTGAACGATTGCTTACCTTTGGCGGAGTTGGTAACATTCGCGGCGATCTTCAGAGCGCAAAATCGCAGCTCGATCTTGAACTGATTGCGTGAGCCATGGCTGGTAAAAACTCGCGAGTAATCGTACGAATCCGGGAAATGATCCTGCATGGGCAACTCTCCCCCGGTCAACGGGTGAGAGAGGTCGAGCTGGCCAGCGCCCTGGGGGTCTCGCGCACGCCGGTTCGGGAAGCGCTGCCAATCCTCGCGCAGGAAGGCATGCTGACGCAGCTTGACACGCGCGGATTCGTGGTGCGCGAGTTCACCGCGCAGGAGATCATGGACGCGATCGACGTCCGCGGAGTGCTGGAAGGACTGGCCGCGCGCATCCTTGCCGAGCAAGGCCCAGCGAGGCGCGTGATGCAGTCGCTCTACGAATGCTTGCGCGACGGCGACGACATCTTCGCCAAGCGGCATCTTCTCGAATCGGACGAGGAGCGCTACGGCGACATGAACAAGCAATTTCATCTGCTGATCGTGCAGGGAGCCGGCAGCAAAGTGATCGCGGACGCGATCGAGCGCAACAGCCGCGTCCCATTCGCGGCGGCGCACGCCATCGCATTCGACCGCGTGGACCTGCGGCGCATGTACGACATGCTGTGGTTCTCGCACCGGCAACACCATTCGATCGTGCAGGCTTTGGAGAACGGCGAGGGTGCACGAGTGGCGGCGCTGATGTTCGAGCACGCGTACGTAACCAAGCGCAGCATCAATCTCGACCGAGTCAACTGGCGAACCTCCAGCCAGAACGGCGACTCACCTACGACCAACGGAGATTCGGAAGACAAAGGGCAGAGCTAAATCTCTTATCCCGCACGAGTGGCCAGCTTAGCTGCCGGCAAGCTATGCGGACGTTATCGACGGGACCCAGAGACAACTAGAGGGCCAAGCGTAGCGACGCGGCAAAACGATCGCCGGATCGCAGGCTAACACTACGGCGCGCGAGGAAACTGATCCGCCTGCCTGCAAAAGGCAGCAAGCGGTAAAAATGGCCGGGAAGCCTGGCTGAGGGACCCTGGCCTCCCGGCCTTTTCTCACCCATCTCCGCAGGGTCTGGGCAAGAACTCGTTAGGCGACCGATTCGGTGTTGCGCATGAACTCATACCGCTCGATCGCCGCGGCCACGCCAATCTCGCCGGAGTTTTCCTGGTTGCTGCGCAGCACGCGTCCCAGACAGCGGACGCGCACGGGCCCAGCTTGGGTCAACTCATGCGGAAGGGTCATGACGATTTCGACTGGCGAGCCGCTTTTCAGGCCTTTGGGCAGATGAAAGTACAAGCCGCGCGAACTAACCTCGCGCGACTCGGTGGCAGCTTCTCCGACCACCAGTTCATCCGTCCAGCGGACCGTCAGCGGCAAGCGCATCAAGAAACGCCGTGATGTACGTCGTTCTTTCAAGGACACAGGCATAGTCTCCGTCAATGCCGTTACAGGATATGAGTCAGGCCAATTTCGGCCAATAGAGCGATAGAGCCAATTCGAGGGCTCCTCTTCGGTACAGAAGTACTATAGCGGCTAGGGCTGGGTCCGGTGCGAGATAGGTGCAGAAAAACCGGAGGTAACCGGAGCACCGCGGAAAGTTACTCGGCTTTTGCCTTGCGTACTGCCTTTAATACATCCGGGAACGTCAGCACGCCTTCGAGCTGGCCTAGGTTGGCGCGGCTTACCACAGGAATTACAGGCCAATCGCCCAACCATCGCACAGCTTCTTCAATGGGCTCATCGGGGAATAGCAGCGGGAGCGGGCCCTTGGATTTTACCTCCGAGGCCGTGTGAGGAGTCGCGCCGTCACTTGCTAGACGCTGCAAGTCTTCTTTATCGAGCAGCCGCCATTCGCCCATCCGAACGCGAAGCAGCACGGGGAGGTCTTTTTGCGCGTCTGCTTTGCCCGAAAGGTCAGCCAACGGCTCGTTTGGGCGCACCACGAACGCACCATCGGCGCGCATAGCATCTTCCACCAAGAACGCTTCCTGTTCGCGCCGCTCCTCGACCGACGGCAAAATCAGACCGTCTTGCCGGGTTAGCATGTCAAAGAGAGCAACTTCCTGATACTGACGTGAAATCAGGTAAGCGATTAGACTCGACAGCATGACCGGCAGAGCCGCCGTATAACTTCCGGAAAGTTCGATAACCATGAAGACAGATGTGATCGGGACGCGTAGAAACCCTCCAAACAGCGTGCCCATGCCGACGAGCGCGAACATCCCAACCGATGTGGTGATGCTGGGGAAAAAGTGATGTTCGATTGCCCCAATACCGCCACCGAGCATTGCGCCGATGAAGAGCGTCGGCGCGAACATACCGCCAGGAGTTCCGCTGAGGAACGACACGCCCGTCGCGATCAGCTTCATCGCCGCTAAGACCAAAAGCAGCTTCCACGCGAATTCGCCGTGCAGAGCCTGGTCGATGATTGAGTAACCCGCGCCCATAACCTGCGGGAACCAGATCCCAATCACGCCGACGATCAGGCCGGCTGCGGAAGGCAGCAGATAATGCGTCCACCGCGGAAGAGCCTGAATGCGCGGCCGGGCGTAGGCGATCCACTTGGTAAAAAGCAGCGATACCAGGCCGCCAACGACGCCCAGCGCTGCATATCCCAAATACTCGACCGGATGGGCTGGTTGTACGGACGGAACGCGAAAAAGCGATTCCCCCCCCAGAAAGTAGCGCATGGTAATGGCGCTCGATATGGCCGCAAGAACAATCGCGCCCAGAACGCCCGCGCTCCACGTGCCGATCACTTCCTCGATGACGAATAGCGTGGACGCCAGCGGAGCGTTGAATGCCGCAGCGAGACCGGCGGCTGCGCCCACCGGAGCGATCAGGCGGATCTTCGATTGCGATAGCTTCAGATAACGTCCGATCTTCGACGCAATTCCGGCACCCATCTGCAGCGACGGATCTTCGGGACCGAGAGATTGGCCACTGCCAATGGCCAAGGCGCAAACCACGAATTTACCGATCACCGTGTCAAAAGGAATGTATCCGTTTGAAACGTAGACCGCGGATTTGGTCTGATTCACGCCACTACCGCGAGACCTTGGAAACGCGAAGATCACCAGCGCCGCGACGCCGAGGCCCCCAACGACCGGCACGATGACCACTCGAGGGAAGCTCGGATACAGAGATGAGCCCAGCAGCACGAACTGCACCCAGTCAATTGCAACGCGGAAGCAAACGACGGCGAGTCCAGAAAAGACTCCAATCAGAAGCGCGAGGACGAGAAAGAGCCAATCCTCTCTCTCCGTGAAAAGTTTCTGAATCCAAGCTTGCCATGCAGCACGAATCCGTTGGTGGAGGCGCTCCTGGCGAACCGGCGGGACATCCGTCGGAGAAGTCTGAGGAGTCACAGTCTCACTCACTAGCTTGGCCCGCTCGATTAGACGCAGTCTTAGAAGCAATCAAGGATAAAGCACGGTCCGCGGCGCTTTGCGGCGGGCCGCACGATTTGGAGGCGGCCGCCTCGGCCTGAAACGCAAACGACATCGCTGCTGCAATCTGGTCGGGATGCTGAGAAAGGCCCGGCAAAGTCCAAGCCCGTTTGTTTTTCTGCGCTGTGGCGTAGAGCTGTTGCAGTTCGTCGGAAGCTGCCGGGGTGGCGGATAGCGTTTCGCCGCGTTGCGTCGCGCACGCGGAAATTCGAGCGTTCGCGACGCTCAGCGCCTTCTCCGCGCGGCGCGCCTGCTCCGATGCCGGCAGGCCAAGGCGGAAGGCGTTCATCGACTGAGCTTGCTGGCCGATTTGCAGCATTTCCGATACGTCAGACGCACGCTTTTCGCGTGGCAGACGCGCGAAGTAACCGACGGCCTGCGGATACTCACTCAGCTCGAAAGCAGCGCGCCCAGCGCCCGCGAGCGCATCCGTATCCCGCGTGTCCCTAGTCAGGACATCGCGGAATTCAGTCAACGCGCGGCTCCAAAGACCAGCGCGAAGCAACAGGCTTCCGGCAATTTTTTCGCGCGCCGTATCGCGGAACGGAACTCCCTGCGCCAGAGCAATCAGGTCGGGCTCGGCCTGCTGCACATCTCCCTGGTTTAGCAAATACTCGCAAAGTTCGCGCCTCACATCCCAACGCTGCTTGAGCGGGTCGGTATCCCAAACCCCGTAAATGGCGCTGTGATAGTAGCGGATGGCGTCCTTTTTGTTCTTTTGTCGCACCGCAACTCTTGCCAGCGTCAGATTGATCGGGCCGCTGCTGGGATTTTCCGAAAGCAAAGTTACCAAATAGGCGCGCGACTGAACTTCCTGACCTGCACTGGCCAGCGCCTGCGCCAGATGAAATTGGAAGGTGGGATCATCGCGCTTATAAACGAGGGCGTTGCGATAATCGTTGATCGCCGCGGCTGTCTGGCCTCCGTTTATCGCGGCTTCCCCTTTGGCGAACCAGTGGTCGGCGTATTGGTGTTCAGTGTGGTGGTATTGACGGACAATAAACGCAGTGACGCCGAAAAGCGCAATCAGCAAGACCGCACACGCAATCAGCACGCGCTCACGGACGTACATGCCAGGCATGCGCGTGGCCTTTTCCGGAACGGACCCAGGGCCATCGGGGCGCTTTTCGGGCGGAGTTTTATCTTGTTCGAAATCAGCCATAAGCCACTTGCAATCCTACGCCAACTCGCGCGGGCACACACTCACGGAGGTTACTTCATGCCAGAAGGAAAATCGGACAACCCGCTTCAGGCTGAATCGATCAGGCGGTGATGAATCGCGTACAGCGCGAGCTCGAGCCGGTCAGAAACACCAAGCTTGTCAAATATGTTGTGCAGATGATTCTTGACGGTCTGTTCGCTGATGAAGAGCTTTTCGCCGATTTCCCGGTTTCGAAAGCCCTGTGCCACGAGCTGCACGATTTCCTTCTCACGGTCGCTGAGCAACGGCTTCTCGCGCCGCTGGCCCGATTCCGCGGATTTTTTGAACGCATCGATTACTTCCGCGGTCATGCGATTATCGAGCCAAATTTCGCCTTCGTGCACTTTACGAATGCTTTTCACCAGCAGATCGCTGGCGGATTGTTTTAAGACCACTCCTCGCGCACCCAAACGCATCGCGCGAACCACGTCGCGGTCGTCTTCCGCAGCGGTAAGAACGATCACGCGAGTGGGCGTGGAATCAAAATTCGTTTCCTCAAGTACGCCCAGCCCGTCCTTTTCCGGCATCCGCAGATCGAGGAGCAGAATATCGGGCTTAAATTTGGCGAGCAGTTTCGAGCATTCCAAACCGTTCGCCGCTTCGCCGACGATCTGAATATCGTCAACGTCGAGCAATTTCCGCAGACCTTCCCTAAAGATTGCGTGGTCGTCCGCAACCAGGACCCGAATCGCCTGTTTTGGTTTGCTCATTTTAATTGACTGGAATCTCGATAGTTAAACGCGCCCCGTGCCCAGGATTCGACTCCAGCGTCAGCGTTCCACCCACACTCCTCGTTCGTTCCTTGATGGAAATTGGCCCAAGTCGGAGCCGGTCCAACTCCTCGCTGGCGTAACGGCCGGAGAAGCTAAACCCCATGCCGTTATCGTCGACGATCAGAAATACTCTCGAGTCGTCTTGACCTAGTTTTACCACGACGTGGCTGGCATGCGCATGCTTTTTTACGTTGTGTAGTGACTCTCTGTAAATCTGGAAGATTTCCCGGCAAATTCGGTCCGGAACGCGCAAATTCCGGTCGTCGATGAAAAGTTCCACGGCGAGGTCGTGCTCGCTACGAAACCGCTCGGCGAACGCGTACATCAGCTCCTTCAAATCGGCGCTTTCCACGCGCAAGGGCCGCATTCCCGTGACCATGCGCCGCAGCTCCTCGCTCTGCTCTTTCACCGTCCGCTGAAGATTTGTGAGCTCTTGGCACAAGCGTTCCGGCGTCTGCGGAGGCTTATGCCGCAACACGTCGAGCTGGATATTCAGGCTCAGCAGTGTCTGCAAAATGCCGTCGTGCAGATCGCGGGAGACGCGGCTCCGTTCCGACTCCACGGCCCGCGTCCGCAAGCTTCGCAGGAGAAACACGTTTTCAAGCGGTGGCCCCACGTGTCGTACGATCCGCTCCAGCCAGCGCAAATCTCCCTCGGAAAAACCTTTCCTGCCGCTATTGGCATTGCTCAACAGAACGCGCCCAGCCGGCTGGCCGTCGGCATCGATTGTCGCCGCCAGCAGGGATCTGGCGCCAAATTCCTCGCGCACCGCGTCCGCCAGCGCCGGGACCCGGCGAAAGCGCTGCCCGGTTCGGCGGTCCCACCCGAACCCCTCGCCGCGCCCTCCGTTCTGCTCCCAGCCCATGGACACTTCCATGCAGTCAATCAAGAACGCTTCCGAACGCGCCAGCGGCAACGTTTCCGGTCCCGCTGCATCGCGATCGTTTGGCTTGACCTTCCAGACGAACAACCGCTCGACTTCGTCGTCGCGCACCGCGAGGCAGGCTTCTTCGCAGTCGAACGCCGTGGCCAATTCACCCAGCGCTTGCCGGATGGATTCCGTCAATCCGCGGTCGAACCGCAAGACCCCGGTGATTTTTTCGAGAAATTGCTGCCGGCCGAGGTGTTCCCGCTCGCGCGCTCCCAAAAATCCCATTCCGAGCCCGGACACCACCGTGCCGACTCCGATGGCGATCCAATGCCATGTACTCTGCCAGCGAAACGAATCTTCCACCGCGACGCGCAGAATGATTCCCGCTGTGGCGAGGCCTACTAGCGCAAACATCGCCCGCGTGTTTCCTCGCGTAGCGAGCGCGAATACCGTGAACAAGAACAAGAACCAAAACGCCGAAACAGAAGGAGTGAGGTATAAAAACGCCGCAAGCACCGAAAAATCCACTGCCAACGGAAGGCGAATGCGCCATTCCGGCATAAAACGCTCCGCAAACACCACGCCGAGCGCAACCAACAGGTACGCCAGCAGAAGCACCATCGAAACGCGACGCACGGGAGCGACAGACGTCTCCAGCAGCGCCACCAGCGATAGCGCGGCGATTACCGCCCGCGCCAGGGTCACTTGGCGCTCCAAATAGAGCCGCTCGGTATTGTCCAGGATCATGGGACGCGCGATTTACGTGAAAACTACCCCACACGTAAAGGTACAAAAAGTGTAGCAGGCCCGCAGCGACGCGCAATCGGTGCACGAGGAGGTGTCGCCTTTTTAGCAATGTCTCCGGCGAACCGCGGGACTCAGCTTTCCGCGTTGGGGTTGCCGTGCAAACAATTCACGAGGATTTGACACAGGGTGCATAATCATCTGCGGATCTAGAGTCCGACGGGGACGCTCGCTTGTCGCAGAGATATACCCGCAGAGAAGTGGGGCGCATTTTAGGAGTTCAGCCGAGCCGCCTGCGGTATTGGGAGAGCTTGCGGTTGGTTTGTCCCCGGGCGCGGTGGGGCGAACGGTTTTACAGCTTTGGCGATCTCGTCTCGCTCCGCACCATGCAGCGCCTGACCGACCGACGCATCCCCGCGCGGCGCGTGCGGCGCGCGTTGAAAATCGTCGAGCAGCAGTTTGGCGCCGCCCCCCTCGCTCTACATCAGCTGCAATTCATCGAGCAGGGCCGCGACGTGATGGTGATCCCCCCGGGCGATAGCCGCCCCTTCCATCCGGTAAAGCAGCAGTGGGCGTTTTCATTTGACGCCGCCAAGCCGGAAGCCAAGCTGCGCTCCATGGCCGGCCCGACTGCCGAGGACCTTTTCTGCGCCGCGCTCGAATGCGAGTCCGATGAAGGCGCGCTTTCCGACGCTATCGGCTACTACCGCGAAATCATTGAACTTTCGCCCGATTGGTTAGAAGCGCATATCAATCTGGGCGTTGCGCTGTATCAGGCTGGCGAACTCGATGGAGCGCGCGCGGCGTTCGTTACGGCGGTGCAGCTCGACCCGTGGAACGGAATTTGCCGTTACAACCTTGGTTGCGTCCTTGAAGAGCAGGGCGAAATAGACGAAGCCATTCGCCACCTTCGGTGCGCCGCCCGCGTGCTGCCGAATCACGCTGACGCACGCTTTAATCTGGCACTGGCATACGAAAAGCGCGGACAACGCCGCTTGGCGCGCCAACAATGGAATCTCTACCTTCGCCACGCGCCCAATGGCCCGTGGGCCAGCGAGGCGCGCGCTCACCTAAAGCAAGACGCGGCCCGCCGCAAGCCCTCCGCACCCATTCCCTTCCCTCGCAAAGCATAAATCTCGCGTTCCGATTCCCGCGTTTTCCTGCGCCGACTACAACGTCAAGACCAACGCTGCTCCCGTTATTGGCTCTGCCCATTTTTTTCGGGAGCCGCAGGCACGACGATGATTTCGCCGTAGTCCCACGGATATTCCTTGCAGTGGTAAATGTATGTGCCGGGCTTGCTGAACGTGACGGTGCCCACGTCGAGTGGCTCAAGCCGCTTGGTGGACCACGAACCATCCACGGCTTCAATGGTATGGTCCAAAGTGCCGTTGTTGTGCCAGGTGACCGGCTCGCCGACGGTCACGCGCGTGCGGTATGGAGTGAACGCGTACTCGTCGGTGATGTAGTGCCGGCCGGAGATGCCCGCGTCTTGATCGAGCGAAGCGGTTTGGATACTGTTCGTGTTGCTGATCGCTCCGGAAAAATCCTGCGGGGGAGCAATTGCCGGCGCGGGCCTTTGCGGCAACGTTCCACCCAACTTGAACGCCCACACCTGCCCGCCGGCGATCGTGGCGATGTATTCCTGGCCCGCATTTTCAAACACGACCGGCGGACCGCCCGTGTGCGCACCCGTTTGAAATTTCCATGCCACGTTTCCGTTTTCTGCGTCGTAGGCCTCGAAGTTGCCATCGGGCGACATCTGGAAGATCAATCCTCCCGCAGTGGCGGCCGCGCCAGTGGGACGTCCATTGGGATAGTCTTTTTTCCAGGCGATTTTGTCCGTGCGGCTATCAATCGCCGCCAGAACGCCAAAGCCCAGTTCGCTCAATCCCGGCACGCGCCCGGTGAAGCTCAGGCTGAAATAATCCGGATCCTTGGCGCGACGAAACCACTGCAGGCCGGCATTTCCACTCGCATAAAAGAACCGAGTCTGCGGATCGAATGCCATCGGGTTGGCACGCATGCCGTACACCGGCCCAAGAAGATTGGGTTTATCAAGCGATGCGGGGGTGAAAAAACAGCCCACTTCGAAACCCGCGGGAATCGCTTGCTTCCTCCAGTAATCGCAGTCAGGTAAAACCGGCTCCGCCCCTACAGGATACGGCTGCGTCTTCGCCGTCTTTTGAAAAGCGTCCTGCGGCACGGAGCGGTTTTCGATTTTCATCAGGGGCTTGCCAGTGGTGCGATCGAGCATGAAGAGGTAGCCGTCCGTGCGCATCCCCGCAATCGCCTTGCGCGCATGCCCGTCGATTTCCGCGTTGAACAGCACCGGCGCTTCGGCAACGTCGGCCTCCCAAATATCGTGGTGCACTACCTGGTAATACCAGCGAAGCTCGCCGGTCTTGCTATCTAGCGCGATCAGACAATCGGTGAACAAGTTATCGCCCGGGCGATTTTCACCTCCGTATTGGGGGACCGCATTCCCGGTGGAATAAAAATCCAGACCGAGCGACGGATCGTACGCGCCGCCCAGCCAAACGGCGCCGCCGCCGTGTTTCCATGAATCGTTGTTTTTCGGCCAAGTGTCCGAACCGGGCTGCCCCGGCGACGGAATCACAAAAAATCGCCAAGCAGGATGCCCGGTCTTTGCGTCGACAGCTACGATCTGCCCGCGATATCCAAAATCCGCATTCAAGCCAATCGAAACAAGCCCGTCGGCGAAAAGCGGAGCGCCCGACGGCCCCCCGGTTATTTGGCCGGTTGGGTTCTTGAGGGATGCTTTCCAAACAAGCGCGCCCGTTTCCTCATTCAGGGCGACCAAGTATGTGTTCGAAAGACCGACGTAGATCATGCCGTCGCCCACGGCCACTCCGCCGCGCGCAGGCTCGCCTCCGGGAGGCGCATGAAACCGCCAAGCTGTCTTTCCCGAGCTGATGTCGATCGCGTATACGTATGGTGGCGCGGTGAGGAAGAGCATTCCCTTATCGACCACGCCCGTCGCGCGGCCGGAAGGCGCAGGTACAAACTTTTCCGACACCCACGTCGCTCCAAGCTGCGAAACGTTCTGCGCGTTGATCTGCGTGAGCGAGGAAAAGCGCGTGTTGCTGTGGTTGCCGTTGACCGCGGACCACTGCGCCCGGCCCGGTTGCGCTGCAAATGCAACACCCGCAGCCACGACCATCAGATATGCGAATACGCGTGCGGCCACATGACGCAGCTCAGACTGGTGCATCGTCGAAATCTTCGGTCGATCCATGATTGCTCCCCCAACTCGTGCAAAGAATCACTTTTCGTAGCGCCCTAATAGACCGCAGGCCCGCAACTCACTGCGCCTTAACTTACAGTTGCGCCAACTTATAAGACTCCGGCACGCGGACGCGAACTTTCCCCAACGCTAAATCTGGGCGCCTCGCCTCACGTCCACTCGTCGATGGAAATGCCTCCCGATGGTCCGAAGTCAGTAGCAAACCAAACGCTGGCGGTTTTGCCTCCGACAACCACCGAGTGAATCTCCTTCGGATTGGTGAACGGCTTGATGAGCGACGTGCCTGGAACATTCAACCAATCGGCATAGGGCTTCAGCCCCTGGCGCGCCAGAGGCGCCAGCATACTCGCTACAATTGAATTGCCCCAATACGATTCGGCCGTTTTCTGGACGTTCTTCGAGAGCCACTCTCCCAGAGCTTCCTTTGTGTTGAATCCCTGCGCGTTTTTGAGCAACTCGGCCACCGTGGGGTCCATGATGATCGTGGCGCCCATTCCAGAGAGTGATGCCATATAGTCCCGCATCAAAAGTTGCGGTGCGTACTGCTGCGCCGCCCAACCGGTGCTGTTGATGAAATTCCAGCCGTTGAAGATGGTCACGACGCTGTCCGTGGGTTTGTGGCCCATTTGCACGTGCAGAGGCTGCCACCCATCCGGCAGAGATTCTTCGTTTTCGGCGAAGCAGAGATTGTCGTAGCGCAGAGGGTTGCTGAGAGAAGAAAAGCCGGTCACGCCCTCATGGTAGCCCTGAATGACTTTGTGAATCAGCGTCATCGATCGACCGATGACGGAATTTGCTTCGTTGTCCGGACCCAATGCCCCTATTCCGGAATTCATCCCGATCTTATTGCGAATCGGACCGTTCACCACGACCATCTGTGCGATCGAAGTAGTCGAGTCCATGTACGGCACTCGGCTGGAGAGCGCTAGGATGACCGGCAAATACTCAGGCTTAGCGCCCGCCATGACAGCAACGATCGCGACCTTTTCCACGGTAAATGGGCGGCGCGCGCCAAATGTTCCAGCGCCGGATTTTATGACTTCATCCGGCTGGCGGCTGGTGCCTTTCAGCATGGCCGCGACTTTTTCTTCCGTCGGCAGAATGACGGGATTGTAGTCCGTCCAGTCCCTGGCGATGAACAGGCGCTGCAAACTATCTGGCGTATCCGGCGGAAGCATGCGGGGCTCAGGCGCGGCTGAACCCGGGGCTGGGCCGGACAGCTTTTCCTCAGGAGTGAGCGGGGTGGTGAGGGCGTCAACAATTGCCTGCATGAGAGGCTTGCCGCTCACCGAGTCCTTCCCCTGGATGTCCTGCGCGATTACGGATGTTGGCTGGCCTGCAAAGGGGAACGGGAATCCGACGAAGCGAAGTGGCATGCCGCTGTCGTCCTTGAAATAGGCGCCAAGGCCAAAGGACACGACGTTTTCCCCTGCGACAGCGACGGTGGGGATGCGATACTTGCTCTCGATTTCTCCGGCTTCGCGGCTCACGGCCGCGACGCAGCCATGTCAACCAGCGACGCCGATAATTACCCCGTCGCCGTGGTTATCGGCGATCTCCTTCCAGAGTCCCGGATCGTCGGTGACGAAATTGCCGCCCTTTATCTTGTAGATCGTCTTCACGCCGGGCATGTGCTGCGCGAACCACCTCTGCATTTCGTGCTGAATACTGCCGTTCTGCTGCATCCCTCCCCAGTCGAAATCCACAAGATAAATCGTCTTGCCTTGCAACGTGCTGAGGCGCGGCGCCAGCGGCACACGATTCGCCAACTTGGTCTCGATCCCAGGGTTCAGGATGGAGACCAGACCGTCCGATCCGCACCCCCCAGCCGCGGGAACGGGCACGGGAGCCGTGCTTGCAAACAACGGGCTACCAACGAGAGCCGGGCCGGCACCCAGCAGCGCCAACATCTTTCGTCGATCCATGACCATCCACCTCCTAATCTGACTTTCCGGCGGGCCGAGTTGCCCGCGCTACTTGGCGCCGAATGCGGAGGGCGGCATCGGCTCGCCCGCCCCGAGCGCAAACGTGTAGATGCGGCTCCGGCCAGTTCGCCCGCAGAGAACGGAAACGTACTGCTTCCCATCGATCGAATACGTGATCGGGTTCCCAAATCCGGGCGTGAGCTTCGTCTTCCATAGTTCCTTGCCGTCCTGCGCGTTGAGGGCTTCAAAATCGCCGACGTCAGACGCGCCAAAGAGAAGACCTCCGGCGGTGCTGAGCGTGCCGCCTCCACCCATGTCGGAAAGCAGCCAGCGCTGGGTTTCGGTGACGGGATCCCAAGCGACCAGAAACGGAGTCATACGACGCGGTGGAGCAGCCCTTTTCGTTCCCGGGCGGGGCGGCGCGGGACGGCTGAAAGTGATGCCGAAGTCGTACTCGCCAAGTTCGTATTTGTAATTCGGCGCGGCATGGTAATCGAACGGACTATCATTCATGCCGGGAACGTAAACCAGTCCCGAGTCCGGGTTATACGACATTCCCTGCCACACGTGTCCGCCGCCCGCTCCGGGCCACACCATGGCGCTCTTGTTGTCGTAAATGGCCTTTGGATTAATGATGGGCCGGCCCGTTTTGGGGTCGAGTCCGGTGGTCCAAGTGACGTGCTCGAGCGGTGCCGCGGAGATGAATTTGCCGTCCGTCCGGTCGATCACGTAAAAAAAGCCGTTCTTGGGAGCCTGCATCGCCACTTGGCGAATTTTGCCGTCGATTTTCAAATCCGCGAGCATGATGTCCGCAGTCGAGTCGTAGTCCCATTCATCGTTAGGCGTTTCCTGGAAGTACCAGGCGAGTTTTCCGGTGTCGGCGTGCAGAGCGACGATTGAGCAAATGAACAGGTTATCGCCGCCACCCGGGCTCCGATATTTCCGCACCCACGGGCCGCCCTGGCCGGTTCCGATGTAAATCAAGTCGAGCTTCGGATCGTAGGAAATCGCGTTCCACGGATTGCCTCCGCCAATGTGCGACTTGTCGCCGTGCCAGGTCTTCGCCGCCATTTCCATGGCTTTTTTCTCGTTCGGATTGGGCGGATCTCCGGGGACGGTATAGAAGCGCCACACCTGCTTTCCGGTCTCCGCGTTGTAGGCGGTCACGTATCCGCGAGTGTTATATTCGCCTCCTCCGTTGCCGATCAGCACATTGCCGCGGATGACGCGGGGCGCGCCGGTGATGCTGTAGTCGGTGTTCTTGCCCGCAGTACGCACTTGCCAATCGACTTTTCCGGTCTGCGCGTCGAGCGCCACCAGCCGCGCGTCCAGCGTTCCGATGTAAACCTTGCCGTCATAAATCGCCACGCCGCGATTTCCCGGGCCGCAGCACAGGCTCGGACCGGTTCGCACGCGGTCGGGATTGCCTGCGGAATGCGCCGGGAAATTCATGTGGCCGATTTTGGGGTCCCAGCTCCACTTCAACTTTCCGGTGTGGGCATCGAGCGCGTAAAGCAAATCCCAGGCGGTAGTGACGTACATCGTCCCATTCGCGACGATCGGATTGGCTTCCTCCGTGCCGGTATCCGAACCGGTTTGAAAATACCAGGCAAGGCCCAGCTTGCCGGCGTTGCCCGTGTCGATCTGCTTCAGAGGACTATAGTGCGTGTCGCCGTAATCGTGACCGTAGGTCAGCCATTCGGCGCCATTTGAGGCGGCGCTTCGCAGGGCGGCATCGTTCACGGGTTTGGCCTTCCCGGAGCACGCAGCGAGACACATCAGCGCTATCATCAACCCCACCGCATAGCAGACGCTCACTTTCGAGATGCGCATCATTCCCTCCACCGGATTCGCGATCAGATACTAATTCTGATCTGCCTCTATGTACCAATCATTGCGGGACCGCCGGGGAACATACAGCCCCTGGCGCAGAATTGCAATGGTGCAGATAAACACGCGCCGGGAGCCATTTCAGGAATCCGAAGTCAGCATTAGAGGCGCGCTGCGGCTTCGATAGCTTCTTGGCCGTTGGGTCGTATATTGCTGATCGGGGCGCCTAGGGTGCCTTGTGAAGTTTCACACGGCCTTTCTACGAACCGCCGCGAAGTCTGCTGATCCGTGTTTTCGATGTTGGCGTGTCCCTCGGAAACCCGACACGGGAGAAACGGGCAAGCGCAGTCCTAATTTTTAAGATTCGGGCTGAGCGATAGGATTTGGCCCACGCTCCAATCTGCTAAGCCCAATGGGAAATGGCCTTGCAATCTCGCGGGAAACATACAACCGGCTCAGTGCGCGAAGGCCTGCCGTTCACAGCTATTTAACCCAAAAGCTGAGATTGCCCGGTGTCTTTACGTGCTATGGTGTTGAAACGAATTTGGGTATTTAATCTGTTCTGCTTCTCACACATTGGAGCCATAAAGATGGTCCGAATCAGACCCAGCCTCCGAAGCTCCTGGCAGGCGGCGTTTGTGGTGATGTTCTCTTTGTTCATCGGCCTTCCTATGCTGGCAGCACAGGAGACGATAGTCGCTATCCGGCACGCGGAGAAACCAGCGGGCGGCCTGGGGCAACTTTCGTGCAAGGGCCTTAACCGCGCACTGGCTTTGCCGAAGGTATTGATCCCGCGTTTTGGCAAACCCGACGCCATCTACGCGCCCGATCCCGCGATAGAAGTACCCGATGGAGGCGCTAAATCGTACTCCTACGTGCGCCCGCTCGTAACGATTGAACCTACCGCCATCGTGCTCAGGATGCCGGTGAACACGCAAATCGGTTTTGCAGACATCGCGAAACTGCAATCTGAACTGACAGCGCCTGCGGAGAGCCATGCGCTAATCTTCGTGGCATGGGAACACTTTTTTTTGAACCGATTTGCAAAGCAGATACTACGGAGTTATGGAGAAGATCCGTCGATTGTCCCTTATTGGCCGAATGACGACTACGATCGCATCTATGTCTTCAAGATCGATCAGGATCATGGCAAACCCAATTTGACGTTCAAGATAGAGCACGAGCACCTGAACGGGTCGTTGAGTGACGCCTGCCCCGCTCCGTAGATGCTACCGCGACTTCCGCTCGCAATCCTCGTTACAGAGCCGACTGGATTCCACGGTTTCCGGCGCGCTGGCGCAAGTCAGTTGATCGACTCAGACGCGCCGATCCCGGTTGTGCACTCTCAGATGCGGCATTCACAGTCTGCGCATCACGTTAGGCATCTGTGGGCACGTCATTCCGCAAACCTGCGTGCTTACGGGTCACTTCGGATGCCTCATCGTCCAGCAACGCTGGTAACGTAGGCGTCGAGACCGGTGGTCAGTTGGCCGAGCCCCGCGAGGACTTCTTGATGGAGCGCCCGAACGACCGCTATAACACTCTTCTTACTTACGGGTTCAGTGTGGCTATAGGATTGAGTCCAGACCACCGCACCTGTACTCGGCTGAAACAGCTCCAGCTCAAGAGAAAAACGCGCTGAGAGCGACGGAGAGTCGACTTCCTCGAGCGCATACAAGTGTCCCCGAACAATGTAATCGCCTTTTGTGCCGCGGCCGATCCGTGCGACAGAACGAAAATGTCCCTTTGCCCGCAGGGATTCCGCAAGCATCGTCTCCAGCGTTTCGGTAGGAACGCCGGCCCAGCGGTGATAATCGTAGGTGCCGAGCTCCACGCCTCCAGTGCTGTAGACGATTGGGTGATCCAAATAAACCTGTGAAGCTGTAATGCGTCCAACGAGAATGGAAACCGGAAGGAGGCCATCGTTAGTTGCTGTCACGGAAGCGCCCAGAATCGGCGCAGGATCGAGCGTGTAGTATTTCACAGGCCGCGCCGCGCCGCAGCCTGCTGTGACCAACAGCGCTGCGCCGCATACCAACGCGACCACAAAGCGGACGATCTTGGTTCGATCCACGCGCATACTCTTCCTCAATCCCGATGTTTCGGCAATTGCCCTGGCACGTGTTCTCGCGGCGCTGAACTCCGAATCAGTTCGGAAGGCCGCGCCTCGATCGAGGCGGTAAAAGCCTTCAGGTTCTCGGTTATGTCCCTCATATTGCCGATCAGCACGTCCAGATTGTCACTGTTTGCGTTCACAAGAGTGTTGAGCTGATCGGTGAGGGCGGAAGCGGACGTGAGGGCCGCGCGCATCTGCTTAACAGCTTGTCGCAGATCGGGACGATTTTCCATGACTACTGCGTCCACATGCGATAGCGCCGTATTCGCGCGATCGACCGTCTTCTTGAAGTCGTCGATAACCGGGACGAGTTTTGCGCTGCCAGCATTCAGATTGTTGAGTGTGGAATGCAGCACGGGACGGTTTTCCTGGAGCATGCCGCGCGCGCTCGCGAGGCCCGCTGCGATATTCGCGCGATTGTTCGCGTCGAGCAGGCCATTCACGCGGCGAATCGTTTCCTGCAATTCCGTTACGCGGGCGTTCAGATTTTGCAGCAGGACCGTGGCGCGCGGAGCCAGATCGTTGATATTCGCCTCGAGATCGTCGAAACCGGTGTAATTCATAGCGCCCAGAACCGACCCAGAGGCAGCGTGTGGAGCGGCCGCCGTGCCCGGGACAATTCCGAGAAAATTGTCGCCAAGCGGGCTGAGGCTTTCGATCTTCACCTTGCTATCCGTTTTTATGGGAACGCCCGAGTTTACGCGAAACCGTACTTCCATGCGCGTGGGATTTTGCGGAGCGCTTCTCACAGATACGACACGGCCGACCGGTGGTCCTCCCGCGTAACGCACTTCGGAACCTGGCGCCAGCCCGCCCGCATTGTTGAAGTACGCACGATAAACCGGCTCACCGTGGCCGAGAACTCCGGATAGCGAGAAAAGGGTCGCAATCAGAAGTCCCGCTGCGCCGAGAATAAACAGACCGACCAACGCGCGCTCGCGCTTCGCTTGCAATGCCAGTCTCCGCGGAAATTGAGAAGCCCGCCGGTGCGGGATCAGTCCGCGGAGTATAGCACCACCTTAACAACTAGCGCGCTTCCAGAATGCCCCCAGCTCCGGACCGCGTGTCTCGCGTCTAGAGGCGTAAATCGCGAGTCAAGCGGTCGAGGTAGCCTTCGTCCTCGGAAATATCGGGATTAGGGACGCGATCCAGGAACTGCCGGACGCGAGGATGCTGGCTGGACTTCAGCGCTTCGGGAGATCCCATCGCTATGATGCCGCCCTGGTCGATCAGGATCATACGGTCGGCAATCAGAAAGGCGCTGGCCAGCTCGTGAGTGACGACAACAATCGTCATCCGAAACGTATGTTTCAATTTCAGGATTAAATCATCAATTCCTGCGGCAATGATGGGGTCGAGTCCTGCTGATGGCTCATCAAAAAGCAGAATCTCCGGATCCAAGGTCAGCGCGCGAGCGATTGCGGCGCGCTTTTTCATTCCACCACTGAGTTGCGCCGGATTGTAGTCCTCATACCCAGAAAGCCCCACCTGTTCGAGTTTGAGGCGCACCAAGACTTCGATCGTGGAATCGTCCAACTCGGTGTGTTCGCGCAGCGGCAGCGCCACGTTTTCTCCGACGGTCATCGAACCAAAGAGCGCGCCACCCTGAAACGATACGCCGATCCGTTTCCGGAGTTCGGCCATATTTCGGGCCGAGACGCAACACAGGTCGTGGCCGCGAATCCAGATTTGGCCCCCCGCGGGTTTTTCCAGGCCCATCAGCGAGCGCAGCAACGTGGTCTTGCCGGAGCCGGAACCGCCAAGGATGGCCATGGTCTCGCCGGCTTTCACGTCGAAAGATACGCCGTGAAGAATTTCGTGCTCGCCGTAATTGACACGCAGGTCGCGAACCGCTATCCCGATGCCATCATTCACTGGTTGTCCCGATCCGTTTTGATCCGCCACTCTCCCGCCCTTTTCTGCCGCGCGCTGCTGGCGGCAAAAATGCCGGTTGCGAACAACGCTAGCGCGAATTTGTAAAATAAAAAAGCAACGTAAAGACCAGATCCACGGCCACAACCATAAAAATGGATTTGACGACAGCGGACGTGGTCGAGCGGCCTACCTGTTCCGCGCCCAGTCCGGTTGACAGGCCTTCCTGGCATCCCACCGCGGTGATCACCAGGCCGAACATCACGCTTTTGATCAGACCAGTCACGATGTCGCGGCTCAGCAGTGCGTCAAGGGTTGCGTGGAGGTACGAGCCGAAAGTGAAGCCGCCGGCACTTACGCCGAAAGCCGCGCCGCCCAGTATGCCCATGAAGTCTGACCACGTGGTGAGGCAAGGCAACATCACAGCCATCGCGATAAGTTTGGGCGCCACGAGAAAGTGGACGGGATCGATCGCCATCGTCTCCAAGGCATCGATTTCGTCATTCACTTTCATCGAGCCGATTTCCGCGGCGAACGCCGATCCAGAGCGCCCGATCACCACAATGGCGGTGATCAGCGGCGCGAGTTCGCGCGTGACGGAAATCGCCACCGCGTTCGCAACCAGCCCGATGGCGCCCAGTTTTCGCAACTCGTAGGCTGACTGGAGCGCCATGATAGTGCCGATAAAAAATGAAATCATGGAAAGGATGGGGACCGCGCCCACGCCGACAGCCATCGCTTGATGGATGGCGCGCTGGACGCGCAGCCGCTCACCTTGAAACGGCGCCACAAAAATGGCGCGAAACGACCGGCCGATCAGGATGGCGAGGTCGCCGACGTACGCCATTCCATCAATGGTCGCCTGCCCGACATTTTCCGCGACCGACATGTTTAGCGCCTCAGACCTGAGCGCTGGAAGAGGCAGGCCGCGCGCCGTGGAGCGCCTCTTCTTCGGTGGGATATATGTCGAAGACCGTAATCAACCGCGTCAACTGAAAAACTTCCTTGGCCACACTACTGAGTCCAAAGAGCGCGAATCCGAGCTTCAAGTCGCGGGATACTTTCAAGGCTTCCACCAGACATGCCACGCCCGCGCTGTCGATGTACTTCACCTCGGTCATGTTCACGATCACGCGCGGTATTTTCTTCGCCTTGAGCAAGTCCATCAAAACTTTTAGAAGGGCGGGAGCGTTTTGGAGGGTGACTTCGCCTTTGACGTCGACAATGGTGGCGATTCCATTCGGACGCGTTGCAACAGTTAGATCCATAGAGTTCTCCACGCGATTGAAGATGCGGCACGACTTGGATCACAGCATACCGCGAGCCTGGCGAAGTGAAAAGCGGCCGAGTAGGCCGGCGGTTGCCTACGCAAAATATCGCTGCCAATGGTCCCTTGTCTCGATGCTCGTCTGTGCGGCAAGCGTGTCCTAGAGGTTTCCCCGGCATTGCTCGCATGGTCCCGATCAGTTGCGCATCATAACCGCGATTCTTACATAGTAGGGGAGACACGCGTGAAAGCTCAACACGCGATAGCCGCACCTTACCACTCGCAAACCTGGGCGCAGGATCACCGCGCTGTGTCTCCAGATAGCGGAAAAACCAACGGGCGACCAAATCGGTATGGAGTTTGGGGAGTGTTGGGGTGAGCGATGGGATTTGAACCCACGACCCTCGGTTCCACAGACCGATGCTCTACCAGCTGAGCTACGCTCACCACCCCGCAAAAATCATAGCACGGCGTTGAGCGGGAGGATAGACGCTGATGCGTGGTCATCCATCCGCTGGCTCGGCAACCCAAAGGGAGTGAGGGAAACACCAAGACGTGGCACACCGTCATTATCGATCAACGCCCCAAGACGTTCCGAATGGACGCGCCTGTGCGTTGGCCACCGTGCGCCGCAGCGTGGTGATGCTCGCCGTCCGGCCTTTGCGGAGGATCACTCACTACGTTCGTAACGGCTCTGCCGTGGTCGCGCAATTCCTAAACAGTTGGAACAAGCTCAGTTGCTGAACGTCCGCTCAGTAAGCGGCCGAGGCCTGTTATATTAGCGGCTCGGGTTTCCGGGGATCTCCGCAATGCACGAAAACAGATTCGTTCACTGGGCCTGGAAGCCAGGCCGCGGCGCGCGCCTGGCGACGGCTGCGCGGTTTGCGGCGAAGAGTGCGCGGACGCGCTATTGGTTTCCACACATCCCGCTGTCCCTGGCGCTGGCTGGCGCGGGATTTCTACTCCTGAGGCTCGTCTACATCGCTCATCGAGCGGCGCTCCTCTCCAATTTTCCGCGGAACGTGCTCGATTTCTCGCCTCGCAGCATGCCTTACGTGCTGATCGGCGTGGCTATGCTGGTGATGTCCGTGGGGCTGCTGTTCCGCTCGCGTTTTGCCTGGACGGTGGCCATCGTTCTCACCTCGTCCATGGTACTGAGCGCGGCAATCATCGGGCACCACCACGTCTCGGTCCTTTTCACCTACGACGGATTTCTGCTGGTGGCGCTGCTGCTTTCATTTCGTTGGTTCGACCGCAGCAGCCTGGCCGCCGGCACTCTGTTCGCTATCACTAGCGCCCTGCTGCTGTTAATTTACGCGGTATTCGGCAGCCTCTACCTCGGAAGCGAATTCTCTCCGCCCATCAAAGATCTGACGACAGCCCTCTACTTTTCCGTGGTCACGATGTGCACCGTCGGATATGGAGACATCACCCCCAAGCAACCTAACGCGCGATTCTTCGCGATTTCGGTGATGCTTCTGGGGCTGGCGGTATTCGCCACGTCAGTGACGGCTATCGCCGGCCCGATGATCGCGAAGCTGACCAAGCCGAAGGAGAAACGAATGAAGCGCAGCAACCATTTCATCGTGATCGGCGCGACGCCTCTCGCATACAACACCTATCGGGAGTTCAAGAAGCGCAACCAGGAAGTGGTGCTGGTGATGCCGCAAGCACCGGCGTCCGGCGATATCGATCCGCAAGATCTAATCGTCGGCGACGCAAACAGCCTGGAGATCTTGCGAAAAGCCTGCGCCGATCAAGCGCAGGCGGTGCTGGCGATGCGCGCCGACGATTCGGACAACGCGTTCATCGTGCTCGCCGTGAAGGAACTGAAGGGCAAGGCCAAAACGGTGGTCGCCATCAACGACAGCAAGCACATGGAGCGCATCAAGCTGGTTCAAGCTGATATCGTGATCGCGCCGGAAGTGCTTGGCGGCGAGTTGCTGGCAATGGTGTTGAGCGGCGAGCCGATTACCAGCGACTTCGTGATGGAGCGTTTCTTCCGCGCCTGACGTCCTGCTGATCCCCCAGCAGGAACCGCGTCCGTTTCGCCTTAGCTCTTACGCCTTCGTGCTCTACTGACTCGGCCGTCTACTCTCGCCCGAGACCTTCTCTCTCTTAACACCTCTTGTTCCCCTGAACGATTCACCATTGAGATATGCAGTTCGCTATGCGCCGCATAAGGTGATCGCAGCAGGCGAAATGCGGCTAAGACCCAGTTGAGAACGTCCGGCTGAGCGCGTAACTCTATTTGATGTGGTGCCCAACAGCATCGACGGTGGCACGAGCTCTGGGGAACCACGAAAGCCGCACAATCGAAAGCGACGCAGTCCACGCACTACGAAGCCTTCACGCGTGCCGGGCCACTCCCAAGAACCCTCCAACAAGGATCTTTCACGGAAAGAGGAAAGCACAATGGCAGAAGTCCCGTACGGCCATAAGACTCAGCGTCCTTCGCCTGTATCGGAGGTTCACATCCTGTGGATGACGTCCGGCCTAGGCTGCGATGGCGATTCCGTCTCAGTCACTGCCGCCATGCAACCGAGCATTGAGGATGTGATCCTGGGTGCAATACCCGGCTTGCCGAAAGTTCATCTTCACAACCCGGTCCTGGCCTACGAAGTAGGCGACGATTTCATAAAGTTCTGGCACCAGGCGGCGGAGGGAAGTCTGACTCCTTTCGTACTGGTAGTCGAGGGCTCAATCCCTAACGAAAAAATCCACAAAGAAGGCGGCTATTGGGCCGCGATGGGAACGGACACGAAGACGGGCCAACCGATCACGACCTGCGAGTGGATCGATCGGCTCGCTCCGAAGGCGCTGGCCGTAATCGGCGCGGGGACTTGCGCGACGTACGGCGGTATTCACGCGATGTCCGGGAATCCAACGGGTTGCATGGGTTTGGCGGACTATCTCGGATGGGACTGGAAGTCCGTGGCGGGCCTGCCGATTATCAACGTGCCGGGATGTCCGATTCAGCCGGACAACTTCATGGAGACGCTGCTTTACCTCCTCTATCAGGTCGCCGGGCTCGCTCCCATGATTCCTCTGGACGACCAGCTGCGACCTAAATGGCTCTTCGGACACACAGTGCATGAAGGATGCGACCGAGGCGGCTACTACGAGCAGGGTAACTTCGCCGAAGAATACGGTTCGCCAAAATGCATCGTCCGGCTGGGGTGCTGGGGACCGGTTGTCAATTGCAACGTTACCAAGCGAGGTTGGATGGCTGGCCTGGGCGGATGCCCGAACGTGGGCGGCATTTGCATCGGCTGCACCATGCCGGGATTTCCGGATAAGTTCATGCCGTTCATGGACGCACCCCCGGGATCGCATGTTTCCGCGGGCTCTATAGGCATTTACGGCAAAGCCATTCGGGCGCTGCGCTCCATTACGAATTCAACAGTCAATAAAGAGCCGAAGTGGCGACACCCCGGCAAAACCCTCACCACCGGTTACCACGCGCAGGCGTAGAAAGAGAGCCAAAGATGAGCACGACGACCGATACGATGACGAGTTCTCCCTCGAAGACGCGCAACCTGGTGGACATGAACTGGGATCCGATCACCCGAATCGTGGGAAGCTTGGGCCTCTTCACCAAAATTGACTTTGAAAATCGCGAGGTTGCGGAATGTCACAGCACTTCGTCCATTTTTCGCGGCTACAGCGTATTCATGAAGGGCAAGGATCCGCGCGACGCGCATTTCATCACCAGCCGCATCTGCGGAATCTGCGGCGATAACCACGCCACCTGCGCGATGTACGCGCAGAACATGGCCTTCGGCATCCGGCCCCCCGCTCTTGGCGAATGGATCGTGAATCTGGGCGAGGCGGCCGAATACATGTTCGACCACAACATCTATCAAGACAACCTTGTGGGCGTGGATTTCTGCGAACAGATGGTGAAGGAGACGAATCCCGGCGTGCTGCAAAAAGCCGAGGTGACAGAGCCGGCGCATGCGCACATCCATGGGTTTCGAACCATTGCGGACATCATGCGCGCGCTCAATCCCTTTACCGGATCCTTCTACCGCGAAGCGCTGCAGATGAGCCGTATGACACGGGAGATGTTCTGTCTGATGGAAGGGCGCCACGTTCACCCGTCCACTCTCTATCCTGGCGGCGTGGGAACGGTGCCGACGACGCAACTGTTCACGGACTATCTGGTCCGGCTAATGAAGTATGTCGAATTTATGAAGAAGGTCGTGCCGATGCATGACGACCTCTTCGATTTCTTCTACGAGGCGCTGCCGGGCTACGAAAAGGTGGGACAGAGGCGCGTTTTGCTGGGTTGCTGGGGCTCGTTCAACGATCCGGCGGAATGCGATTACACGTACAGACGCATGGCGGACTGGGGCAAGGCTATGTACGTCACTCCGGGCGTAGTGGTCGATGGAAAATTAGTGACCAACAACCTTGTCGACATCGGCCTCAATATTCGGATCTTGCTGGGCAGCTCGTTTTACGACGACTGGAATGACGCGGAGACGTTCGTGAAAACCGATCCGCTCGGAAATCCCGTGGACAGGCGGCATCCGTGGAACCAGAGCACTTTCCCGAGGCCGCAGAAACGCGATTTCGCGAATAAGTACACTTGGGTGATGTCACCGCGATGGTACGACCAGAGGACTGGCGACCACCTCCCGCTCGATACCGGTGGAGGACCCATCGCTCGGCTGTGGTCCACGGCGCTTTCGGGCCTAGTGGATATCGGCTACATCAAGGCAACGGGCCAGAGCGTGAAAATTTACCTGCCGAAAACGATGTCGATGCCCGAAGTGGAGTTCGAATGGAAGATTCCGAAATGGAGCAACGCAATCGAACGCGACCGCGCGCGCACGTATTTCCAGGCGTATGCGGCGGCGGCCGCGCTCTATTTCGTGGAGAAAGCGCTGGCCGAACTGCACGCCGGGCGCACCAAGACTTGGACGGATTTCAAAGTGCCGGACGAGGCGATCGCCTGCGGATATCACGAAGCAGTGCGCGGGGTGTTATCGCACCACGTGGTGATCCGCGGCGGCAAAATCGCCAATTACCATCCGTATCCGCCAACTCCGTGGAACGCGAGCCCGAGGGACAGCTACGGCACGCCAGGACCATACGAAGACGCTGTGCAGAACACGCCAATTTTCGAGGAGAACGGCCGCGATAAATTTAAGGGAATCGATATCATGCGCGCCGTTCGTAGCTTCGATCCTTGCCTGCCATGCGGCGTGCATATGTATCTGGGCGAGGGGAAAACGCTAGAGGCGCACCATTCGCCGATGTTTGGCGCGCAACGCTGAGCCGAATCGAGAGCAGAGGGCAGCGGCGGCAGGATCGCCAGTAACGCTGGTGTCTAGTTCACGAAGCAGCCGCCGCATCGTCGCGCGCAAGGGTGCCTACAGGGGAAGGTACAAACGTGTCCGCACAAATTGAAGAGCAAAAACGGGCCGAGTCGATCGACCAATTCGTCCAACATATTGAGGAGATCTCCGACCCCGAAGTTCAAGATCTTTTCAAGCAGTTGGTCCAGTCGCTGATGGATTTCCACGGCGCGGGTATCGAACGCATGCTGGAAATAGTGCACGAAACCGGAGACAGCGGCGCGAAGCTGATCGACGAATTCGGGCGCGACGAGCGCATTCGAAACTTGCTGCTGCTATACGGGCTGCATCCGGTTGACCTGCAAACACGAGTAGCCGAGGCGGTGGAGAAAACGAGTCCGTATATCCGCTCGCACGGCGCGGAGGTGCGGTTGGTTCAGATCAGCGAAACCGGTGCCGTGACGCTGCGCCTGGAAGGAACGTCCCAGAGCTGCTCGTCTTCCAGCGCGACGCTACAGTCCGTGGTCGAAAAAGCGATTTATGAAGCCGCGCCGGACGTCACGGAGATCATCGTCGAAGGCACGACTAGCGATTCCAAGACAAGCAGCGGCTTTGTGCCGTTGACGGCATTGAGCCGCACCGATTCAGCTAACGAGCGCAGCAACGGGAATTGCGCGGCGAGAGCGACAGAGAACGAACACGCTACGCGCGGTAACCCGCGACGGAGCGCGATGTGAATTTCCGGTCTACAAGCCAATCGCCGACAACCGGTCCGATTGCACGGTTGCGGCGCTACGCGCCCAAATCGCAACCCGCGCGAGAACGCTGCGAACTTTGCGGGCTTGGTCTGGGTTCGGATCACCAGCATCTCATCGAACCAGCGACACGGAGCCTGCTTTGCACTTGCGAAGCGTGCTCGCTGCTTTTTACATCCAAGCCGGGCACAAAGCTGCGCCGGGTGCCGCGGCGCGGACGCTTTCTGCCGAACTTCAGGCTTTCGGAATCGCAGTGGAACGGCCTGCAGATTCCGATCGAGCTGGTGTTCTTTTTTCATGGCACTCCGGTGGATCGAATGATCGCGATGTATCCGAGCCCCGCTGGTGCCACCGAGTCTCTGCTGCCGCTGGAACTTTGGGATGAGATCGTGCGCGAGAACCAGGTGCTTTCGGAACTGACGCCGGACGTGGAAGCCCTGCTGGTCAATCGGGTTGGAGCCGAGCGCGGAGTTCCCTGCCAGTACTTCATCGCTCCAATCGACGAATGCTACCGGCTCGCGGGTTTGATCCGCATGCATTGGCGAGGGCTTTCCGGTGGAACGGAAGTGTGGCGCGAAATTGCGGGATTCTTTTCGGCGTTGAAAGAGAGATCTGAGATCGTGGCCGAGAGCGTACATGCCTGACCTGGAACTGCAGATCGAATCCGTCAAAGCTGTTCCCTATGCGGCAGAGCCGCTGCTCGGATTCACGCTTCGTGTGACCAACGCGCCACCCGAAGAGGAAATTCACACCGTGGTGCTTCGCGCGCAAATTCAAATCAACGCGCTGCGGAGGCGGTACACGCGCGAAGAACAGCAGCGCTTGCTCGACCTTTTTGGAGAGCCGGACCGCTGGGGCCAAACACTGCGCAGCATGTTATGGACGCATGCGAACGTCGTGATTCCAGCGTTCGCTGCGCGGACGACAACAGAACTGCAGGTGCCATGCACCTTCGATTTTAATGTTGCGGCGACAAAATATTTTCACGGCGTGCGCGATGGCGAACTGCCTCTGCTGTTTCTTTTTTCCGGTACCGTGTTCTACTGGAATGCCACGGGGATGCTGCAGGTAGCGCCGATATCGTGGGAAAAAGAGGCCAAATTCTCACTGCCGGTGCAGACGTGGCGCGAATTGATGGAGAACTATTACCCCAATAGCGCATGGCTCACCGTGCGTAAGGATATTTTCGAGCGGCTTTACCAGTTCAAAGTGCAACATGCGATTCCCACCTGGGAACAAACGCTGGAGCTACTGCTGGCCGGCGTGGAGGAGACGGCCGAGCGATGAATTTCAAGGCCATTGAGGACGTTGCGAACGCCGTGCTCTACGAAGGCTACCTGCTCTATCCCTACCGGCTGTCGGCGGTGAAAAACCGGCAGCGGTGGAACTTCGGCGTACTTTATCCGCGCACGTACAGCGAGCTGCAAAATGGCTCGGATCCCTGGTTTATGCAGGCGCAGTGCCTGCTTGAAGCTTCGGAATCGGCGGCGCTCGACGTGAAAGTGCGATTTTTGCAGGCCGTATCGCGTGAAGTGGGAAGACTGCGAATGCCCGTCCCAGAGTGGCCCCGCGATGCGGAGCCGACGATTGAACGAGTTGATTCGCTAGAAGCGGGCGATGCCGTGCTTCGGCCATGGCAAGAAGCCATCGAATGCGATCTGGAGTTTGCAGGCTTGCACGTGGCCGATTTACTGGTGGCTCCGGTAAGCCGCGCTCTTGAGATTCCCAGTGGCCGCGAGCTTGAACCCGTGAAGAATAAAGATGGATGCATTACGGGCGTGATTATCCGCACGCGCGAGGTCGTTGACGCCAACGTGACGATCGGCGCGGAGCGACGCGAAGGTGGGGTCATCCGCCTGACCATCGTGGTATCGAATTTTACGGCATGTGCGAATCCGCAGGCACTTCCGCGCGACGAGTTACTTTTGAAATCGCTGCTCTCGGCGCACGCCTTGATGGGCATCGATAAAGGCAAATTCTTTTCGTTAACCGACCCTCCCGCGCCGTTCCGCGAGTTGACGTCCGCATGCAAAAACATCGGCACTTGGCCAGTTCTAGCGGGAGAAGAAGGTACCGCGAATGCGATGCTTTGCTCTCCAATCATCCTCTCCGATCATCCACAGATTGCGCCAGAGAGCGCCGGAAATCTTTTCGACGGCACGGAGATCGACGAGATCCTGACGTTGCGGATTTTGACGTTGAGCGAGGACGAGAAGAGCGCCATCCGCGAATCCGACGACCGCGCGCGCGAACTGCTGACCCGCACCGAATCTCTGCCCATGGAGCAGCTTCTGAAGCTGCACGGCGCGTTGCGAGATGTGGCGTCCAAAGGGAGCGCGGCCGGCGAACCAACCGAATCCGCAGAAGGCTGGGAAAAGCCATGAACGAATGGGAGTGGCACGCGCTGGAAGACACGGCGCGGGTCGAGAGCATCACGGTTGCAGGCGTGCCGGTGAGGACCGGCGATCGCGTGCGGCTTCTCCCGCGCTCCGGCGGCGATGTGTTCGATATCGCGCTCGCGGGAAAAATCGCGGTCGTGGAAGGCATCGAGCAGGACTACGAAGGCAAGCATCATTTGTCGGTGGTCGTCGATGAAGATCCGGGAAACGATATCGGTATGATGCGCCAGCCGGGACATCGCTTTTTTTTCAGCGCAGCGGAAGTGGAGCCGCTGGGGCCGGCGGCAGTTCCGCAGGAAGAAACAAAGAAATCGCCAACCATTCTGATCGCAGGAATCGGCAACATCTTTATGGGCGACGACGCCTTTGGAGTGGAGGTGATCCGGCGTCTTGCCAATCGCGAGTGGCCCCGGGGAGTTCGGGCGGTCGATTTCGGAATTCGCGGGCTCGATCTGGCGTACGCGCTGATCGACCGGCCGGGCGTGACCATTCTCGTCGACGCGTGCCCTAAAAACGGAACACCCGGTGATTTGTACGTGGTTGAGCCGGACGTGAGCTCTCGCGATGCCGTAGTGGAAACTGTGATGCTCGACGCGCACGGCATGAATCCCACCAGCGTGATTCGAGCTGCACAGATGATGGGCGGTCCGTTAGGAAAGATTCTGCTGCTGGGGTGCGAACCGCTCTCACTCGGATCGGAGCAAGGCCACATGGGACTGAGCGATCCAGTGGCTGGCGCGGTCGACCGCGCGATTCCGTTGCTCGAATCCCTAGTGCGGCGAATTCTGGATCGCGAGCTGGCAGCGGATTCCTGAGTGGAAGTTCGGGCAAGCGTGGAAGATCTCAATGAATCTTGAAACGCTCGACTGCAATGATGCGAATGAACGAGCGCGCGGAGAATGCCAAATGTGTTTAGCGATACCAGGAAGAATCATCGAAATCGCCGCTGACGACGCGAACTCCGGGCTGGTAGACGTCCTGGGACTCCGGCGTTCGGTGGATCTGGCTCTGCTGGCTGATGACCGGCCGAAGCCGGGAGACTGGGTTCTGATTCACGTCGGCTATGCGATGAGCAAAATCAGCGAGCAGGACGCGACGGAGCAGATGCGCACTTTGGAAATGCTGGGCGAAAGCGTGGCGGCGATGCAGGAAGTTCGCGGCTACGGCTTGGAAGAAGAAAAGGCTCAGCCCGGCGGTTAGGGACTTTCCGCGAAGCGTTCATCTCGCGGAGTTATGGGACACCAGGTCATGAAATTTATAGATGAATTTCGAAATCCAGAACTGATCAACAAGACCGCCGAGGAAATTCGGCGGCTGGCTGATCCAGAGCGGCGTTACCGGCTGATGGAGGTCTGCGGCGGGCATACGCACGCGATCTACCGCTTCGGCTTGAAGGAAGTGCTGCCGCCGAATATCGAGCTGATCCACGGCCCTGGTTGCCCTGTTTGCGTGCTGCCGATGGGCCGCATCGACGACGCGCTTTCAATCACAGAGGATCCCAAAACGATTTTTACCGCGTTTGGGGACATGATGCGCGTCCCGGGAACACACGGCAGCCCGCTGGAGCACAAGGCGCGAGGCATGGATGTGCGCATCGTCTATTCGCCCTCGGACGCAATCAAGATCGCGAAGGCGAATCCCAACCGCCATGTGATGTTTTTTGCCATTGGTTTCGAAACCACGGCGCCTTCCACGGCGCTCACGCTGCAACGCGCGCGGCGAGAGGGCATTCACAATTTCTCCGTTTTCTGCAATCACGTAACGATTATTCCAGGGATTCGCGCGATTCTGGATTCGCCTGACATGCGCTTGGATGGCTTCGTGGGACCGGGGCATGTTTCCACCGTCATAGGCTGCCGGCCTTACGAATGGATCGCCAAAAATCAAAACAAACCGATCGTGGTTTCCGGCTTCGAACCGCTCGACATTTTGCAGTCGGTGCTGATGCTGCTGCGGCAACTCGGCGCCGGAGAAGCCAAAGTGGAAAACCAGTACAAGCGCGTGGTGCCGTGGGAAGGCAACTCGGCGGCGCTGCGCGTGATGGCGGACGTTTTTCAGCTGCGGCCGTATTTCGAATGGCGCGGGATGGGATTTATTTCGCAATCGGCGCTGCGTCTGCGTGATGAATATGCCGAGTGGGACGCCGAGCGGATTTTCAAGGTCCCGGGCATCCGCGTGACCGATCCGAAGGCTGCGCAGTGTGGCGAAGTGCTGAAAGGCGTACTCAGGCCCGCGCAGTGCAAACTGTTTGGGAATGAGTGCACGCCCGAACACCCCATCGGCGCGCTGATGGTTTCTTCGGAAGGATCCTGCGCCGCTTACTACAACTACGAACACCGCAAAGCTGCGGTGATGGCACACGTGAGGGCTGGAGCATGAGCGCGACACACGAAGCAACGATCGCCACTCCACGCCTGCGATTTCGCGATACGCAGGTGGAGATGGCCCATGGCGCAGGCGGAAAAGCCAGCCGGAGGCTGATCGAGGGATTGTTCGTGCCATTGCTTTCAGCGGACGCGAGCGCTCCGCTGGGCGATGCGGCGCATTTGGACCTGAACGGAGCGCGCGTAGCCATTACGACGGATAGTTTCGTCGTGAAGCCGTTGCGGTTTCCCGGCGGATCGATCGGCGAACTGGCAGTGAACGGCACGGTGAACGATCTCGCCGTTTCGGGCGCCAAGGCCGAGGCGCTGGTGGCGACGTTTGTTCTGGAAGCCGGCTTGGTGACGGAAACTCTTGCCGCCGAAATTCGCGCGATGGCCGATGCCGCCCGGGCAGCCGGCGTGCGAATCGTTGGTGGCGATACCAAGGTTGTGGAGCACGGCAAAGCGGATTCGATGTACATCTCGACAACCGGCATCGGCGCGCCAATTCCCGGGATGACGATCGACCCGGCATCCGTTCGGCCGGGAGACAAAGTCATTCTTTCAGGCCCCGTCGGCGACCACGGCATCACCATTCTGCTGGCGCGCGGCGAACTCGATCTGCAAGCCGAGATCTGCTCGGACACCCGTTCGGTGCTTCCCTTCGTGCAAGCGATGGCTGAAGTGGCGGGGCCATCAATCCGATGGATGCGCGATCCCACGCGGGGTGGCGTGGCCACATGCTTGAATGAACTCGCATGCGATTGCGGACTCGGCGTGGTCCTGCAGGAAGACGCCATTCCGGTGCGCGATGCAGTGCGCGGCGCGTGCGAACTGCTGGGGCTTGATCCGCTGCACATTGCGAACGAGGGACAATTCCTCGCGGTGGTGGCGGCGGATGCCGCTGAGCGAACGCTGGAGGCGCTTCACCGGACGCCCGGCGGAGAGGACGCGCGCACGATCGGTGAAATTCGGGAGCAGCCGGGCGGCGCCGTCTTAATCGCCACGCAATACGGCGGTACCCGAATCATAGACATGCTGGTGGGCGACCCCTTGCCGCGCATCTGCTGAGAGCACCCATGCCGACTCAATACGACCTCGCGACTCAGATCGAACAGCGCATCCTCAGTCGAAATACGATTTTCGAGAACTTTTTCGCTGGCGAGAGCGATCGGCTGGCGCACGCATGCCGCGAGATGTCCGAAAGATTTTTGCGTGGCGGACGCTTGCTGGCATTCGGCCGAGGACCCTACAGCACGGACGCGCAGCACGTCTCGGTGGAATTCGTTCACCCGGTGATCGTGGGCAAGCGAGCCCTTCCGGCGCTCGATCTTTCGATTCATTTCCGTCCGTGGCTGGAGGCGATCGTCACGCAGGACGACATAGCGATGGCATTCGGGCCGCCGGAGGGCGATCCCGAAGTCACGGCAGCGCTTGCATCCGCGCAGGCCCGCGGGGCGATGACGTTCGCACTACCGGGAACCGAGGGCTCGTATTTTACGACTACCCCTACGCGCGATCCGTTCCTTCATCAGGAGCTGATCGAAATTCTGTACCACACGCTCTGGGAAACGGTGCACGTCTTTTTCGAGCACCGCGAGCTTGGACACGACGTCGGCCAAGCCGGGTTCCTGTATCCGTTTCTGGGCCAGGAAAAACAGGGCACTGCGAATGTGATGACCGAAGTTTCGAATTCGATCCGCTTGAAAGTCGCGGATGATGCGGTGTTGCGCGAACGCGTTGCGCGCGAGGAATCGCAAAAAATCAGTGATGCCGCCGCGGCCATCTCCGAGCGAATTCGAAGCGGCGGCAAGCTGATTCTTTTCGGCAACGGGGGCTCCGCCACGGATGCGAATGACTTCGCGATCGATTGCGTATCGCCTCCAGTTGGCTTGCATGCGATTCCCGCTGTGTCGCTCTCGATGGAACCTGCCAACATCAGCGCGATCGCAAATGATGTGGGCACGGACCTGATTTTTTTGCGCCAACTGATCGCGCAGGAGCGGCCGGAGGACGTGGTGATTGGAATCTCCACCAGCGGCGGTTCGCGCAACGTGATTGCGGCGCTGGAGGAAGCGCGCAAACGGAAAATGCTGACGGCTGCGCTGCTCGGCTACGACGGCGGCGAAATTGTGCGTCGCGGACTTGCCGACTTTCCGATGATCGTGCGCTCCGACTACATTCCCCGCATTCAGGAAGTGCAGGCGTCGATGTATCACACGCTGCGAGAAGCGCTGGAGGCGAGCCGTGGCTAAACTTTCGCTTTTCGGCTCGTCGGCTTGCCCGCATACGCGCGAAATGCGCGAATGGCTGGAATGGCGCAAAGCGGACTTCGAGGAATACGACGTGGACGTGGACGGCGCCGCATTTGCCCGGATGCGGGCATTGACGGACGGCCAATGCACGGTTCCCGTTCTGGTCGAGGGAGACAAGGTCGTGCAGATCGGCTGGCAGGGCCGCGGCTGCGTGGTAGCCCAAGCTCCTGGGCCCCGCAAATAGCCGTCGGTGCGGGATTGACCGGCAACAGAAGCGCGTATGAGCCAAGGGCCTCGATTGTGCATGAGCTTTCCATTGCGATGAGCATTGTGGATGTCGCCGAGCAACAGGCCGAGCAGAGCGGGGCGGCTCGTGTACTGGCGGTGAATTTGCGTCTTGGGCGTCTGGCTGGTGTGTCAAAGGACGCGCTGCTGTTCTCCTATCAGCTGGCCTGCGAAAATACCCCTTTAGCGGGCTCGCGTCTGGTGATTGAAGAAGTTCCGGGACTAATTTTCTGCGGCAAATGCGAAGCTCAGCGGCCTGTGCGTTCGCCGGAATGGTTCCGCTGCCCGGAATGCGATTCGCTCGCTTCGGAAATCGTGCAGGGGAAAGAGCTCGAAGTGGTGTCGCTGGAGGTGGAACCGTGAGCACTGTGGCGCGGATCGTGGAAGTGCGCCAGAACGTTCTGAAGCACAACGACATTCTCGCGCGGGCGTTGCGCCAGCGATTTCAGGAAGCGGGCGTGCTGGTCGTGAGCATGGTTTCAAGCCCAGGCTCCGGCAAGACTGCGTTGCTGGAGAAAACGCTTACGGTGCTGCGCGACCGGTATCGCGTGGCGGCGCTGGTCGGCGATTTAGCGACGGAAAACGACGCAGTGCGATTGGCCCGCAGCCACGCGCCAGTCAGACAGATCAACACCGGCACGGTTTGTCATCTGGATGCGGCAATGGTCCAGGGCGCATTGGAAGGATGGAATCTCTGCGAACTCGATTTTCTGTTCGTGGAAAATGTCGGCAACCTTGTGTGTCCTTCGTCGTACGATCTGGGCGAGAACCTGCGGCTGGTGTTGATGTCGGTCACTGAAGGAGAAGACAAGCCGCTGAAATATCCGACGATTTTCAATAGCGCCGACGTCGCCATTGTTACCAAGATCGACCTCGCCGCCGCCGTTGAGTTCGACGCTGCTGCCGCTCATCGCCATATCGAATCGGTGCGGCCTGGAATGGCCGTCCTGCACGTCTCCACGAAATCCGGCCAGGGGATTGGCTCGCTTGTTGAGTTTCTCGAATCGCATCTTGCCGCGTCGCGAACGCAGTTCACTGCCCCGAAAACCTAGGTTCAACTGGCGTCCCAAGGTTGTAAAAGTCGAAAAAGTGGCTTGCCGGAGGCTGAGGCGCCCCCTAAAACCATCGTGTGAAGCTTCACAAGGCGTTTAGAGCGTCTTGCAGAACTCTCTGGGATATCCGCAAGAAACAAAAAATTTGGCCCCCACGCGGCTCCAATCTCGCTTTGCTCCGATGCGGCTGGCGATTGTTAGTAGGAGATCTTTACCTTCGGAAACGCTTTTATTTTCCAAACCAACGTGCCCTCCGTTCGATGGCGCGGGAAAAGTACGCCGGCAATGTTAAACTGCTGGTTCTCAATTTCGCTTCTGATGGATGCAGCAGATGGGACTTCCCGCTTAAAGGGCTGAATTCGCGGTGGTCGCCATCCGTCCAACTATGAGATCACGCCAAAGGTGAGGTCGCTCGCGTATGACACAAGCACTCAGTCCCGTTCGAAATTATGCCGGGGGCCAATGGAATGATTCCTGCGCCTCGGATCATTTCCCTGTACGGAATCCCGCGACCGGAGAACTGCTGGGCCGGGCGCCGCTCTCTCCCGCTTCTGAGGTGAATGCGGCCGTACAGGCGGCAGCGCACTCAGCGCCCTCTTGGCGACGTGTTCCCGTTGGCAAGCGCATCGATTTTCTTTTCAGGCTCCGGGAGCTACTGAAGCAGAATATCGAAGACATCTCGCGGACGATCACCATCGAGTGCGGAAAGACCTTGGCCGAATCCCGGGGAGAAATGGTGCGAGCGATTGAGAATGTGGAGGTCGCGTGCGGGACTCCTTTGTTGATGCAGGGATGCAACTCGGAGGACATCGCCGTCGGGATCGACGAAATTATGATTCGCCAGCCCATCGGAGTGTGCGCGATCATAGCGCCCTTCAATTTTCCCGCGATGATACCGTTTTGGTTTATGCCGTACGCGATTGCATGCGGCAATACGGTTGTGCTGAAGCCCTCGGAACGAGTGCCGTTCACCATGCAGAGAGTCTTCAGTTTGATCGAAACACTGGACCTTCCCGCAGGCGTCCTGAATCTGGTGAATGGCGGACGTGAGACCGTCGATGCCCTACTCGATCATCCCGATGTTCGCGCTGTTAGTTTCGTAGGCTCGAGCGCAACCGCGCGCTATGTCTACTCGCGTGGAGCCGCAGCTGGAAAACGAGTGCAGTGCCAGGGCGGCGCTAAAAATCCCGTGATCGTTCTGCCGGACGCGGACCTGAACACAACTTCCGAAATCGTCGCCGATAGCGCGTTCGGTTGCGCCGGCCAGCGTTGCCTGGCGGCGTCCATTGCGATCGCGGTAGGCGAGGCGGCCAAGCCTTTCTCCGAGGCAGTTCAGTACAGGGCGGAATCGCGCATCACCGGATTCGGATTGGACGATGGCGTTCAAATGGGGCCCGTGATTGGTCCGGAGAGCAAGGCGCGAATCGAAGAATTGGTCGGACAAGCGGTCGCGGAGGGCGCGAAAGTGGCCGTCGATGGACGAAATCCCAAAATACCAAAGTACGAAAGCGGCTGTTTCGTTCGGCCGACAGTCCTCTCGGAACTTCCTCTTTCAAGCCAAGTGGCGCGAACCGAAATTTTCGGGCCGGTGCTTTCAATTACACGCGTGGATTCAATCGACGAAGCAATCGCGTTTGTGAATTCAGGCGAGTACGGAAACATGGCGTGTCTCTTTACGGCCGATGGATCGAGCGCTCGGAAGTTTCGTTATGAAGCGGAGGTCGGCAACGTCGGCATCAACCTCGGAGTGGCTGCGCCGATGGCATCCTTTCCTTTTAGTGGCGCGCGCGGCAGCTTTTTCGGGGATCTCCACGGCCAAGGCCGAGATGCCATCGAGTTTTTCACGCAGCAGAAGGTCGTGGTGGAGCGCTGGCCCAAAGCGTGGTCCCGCAAGTTCTAATTTCCGGAAGCTCTACTTGCCGCGTCAGTCTCTCCAAAGCTACAACCAGGGTTCAGTGAACGGTGCGACCGTGAACTTGCTCAGATGGTTCTGCTGCCAATCCTAACTTCAGTGAGGACTACCACCGTTTCTTGGGCCAGAACGTCACGTTCACCGCTGAAGTCCAGTCCACTTGCGGGCCGGGAGCCAAGATCGGTGCGAACCATCGTTCGTACTGGAGCGAGCCAGAAACGCTAAGTGCGTCGGTTAACCACCAGTTGATCTTCACTGAACCATCGTTAATTGACTCTCCGTTCGGGAGGAAATCTTTTGATACCGTCGCGTGCCGATACCCAAGCTGGATGCTATTTTTCGCGCTGAACCAATAATTGCTCCACGCCTGAAATCCAGTTCCCTCCCTACCAATCCAGCTTCCGATGATGTTCCCCTTGTTCGTGTACAGGTCATGGTAAAAGCTGTCGAAGTAGACGTAGTGGCCGCCATTCTCCAAGCTGTTGGGAGCGTCCGTATAAACTGCCTCGACTCGCAAGTCCGCCTTATGGAATCCTGGAAGCTGCGGCATATAAAATCCAGTGCCGAGAGCCGCGCGCGGTGGATTCGCAAGAGGCGACGGATCGTCATCCGATAGCGCGTCGCCGTAGATCGTCAGCCAGTTTCGCAGGAACGGCACGCGGTAGGAGGCGTCAAAGCCACCCGTGCGTTTGCCGGGATTCTGGTTTGGCGGCTCGAACGCTCCCGACGTGAACATCGTGTAGCTTCGGAACAGCGACAGGAACGTCAGAGGCCGTCCTACGCCGCCGTATTCTGATGTGCGGCTGAATCCCAGTTCAAGATTTGGCGTCGGCTTAAATGTGATTTTCTCGCCGTGTATTAGTGGCCGTGGCGGAAATTCATTCCCGGAGAGCTTACCGAAAAAGGCATCGATCTTGATAGGGCCGAGGAGGCGGAATATCCAAGGAAGCTCGAACGGAACGATACGGCTGGCGCGAAACATATAGATCGGCTCGGCATTGTCGCTGAACAAGAGTGCGCCTCCCTCGCCCGGCCCCCACCACAGGCTCTGCTTTCCGAAGGATAGATCCCATCCAGCAACGTTCGCAGCTACGTACGTGTCGAGCAGCCGGAATTGGTTCGTAGTTGCCACCGGAGTAGCCGGTTGAAGAGGATTTTCATCCATCGTGGCGATAGCCTGGCGCACCGCAAGAGAATAGGCCGGAGCAGATGGAGCGTGCTGGAACTCCTCGCGTGTGTACAACACAAATCGCCCAGCGGTGGCGTATGCCGAGAACCCGTCGTCGCTATTGAATCCTTCCTGATAAGGGCGGCCGAAATTATTGATGATCGTCTGCCCGAAATGGTAGCTGTCGTTCAATGGCTCGCCGCTTATGCCGGTGGTACCAGCGTAGACAGACTCAACGTGCGCCGAAAATTGGCGACCAGGAGCAGCTTCAGTTTCAAACTCTGCCTGCAATGCCGCGTAAATCTGCCGCGCCTGCACCGGCGACTGCCCGTTGATATTCTCGCCAGCTTCCGATACCAACTGCGCGCATTCGATCCGGGTCCACGGACGCATCCCCAAAAAGTCCGCGTGGATGTAGCCGAGGGCTGCCAGCCGTTCGATTGCGGGATAGATCCAGCTATCGAGTTCAACATATGGGGAGCCGACGCTGGCTGAGCTTCGAGTAGGGCTTTCCTTGCGAGATTCCGCGTAGGTGCGCCATTCGCTGCCACCAAGGTCCGGATCGTGATGGTGCCGGTACACCTCCCGCGCCACGAGCCAACCAATCGCACTGCCTACGATTACATCGGTCGGGAAATGCTGTTTCGCGCTCACGCGTGAAGCGGTGATAGCCGCTGCCATTCCGTACGAAAGCACTGACGTTAAGGGACCTGGATATTCATGGGCGATAACACCCGCGATTGACCAAGCCGCCGCTGAGTGCTCCGAGGGAAATGAATCGCCGCCCTGCCAGAACCTACCTTGGAAGTTATCTTGTAACGGCCGTTCGCGGCCGAAAGCGTACTTGGTTGCGTACGTCACCGCAAGGCTGTCTAGCGCCGCTTCGCCAGCCAGAAATCCCGCTTCGCTCTTGTGGTCATTGTGTGTGACGCGGCCCCAAAGGTAGAGCCCGCCTCCAACAGCTACGAACGATGCAATGCCATAGTCCGAAAATTCCCTGCTGCGCCTCAGTTCACTCGGCGAGTTCGAAAGATGCTTGCTGAATTCAGTATCCGTGGCGAGTGTACCGCCCACGACAGCGCCGAGCGGTAACAGCCAGTCTGCGTCTGCCAGGCGCAGATGAGCTGGGCTCGTCCATATGTCTTTTTGGTCCTTGGCGAGCCTCTTAAGGGAGTGTAAACCCAAGGAATTGTTATGGTCCGACGAGTTCGCCGGCGGGTCCGCAGCGTGCGAGATTTGTTGTGGATATGCGCGCGTCGCAGCAGCCAGGGAGCCAACAACCAGAACCAAAAGAAGTTTTTGGCCCTTCCTAGTCACTGGATCCCGTCTGAAGAGAGGCTCCGGCGGTCACCTGACTGCGGATGTGTGTTGGTGGCTGAACGAGACCCAGTCTCTCGACTGCTTTCGATGGCAATGTCATCCGCGACTGGCTCCACACGGCCATGATGCACTACGGCCCCAAACGTTTTAGCCAAGATCACCAAGTCGAGAAGGATGTTATTACTGCGCGCATACTGTACATCGCATTCGACTCGCTCCTCGATGGTGCAATGGTCGCGACCGTTGACCTGCCATATTCCGCTAATTCCTGGCCGTACGCTAAGGATGATATCGAGCACCCCGGATCGCAGAGTGGACTCACGGGCGGTGAACGGGCGGGGGCCAATCATGCTCATATCCCCTTTGACGACGTTGATGAACTGCGGCAACTCGTCGAGGCTCCATCGACGGAGGAACTGGCCCACGCCCGTGACTCGGGGATCGCGACCGACCAGCTTTCGATATTTCCGGTAGTGCTCGGCTGCTTCCGGGTGTGCCTCCAAGTAAGCGCTTAAAACGCCATCGCTGTTTAGGTGCATCGTGCGAAATTTCAGGCAGCGGAACGCCCTTCCGAAACGACCGAGCCGCTGGTCCGTGTAGAAAACTGGCCAGCCCGAATCCAAGAAGATGACGATAGCGACTATGATACTAAGTGGCAGGCAAATCACGACCGTAGCAGTTCCAAAGAGAACGTCAATGGCCCGCTTCATGTTGCCCTCCCGACGGGCATAGTTAGCGGAGCACGAATTTCAGATGGTCGTGCTCAACGCGCCCACACCAAAATCGGCATAGGGGCAATCGAAGGAGCAAGCTTTTGTGCAGCGGTCAGACCGTACAACAACGGCACCGCTAGGGCAGAAGCAAAAGACTTTGACCGGTCGCACAGTTTCTCCCTCAGCACGTGGCGATAGCCGCAACGCTGGTTATACTCTACTTCTCGTCCCAACCGATGTCGATGGCTATTTGTACAGCCGCGACGTTCTCACGTGGAATAAAGACGCTATTCGCGCTCCGGTTGGCGGCAAATCTCCGGTACCCTGGTGGTGGGTTGCAGTCAGCCGTGTCCGTTTCAACCTGAACAATTGGACGAAACTTGCCGATTGCCCGCGCGCCACCGGAAAGAATGTCTTGCTCGGCTCCCTCGGCGTCAATTTTCAGGTAGTCCATCCTTTCGAGCTTCTCCCAGTATGCCAGGTCGTCCAGCGAGACGGACAGTACGGAAATGGAATCCGTCCCACTGCTTTTGGCCATGCTGAACGAGTTCGGTTTATTGTCCCTGAGGTACAACCGCTCGTGGCAGGTGTGCGCCCCTAGGCAGAACGGCCGTATACGGACGTTCCTCAGATGATTGGCGCGCACGTTACACGACAGACGAAACGCCGTCTCGATGAATGGCTCGATAGCTAGCACAAGACCGTTCTCGCCGACGCATCCGGCTGCCTTTGTCGTATACACTCCGACATTCGCCCCGACGTCAACAAAAACGAATCCGGGCTGCAAGAATCGGCCCAGTACCAGCAACTCCGGCTCGATGGACTCGCCGTAGAGATAGAGGCCGCGACCACCGTAGCCGTCGCGGTTGTACCCGGCGACGACCAATCCACCGCCGATTCTCGTGCGAAGCAAGGACGAAGACGGGGTGACCCCAATGCGCAGCAGCTTTATCAGTAGCGCCGCTCTGGCAAGTACGCCACGATTACTTAGTGCCGTCCGGATGTCCAAATTCCTTCGGGACGTTTTCCCCATCGAGCGGCCTCCATTTCTTGCCATGTTTCATTAGCGATACGTCGCGATTACCGCCGCGCTGATTGCAGCTTGTGAGGCCACAGTCGCCCAATCCCGGATTGCCTTACCGCGGCCCCCCTCTCGAAGCTTTGGAGGGATAACGACAGTATCGCCGGGGAGGACAACGACAGATTTCAAATTCTTGCGCCACCATCCGTATTCGGAGACTGAACCGCCCAGAACTGAACCGTTTGCCCGTACGAGCAATATGTGCTTCTTGTCCGCATTTGCGTCGCCGTTGCCAGCCTCATCCACGTAATATCCGACCGTTGCGCCCTTCCGGTACACGAAAGAGGTCTGATTGAACACGGAACCTACCACGCTGACCACTTGGCTTTTCGGAGGGATAAGCAAGCTGTCCGAGTCCTCTAAAACCACGGGAGGGACGGCCGCTATCGTATGGTCGGTGGGCTTGAGTTCCAGGACCACGCGGCCAGTCGCTTTGGCAGCTCGCAACTCCCGGACCAGAGCCTCCTGAGCCTGCGATTGCGCAGAAATCGCCGCAGCTTGATCTGGATTCGATCTGGTGTTCGCAATGGAGTTTTCCTGGACTTGCTCCTCCATCACGGCCGCCGTCCTATCGAGCGCCGCCTGCTGAGCCATCCGCGCGGACTTCCGGGTGAACTCTGCACCATACAGGTAAGCGTTCGACGTCAGTCCGCCCGCCATCTTCAGCAGATCCTGGAGCGTTTGACCGTGCTTCACCCGGTAAATACCTGGAACCTTAACTTCACCTTCGATGCGTACAAACATTGTCTGGTCAGTCTGCGGGACGGAAATGTCGTGCTGCGAGAAGATCGTCACAATGTCGCCCGGTTGGAGAAGGAGATTGCTCGCCGGGTCGTGCTCCAGCACGGCTTTTCGCAGGGAGAACGGAATCAGCTGAGTGGATAGATCAACCGGATCGAGACGCTGGATTACTGCGTAGTCCCAATTGATCTCCGGTGCGCTCAGTTTAACCTCGGTCCGCAATGTAGAGGCATTGACCTCCGTTTGCATCAACCTTGTCGGCTCGCCTGTTTGCGTTGAAGTTGCGCCCAACTCGGGTGGCATGCCTGTCTGCGTTGGAGATGCACCCAACTCTTCAGATCGCATGCCTGTTTGCGTTGGAGATGCGCCCAACTCTCCGGGTGGCACGCCTGCTTGCGTTGTGCGTTCGCCCAACGTCCCAGGTGGCAGGCCTGCTGCCCGCTCTCGTTCGGCAAGCTTTCGCTGCGCCATTTGCTCGGGCGTCTCGTACTGCGTTGAGGTGCCATTCACCAGGTTGTTTTGGGCGCGCCAGTACTCCCGCGTGAGGAGCATCTCCTTGTTTGGGACGAGATCGCGAATCCTCATGCCTTCATGCCACGGATACCGGCCCGGATTTGCGACGTTACCGCGCAGCGTGACGGCATTGTCGAAGCGCGGGACGATGGCGAGAACGTGAACGATGTCGCCTCCCTTGACCTGTTCTTTTGCGGCGTCGCTAAGAGAGAACTCCGTGACGCTGCGCACCTCGTGCTTGTCGATCCTTTCGACCGTCACTCTGGTCCCGTCAGCGACCGCGTTTAATCCTCCCGCCAGTGCTATAACGTCGGCCAAGCTAGATCGGTCGTTTTTCAGCTCGTAGATCGCTGGGACATTCACGCTGCCTGCCACGGCGACCTGCGGACCGACAGGCGGAATATAGATCACATCGCCGGGCAGAAGCGCGGCGTCCTTCGACTTGTCGCCCTTGAGCAGTAGATCGTACATATCGAAATCCGTGACCAGCTTCCCGTCGCGCTTGAGTTCGATATGCCTCATGGAGCCTGTAGCGGACGGTCCGCCGGTCGCAAATACGGCGTTAACCAACGTACTGAGAGAGCTGATCGTGTATCGCCCTGGCGCGCGTGCATCGCCGGTGATATAGACATCGATCGATCGTAGCTTGCCCAGCGTTACGGCCACATCGAAATTGCGATAAATCCGCGCAATCTGTCGGCGCAGGTACCCGTTGAGGTCCGCAAAGTGGACGCCGGCAACCGTGACGCTGCCGACCTTGGGGATATAGATCGCGCCGTCGCGGTCCACGGACGCATGTAATTCGACGTTGATCTCACCCCAAATCTGCACGTACAGCTCATCACCCGGGCCGATCACATAGTTCGCCGGCACGGGTACGTTTAAGAGTGGCGCAAAGGTGCTGGGAGGCTGGCGGAATAAGCTGCTGCCGTATATCGGAAGCATCCGCCCAGCCGAGTTAGCCACCATCAGCTGAAATTCCGTCGGCGGCTGGGGCTTTCTCCGCTGTCTGGCACCGCGCCTCCGCTGCTCGTTTGCCGATTTCGGACCAGTCGTAAGCGACGCTGGAGGCGTCATGCCGTTTGGAAGCCTCTGCTGCTGTCCGGATGGCGTGATCGCAGTCCCGGCCAATTGCGCGCACCCTGGCGTGTTCGGTTCCGCTTGACATTGCTGCGCTGTCGGCAACTGTGAGGACGCGGGAACCTGGGATTCCTGAGATTCCTGGGATTGCGCTCCGTAGTCGGTAGGGCTTTGCGCACGCAAAAACGGCACGCAAACAGCGAGTGCCAATACCATCGCGCCAACCCTCATTGCGCTAATCTGTCGCATTATTTCATCCTTCCGCTTTTGCGGTTCCCACCGCTCCTACGCCGCCCGCCGACTCCCAAGATCGAAAAGCCTTCACCGCCAGCACCACGCCGACGATTCCAGTGCAGGCCAAGTAGACGAAAGCGAGTCCAGCGCTACCCCACGTCCGCACCACCAACAGCGAAAACAAAAGCGTAAGCGAAGCGACCACCGTCGACTGCACGAGGAACGGCTCGCGCTTAAAGGACCGCAGGTAGATCGCCATGCTTTGCGCGGCGAAACGCCCTCCTGTGGCAAGAATCAGCAGCCCGAAAATCCAAGGCGAAAGCATTCGCGCAGCCAGACGAGGAAGAAAGAAATACAGCACGATGATCCCCGCCTCGCAAGCGATAGATAATCCGATAAACACGCCCGAGGACTGCCATACGGTGCGAAAAAAGAAGTCTCGAAGCTCCGCAAGCCGTCCGCTGCTTACCATCTGACCGAAGGGCGCGGCCTTTGTTGACATCCATGAAAGGGCGACGATTGAAAGATAGCCGGCAATGCTCAGTGACATTCCCATCTGGCCGGCCTCGACCGGACCTCGGAAGGCAAAGAGCAAAGGAGTGAATACCTGCATCGTGAAGTAGGCGCACAGCGAGCTTACGGCGATCTGCCACTGAAATGGCCAAATTTCCTTTCGCCAACTTACCGCTTGACCGTGAACCTTGTAGCGCATCAGGCCGAGCAGTATCTTACGCCGAGTCCATAAGAATATCGCCGCGACCCCCGCATATCCGACCATTATCATCGCTGGCGCGTAGAGGCCGTGGCGCGTTATGAGTGAGGTCCAGGACATCGCAACCACGGCAAGGGCTTGCCAAAACCGCACGTTGGCGACCTGCCGGACCTGCCCGCAGCCCTCCAAGAACGAGCACAAAGGGTCTAGCAAGAACATGAGCGCGCACGCTGACACGGCGGCAATCCAAGGACCGTGCCACGCGACGTCGATTCCCTTGTGGGCGCGGAGGGAAAAGAAAAACAGACCAAACGGCAGAAGTACGATCCACAGAACCGCCGCTGCCGCCAGATACCATCGCACAGTTTGCCGCAAGACGGATGCCAACCGGGCGTGCGCAATGGGATCTCCCTCAACATCCCCGTTCGTACGGAGAACCAGGTGGATGCATTCATGTGCGGCCATTTGGAGAATGACAAATGTGAGTCCCAGCTCGAAAACCGTCTGCAAGGCTACTAGACCAAGAATCGTATAGTAATACCCCTGCTCGACTGGGCTAAGGAAGTGCACGATCAGAAGGACCGTGCCAGTACTGCCGACGATGTTGCACAATCGCGCTAAAACCGTGTACGCAATCGCGCCATCCAGCCCGAGAAGGTGTTTTAATCGTAGTGTCCCAAAAGTCTTTGGAGTAGCAAATCCCAGCAATTTCCCTCTTATTCCCGTACTGTGTATACCATTCGGAACCTATGGACACGTCCTAGATGTAGGCGTGCGAAATTACCATTAACTACCCCGGGGCCGGCGGCACAACCGCTCTGCCATCCCTCTTATGGAGCGACGGGACGCGCCTGAAGAATAACAGTTGCGAAGCTGGTCAGATGTGCTATCGGGAATGCAAGCAGGGTGTCTGTTTTCATTTCCTCCAGAACATGAAGCCACGGTAGTCTCGCCTCGTAATATCCGTGGCCAAAATAGCCCCGAAACTCCAACACGTCATAGCCGATGTTTTGGAAAAACTTGATCTGTCCGCCAACCGGTCCACGGCACCTTCTATAGTATGCTGGAAGTTTTCCGCTCTTGCCGTCGTCATTCCTCGGTGCGAATGCACTCAACAGCACATCAGAAACGAATTCGGGCAGCAAAAGATTCAAGAGATATGGCAAACAATATAAAGTTGGAAATAGGTGGACAGCCAGCCCAGTCGGCGCGAGCGATTTCAGTATGTTCTCGTGGGCCAAGCGAGGGTTCTTGACATGCTCCATTGTTGCCACGCTGCATATCAAGTCGTACGGCGATCCTGGTATGCGTCCTGGTTTTTCGCAAATGTCCATTACATATCTCGCTCCGCTGACGCCGCCCTTCTCTAGTTCGTCCCGATCACGATCTATCGCTGAGTAGCAGACATCGAAATCCTTAATAAACTGAGCGCTAATCGCCGGATGCCCGCCAGAGCCAACCTCGCAGATTCTTTTAAGCGACCCTTTCACGACGAACTGTTCGACAGATTTCCGGAAGTCGGGCACAAGCTCCGGATATCTTCCGTAATGCACCTTGGTTATCATTTATTCTTCATCTGACCTGCTCCTCATTTTTGGTCCGGTCATAAGTTAGCTTCCGAGGTTTTGGATTTCACTTCAACAACGAAAACGGCGCCGTCGCCGCCGGGGATGTGGTCGCCGAACTAGTCGCGCAGTGCCCACTATGGATTGCTTCCTCAACGCGAGTAATGACCATCTTCATCTTTATCTGCGCTGGGTCGCCCTCCCGGCCTGTGCCTTAGTAATGTGCGGTATGCGAAAGACCTTAGGCACGCCGGTGCGAGCCGCACGGGCACCCTAGCGATCATGCTGGCGGCGAACTCGAACGGCGAAATAAGTCCCATCCCGATGAAGTTCCGGTGCAATTGAACCTCTCGCGCGAAATAGCGCAGGCCGCCGCGCCGATCCAACATGCCATTTCCAATGCGCACAAGGACCAACACGTCCTCCAAATTGCGAAACTCTGCTCCGCATACTAGCATTCGCGCCCATAAATCGTAGTCCTCCAACCCAGGGAACGGCCGATAGCCTCCAGCTTTTAGAACGGATGATTTCCGGTAAATCACCGTCATATGATTAATGGGGTTCCTGATCTTAGAGAACGCCCTGATTTCCTGTGCGCCGCATGGAAGTCTGCGGACTGCCCAGGTTTTCGTTGGATCGTCCCAAAATTCCGCCGTCGCTCCACCAACAACATCGACAGTTGGATTGCATTCAAGAAATGTGAGTTGCTTCTCAAACCTATTAGGTAGGCAAATGTCGTCCGAATCGACCCGCGCGACAAGTTCGCCCTGGCACTCACGGAGGCCAACGCTCAGTGCGGGACCGAGACCGAGATTCTTTTCCAATTGCACAGTCACAATAGGCAGAGCGCCTCCGTAAGAGGCAAGTACGGACTTCAGGTCCTCACCAAGGGGGCCATCCTTCACGATTACCACTTCGCCGGCTTGGACGTTTTGCGCGACTAGGCTATCCAATGATTGCCGCAGAAATGCTGGTCGTTCCTTATTGTAGACCGACATCAACACCGAGAGTTTCATCTTCGATTTCCGCAAACTCTATCGTAGAGGTGCCGGTACTGTTGGACCATGCGCGTTGCAGAAACCAGCGCGAGAGAAGACTCGGAGCCCCACGTGAATGGTTCGGTACGTCGCCCAACATACTCGTAGGGTGCTGGGGCGAAGCACTTGGCATCGCGTAACTCAACCAGAGTTGCGTGCCTTGGAAAAAGCTCAAACATCCGCTCATGGAAGGGGATACGAGAGGCCAGGACGGTGCGCTTCGTCATCTGGACGCTCCACTGTCGAAAAAAAGGAAGTTGCGCGTTTCGGCGTCCACGGCCCCGTCTGCAACCCAGCGGCGCACGTCCTCGGGGTTCACCGAATCCCGGTTCGCATTGAGCCTCTTACACTGGTACCCATGCCCCCAGAACGCCTCGAAGACTTCAGCAAACCGGCTATTGATGCCTCCAGGAATGGTTTCCAAAGCCAGCAGGATTTCGACCAGCCAGGTTGGCCTTGGGTTCAGGTCCAGTGTGTGTTCGGCCCCAGCTAGCACGTCAAGTTCGAAGCCCTCGACATCTAGCTTTACGAGCATTTTCCGACCTTGAAATCGCCCCGCGATGATCGTGTCGAGGCTCGTGACCGGAACTAAGGCAAAGCGCTTTTTGTCCGCTTGCGCCCAGCCAGGTACGAAGGACGCTATGCCGCCGAATCCGTAGAGACGATTCAGGCCGGGCTTTTCGGCGAGGCCGAGAGGAAAAACCTCCGTATTCCGAAACTGGTTCTCCCAGAGATTTCTGTAAAGGTATTTTAGGTTCCTCGGGGACGGCTCAAAGGAGACGACGCGTTTCCCACGACTGGCAGCCAAACACGAATAAAGACCGACATTTGCACCGATGTCGAGGACCACATCGTGGTCTTGCAGTAACTCAATGAACGTGTTCGTTTCGTACATTTCATAATCGCCTTCAGCCGCGAGGGGATTGCCTGCCAGCGTGAAACCGTATCTCGTCCGCTTGGCCACGCGATCCACACCAACGTCGCGCAGCACGCGATACAGAAGCCCTATTGATGGCGCGAACGTATCAATGGACTTCCGAAACCTCGATAGGGACCTTGATCCTGCCATCGGTGCTCTCATTTCTACCGGGACAACTCGGCTTCCCGTTGGCCGCTTAAACCTGCCTCGGCTCGTGCATGAGCCAGCCATGCAAGCCAAAGCACCAAGAGCGTAGCCAGCACTAAACTGGGAACCCTTTCGTACACGGAGCCAAGGGTGCCTCTGGGAGCGAAAAGGGCACGCGACAGACATACGGCCCAGATCCCCGCGAAAGCCGACCGCTGGCCGATCCATTCCACGAAGCAGCGGCTGGAAAAACCAAAGAAGGCCGAACCGAGAATGATCGTGGCGATGCCCCCTGTTAAATACAACTCAAGCAGGTAGTTTGCTCCAGTGCCGATTATCGTCCCTTCGGTCGACGGGTCGTTCGCCGTAAGAATCCAATCCAGCGTTGCCGGCCTACCTTGTCGGCCCGCGGATTCTATCGTACACACACCAAGTAGACTGTACGGGATAGTCTTTGCGGTCATGGAAACCAATAGTGGCGGACATCTCCCCTTCAGGTTTAGGCCGGTGTTGTCCTGGAACCGGCGTAAACTGCTTCCTGCTGCAAAGAATTCGACGAACTCATTCTGGCCAAAAATATCGCCGCCCCGCGTGAGCGCGGGAACAAAGATAATAAAGCCAGCCAGCACACCAAGTAGGATAACGCGCCTGCCTGAGAGGCGTACCCATCCGCGCGCCAGCGCGATAAAAACGATAGGCACGGCCGCCTGAGCAAAGAAAAATCGCCCCCACCGCAGCGAGATAATGAATCGAGGAAGCGTAACGAGGACGCACGCGATTACAATTCTGCGCTTGTTTTGCGGGATGGTCCTTGCGACGCCGAGAAACAGGAAGCCAAGGAACAGGTGAACGTAAAGCACGGCTTGGTAAACGAATGGTATGCCCTCGCCTTGTCCGTACTCCACGTCCACACGGTAGAGAAAAAACTGTAATGCGAGGAGAAGCGCTGGAATCGCGAGCAGAACTGTAGCTTTGTACGCCAGCGATTCGCAGGCGTCCATCGTGCCCGCTGAAAACGTTACCCTCCGTACACGAACTATCGGTTCAAAAAACGCCCGCACGCGCGAGGGCGAAATGAAATAGCCGACCGCGAATGTGCCTAGGCCGAGGACGCTCATCCAGAGCGCCCAGCTATGCACCGGGTCTTGCATATCCAAGAGGTGGAACAGTATGCTTGGGAGCCACCAAAACAGTAAACAAGCACACACGAATGCGGCGAAGAATATCCGCGTTGTCAGCTTAACCGGGTCCGCTCCGCTTGGCGTCACGGAGTTTCCTCGCCCGCGAAGAATCTTGAGTCAGCCGCGAGATAAGCCCTCGCAACAGCCTCACTGCTGTAGTTCTCGAGAGAGATCGGCGGCGCACCCGACAAATCCAAAGCACGCCGGAGGATAGCGGTTATCTCGGCGCGATCCCAGGAGAGAGGCAGCAAATGAACGCGTTTCCCAACTTGGTCTAACGCAATCTCAATTCCACCACCACACGCGGGCATCGCGACCGCGCAACCCTGGCTCAGTGCCTCTAAATAGACGACGCCGAACCCTTCTGTCTCGTTGCCCGAAACAAGCACCCTTGTGCGGCGGAGCCAGTCGCGTACGAAACGGTCATCCGGCGAACCCTTGAACTCGAAACGGGAGTCGCCTTGCACCATTGCTTCGAGCGCCGCCCTCTGGTCGCCACTCCCGATGATGCACGCGCGGAGGCCGGGCGTTTCGTTCAATACGTCGAGGACTGATGGAAGTATGCGATGCAAGTTCTTGGCGCTGACCAGGCGACCAGCGTACGTTACGTAGCACCGCTCGCGAGAGACTTCATCGTCTGTTTCCAAATACAAAGGCTTAAGGGGATTCTGCACCACTGCATCGCTTTGAATGTTGAAGACTGCCTTGAGAGTAATGGCGGTGTAGTGTGAGACGGATACGACCCGAGCCCCGGAGCAGGCGTTCGCAAGCTTGAACGAGGCTGCAATTCCTATCAACTTCGGCCAGCCCTTCAACAGCGAAGTCTGATCGCTGTCTCCCCGGGCGATTCCGTGGGCTACACAAATGGCTCGGCGGGCAAACGGAGCCGCAAAGATGCCCGTCGTGCTCAAGATTTTCAGCACCCTCGGATCGCGCAGATCGCGCCATTGCAATAAGATACGCGAGGGCGGAACGATCTCGGACGGGATGCCGAGCGCAGCAAATCCCTCGCGTAGGCATTCGACGACGCTAGCAACTCCTCCGAGTTCGTGACCACCTGTCATTAGCACCTTGGATGGCAAACGATCAGACATTCGCGGTCTTGTTTCGCCTGGGCAGCAAAGAATTGAGGAGCTCGCGCGATTTCGGATCTTTCTTAGCCGCCGCCAGACTTTCCGCGAAAAAGATCCAAAGCGCCATCAATACGAAGCCGCCGAAGACTCCTGCAAGCACGATCAGCAGACGCGGCGGGCCGGATCTCTTGTCCGGTTTAATCGCAGGGTCCACGACTTGGATTACAGAGCCCTGTTTTGCCTCGTCGATCTTGGCAAGTTCGTATTGCGTTTCGAGGAAACTGAAGATCGTCTCTTCGTATTTTACGTCGCGAAGCCTGCGAGCATACTCCAGGGAGGCCTTCGGCACCGTACCCTTGGGCATCAGGAACTCGCCGGAGGACGTGTCCACGTCAGCGCCCATCTGCGCCACCTGCTGGCGCAGGCCGCTCAATTCCTCCTCGGCTAGCTGTAGGTCTGGATTCTGGCTGGCGGCAAATTTCCGCATGGCGCCGATCTGGACTTCTTTCGCGGCGATCTGAGCGCGCAGCGCGGCGACCGACTGTATCACCGCGACGGCCTGGCCTTGCGGCGCGATCAAGCCGGTACGCAGTTCCACCTTCATCAGAGCCTCTTCCGCATCCGCCAACTTGTCGTTCTCCTTGGCGAGTTCCTGCTCGAAGAAAAGACGCCGTTGCGACGCGTCGGATACGGCGAGACCCGCGGAGAGCTTCCGGTAGCCGTCCACGTAACCATTGGCCAGTTCGGCGGCGCGTCCCGGGCTTCGGTCGGTAACCGAGATGCGGATCAAGCCATCCTTGAGGCCGCTATTGATATTCGTATTGTGCGCCAGGTCCTTGCGGGCATCGGACTCTCGCTTATCGTGATAGACCGCCCTGAGGCCGAAGCGCTGGACGAGACCGTCCTCGACCGTGCGGCTCTGTATGAGCGCCACCTGCATATCATTTGGGTTTTTGATGCCGAGGGTCTGCCGGGCGAGCGAGCCCAGCATCCCAAGACCGCCGGCGCCGCTGGCCTGCGACAGCAGGGCCGCCGCCATGGATTGATCCTGCTGAGGGGGCAGGATCACCGTTGTAGCTGTGAACCGCTTAGGCAGGAGGAAAGCTACCGCTAGCGCGATAACCGTACAGCAAGCCGTACCAATCAGCAGAATCCTGCGGCGGTCGAAGAGCAACCAAGTTAGGTCGAGTATCGAAACCTCGGCCTTCTGCCCCGCGCCATTACTCTTCGTGTCGCTCGCGATTTCTGGACTCATTCAGTGCTTGGCACGTCTCTTCGACAAAAAAAACTAGGGAACAACTCGCCGATAATTCACCTGTAACCTTCTCCATTGCATCCTAAATGGAATACGAAGATCACGTCAAGAAAATCGCGGGTCTTTCTCTCCCCGATTGCGAACGCATGACCGATGTTCAGCGGCAGCACGAGATATGATCGCCGGGCGTCGGTGCTTAAAAGAAATGGTGAGCCGCGCAGGACTTGAACCTGCAACCCGCTGATTAAGAGTCAGCTGCTCTACCAATTGAGCTAGCGGCCCGAAGGGAAACTTATTTTAGCATGACAGCATGCGCGCCCCATGTGGGAACCTTAAGCCGTCAACTCCGTAGACTCGCGGCGATCTCTTTGGCCACCTGCCGCGCGCGCACGAGGTCGCCCGGTCCCAGGGAAATAGCGGCCACGCGCGCGTGCCCTCCTCCGCCGTACTTTTCGCAGAGCGCCGCGAGGTTCACTCCCGCCGGAGGTTCCTTCCACGGATTCGTCCCCACTGAAACTTTCACCCGCGTCGGAGACGCACTCAATCCCACCGAATACATGGCGTCCGGAAAAAGATAATACGGAACGAATTTGTTGTAGCCCTCCAGATCGAGATCGGTCACGTCGAAATAGATCACGCCGTCCCGCGAATCGGCGCGCTCGCGCATGATGTCGATCGAGCGCTTATGCCGCTCCAGTAGGCCCGGGAGGTATTTTTTCACGATCGGCAATTGCTCGATTTGGGCCAGCGAACGCGTGGCCAGCTCGGGAATCAGGCAAGGAGCCATGTTCGGATCGGGCGCCGCTTCGATCACCAGGGCGATGCGCATCGCCGGTTCCGCCAGGCCGACCGCCGCTTCCGGTGAAGCAAACTGCGCACCGTCGATGATGTCTCCCCACTGGATCAGCTCGGCCAGCGGCGCGGCATCGAATCCGAATTTTTCAGCGGCGATGGTGGCCAGGAATTTGGTGCAGGATTTGTACGTGGGATCGTAAAACTTTTTCCCGGACTGGTCGCGGCGAAAATGCTCGGCGTCTTCAGGCTTTAGAAAAGCGCTCTGGTGATGGTCGAACCACCACGTCAGCTGCGGCGCACTCGAATACTTGAAATCGACAATCGCGTTCTCGTCGCCGTCGAAAATGCCGCCTTCAAACGGGTGGGAAGCCTTGTGGGTCATCCCCGTGTACAAAAACTCGGCATCCGGATTGATGCGCTCGCGATAAAACCGCGAGAAAATAGCCGCGGACGATGCCCCGTCAAAGCATTTGTCGTGAAAACAAACGCGGATTCTCAATCCCTGTCTCCTGATTCACGCCGGCGCACGGATTCTCCCCGCTCCCCAACAGAAAGCCAACTAACATGGACGGTCCGGCAACGGATGTCAAGAGTGAACCTGAAATTTGCGGCAGTTTCACGGCGCGAAAATTCAACGAAGGCGGATAGTGAACGAGTTAATTACTTTTCGGTTTTTGGGGCCAGTCGGTCATACACCACACCCATCCCGCCGCCGAGCTTTTCCAGGATGCGGTAGTGAGAAACACTACGGCCAACGAAATAATCGGATGCGGGCATAGGGGCCTTATCGTAGTCCGGTATTGCAGAACGAGTCAACGCCGCCGCGTTTCTCATTTGGCCTGGGTGACCCATCCGCCTCCGCAAGTCTGCGGGAACGCTTGCCCCGTGTGGTAATATGCTAATTGAGGCTTTATGTGGGAGTTGACCGAAATCCCGAGAGGAGCGGTGAGGTGATTCAGAGAGCGGCGGAAAAAAAGTTCACGCCACGGACCTTCTCAACCTCGCTGGCACAGGCGCGCCCCGCGAAGTCGTTTTCTACCCGGAACAGCCGTTCGAGTAGAAACGCATCTAAGTTGTTGAAAACAAACACTCGGGAACGCTTCTACCCGGAACGTCCCGATCGGGCGATCGGGGAGCTTTTTCGCCGGTCGGAATCGCAAGTTTCGTGTCTGTTCCGCGCATCTGCATCTTCGATTTTCTCACTGTTGGCCGTCCGCGCGAGTATTACAATTTTGAGCGGGGAGGTGTAATCTCTAGCGCCATGCCAGCACGCACACTGTATGAAAAAATTTGGAACGCGCATGTGGTGCGCGAGGGACCCGGCAAACCGTCGTTGATTTATATCGACCGCCACTTGGTCCACGAAGGCACTTCCCCGCAGGCGTTTTCGGGGCTGAAGACCGCCGGACGCAAAGTCCGCCGTCCGGAACTCACCTTTGCCGTGATGGACCACTCCGTTTCCACGAAGAATCGCGCGCTGCCCATCGCCGATCCGGACGCCCGCGCCCAGTTCGAAGCGCTGGCGCAAAATTGCCGCGACAACGGCATCAATCTCTTCGATATGCAGAGCCGCAATCAGGGAATCGTCCACGTGATTGGCCCGGAGTTGGGCATCACGCTTCCCGGCTGCACGATCGTCTGCGGCGATAGCCACACCTCCACGCACGGCGCGCTGGGTGCGCTGGCGTTCGGCATCGGCACCAGCGAAGTGGAACACGTGCTGGCCACGCAGTGCCTGTCGCAGTTCAAATCGAAAACGATGAAAATCGATGTGCAGGGCAAGCGCCCGCACGGAATCACCGCCAAGGACATCATCCTAGCCGTGATCGGAAAGATCGGAATCGGCGGCGGCAATGGACACGTGGCCGAGTACACCGGCGAAGCTGTTCGCGGTCTTTCGATGGAAGGCCGCATGACCATGTGCAATATGACCATCGAAGGCGGAGCCCGCGCCGGGATGGTGGCGCCGGACGAAACCACGTTCGCGTACGTCGAAGGCAAGCCGTTCGCGCCGCAGGGCAGGGATTTTCAAGAAGCGGTGGAGTATTGGAAGTCGCTGGCAACCGATGAGGGCGCCAAATACGATAAGACGGTAACGCTGCAGGCCGCCGAGATCGCTCCCATGGTCACCTGGGGCACAAATCCGGGAATGGTTGCGGCGATTACCGCGCGTGTGCCCGATCCCGGATCGTTCACCGATCCCGTGGACCGCAAAGCGGCCGAAAGCGCTCTGGTCTACATGGGATTGAAGCCGGGAACCGCACTGGAAGACATTTCGCTCGACCGCGTGTTCATCGGCTCCTGTACTAATTCGCGCCTTGAAGATCTCCGTGCTGCGGCGCGAGTGGTAGCCGGAAAGCACGTCGCGAAGTCGCTGAAACAAGCGCTTGTGGTGCCCGGCTCTCGCGTGGTGAAAGCCGAGGCCGAAAAAGAAGGCCTGGATAAAATCTTCCGCGATGCCGGCTTCGAATGGCGCGACGCGGGCTGCAGCATGTGCATCGCCATGAACGACGACGTATTGCTTGCAGGCGAGCGTTCCGCCAGCACCTCGAATCGCAATTTCGAAGGACGCCAGGGCAAAGGCAGCCGCACGCATCTCGTCAGCCCTGTCATGGCCGCCGCCGCGGCAATCGAGGGACATTTCGTGGATGTCCGCAAATGGAATGGCGCGGAAGGAGCGGAATAATGCAGGCTTTCACGAAGCATACAGGAGTCGTTGCGCCGCTCGATCGCGTCAACGTCGATACGGATCAAATGGTCCCGAAGCAGTTTCTAAAGCTTTGCACGCGAGAAGGCTTTGGCCGCGCGCTTTTTTACGACTGGCGATACCTGCCCGGCGAAAAACCGAATCCGGAATTCGTCCTGAACTATCCGCGTTACAAGGGCGCGAGCGTTCTGCTGGCACGCGCCAACTTCGGCTGCGGTTCGAGCCGCGAGCATGCGCCGTGGGCCATTCTCGACTACGGTTTTCGCGCGATTGTAGCGCCCAGCTATGCCGACATTTTCTACAACAACTGCTTCAAGAATGGCATCCTGCCCGTCACGCTTTCAAACGAGCAAATGGACGAGCTCTTCACGCGCACTTTGGCGAACGAGGGCTATCGCGTGACGGTCGATCTGGAGCAGCAGGCCGTGACCGACGATAAGGACCTGCGCTACGACTTCAGCATCGATCCCTTCCGGCGCGATTGCCTACTCAAGGGGCTCGACGACATCGGACTGACGCTCGTTCACGAGCCCGATATCACCACATACGAGAAGAAAAACCTTCACGTGCCGGCCATGCACGAAGCGCTCGACGTGCAGTACCACCACAATTAAGCCGCGCGCGGCCGTTGAATAAAACACGCGCTCGACGCATTCGCTCCGTTCACAGGCTTTCCGCAAACGAAATCGTTCGCGTAGTCCGCTGATTACGGAGTCACGTCCCGCAAATGCGTTGCGATGAACCACTGGTTGCCGAAAGGATCGCGCACGCCCGCGCTGCGGTCGCCATAAGGCTGATCCGTTGGCGGCTGAATCGATTCCGCGCCCGCGCGCAACGCCGCTTCGTAGAGCACGTCCGTATTCGGGACGTACAAGTGAATCGTGGACGGCCTGACTGGATAGGGGCCGTGGCCTTGCGAACCTGCCATCGCGACGATCGAATCGCCAATCCGCACCTGCGCGTGAGGGATGCTGCCGTCCGGCAGCTGCGCGCGATAAACCTCTTTTCCGTCGAAAGCTTGCCCGATGAAATCGATCAATCCCTGCGCATTGTCCGCATACAGATGTGGCGTCACGCTGTGGAATTCCGTGAAACTTTTGTTGCCGGGCAGCGGCATGAAGATGTGCAGATTGTTGCCAGAATCATCGCGGACCGTGCCGGCGCGCGTTCCGTACGGTTGAACCTTGACAGGTTCAACCACCTGCGCTCCCGCGGCGATCGCGCGCTCGAAGACTGCGTCCGGATCGCTGACACGAATCAGCAGCGTCATGGGCACGGCCGGAAACTGGTCATTAGCGTCGGCCAACTCGATCATCGAATCGCCGATTTGCACTTCGGCGTGCATGACCATGTCCGTGCCGGGCGGCTGTACGCGGATCTTTTCCTCCGCTCCGAACGCCCGCTTCGCGAAATCGATCCACTGCGCCGCTCCGGAAATAATCAGGTACGGCGTGACGGTTCGGAATCCTCGACGGATGAAATTGACCGCTGATTCGGGTGCTGATGCCATCGAAGCTCTCCTTTCCAAATTCGCTTTGACGCCTGCTTTAAAATCAGGACGCGGCAGATCGCGCAGGGCGGAAATCATTTCGATCACCGGAGCAAATGCCGGATCGTAGGGACGCGCGGCTTCATCCCGCGCAATCGGCGCGCCCGGAGGCCCGAGCAGCGCCGAGATTACCCGGTCGAGTTGGTCGCTTGGTGATTGCTTAGCCATGTTTGGCTCTCGTTCTTTTCCGCTGTGGCTTTTTCCACTGGTTGCGTAAGGCGCGAATGGCGCGGAACTGCAACTGCTTCACGGCTCCGTCCGTGCGCCCGATTTCGCGCGCGATTTCGCCAATGCTCTTCCCTGCCGCGAAGCGCATCTCGATCACCGAGCGCTGGTCGGCGGGCAAGTCGGCCACGAGGCGAAAGAGGCGAGCGCGCTGTTCGATCGCTTCGGGATCCGCAGGATTGCGCGGATCGGGCGGGTCATCCACCACTTCGTTTCCAGCTTCGCGCGCGGTTCGGTTCCATCTGTCCGCAATAGCATTCGAGGCGATGCGAAAAAGCCATGCGGAGAAGGGTGCGCCGCGCCACTCGAACTCATTCAGATTCGCGAGCGCCTGATGAAATACTTCGGCGGTAACGTCCTCAGCGTCCGCTCGGTGACGAACGCGGCGCGCGACGAATGCGTAGACGCGCTCGAAGTTTGCCTCATAGAGATCGCCAAACCGGCGCGGATCTTTCTGCGCCGCCTCGATCAGCAGCCACTCGCTCGCGTCGGAAGTCGACTTCATCGGGCTTTCATCCGCCGTCATTCATTTCTTGGCGCCCGTTATAAACTCGCCTCGAATTTTTTTGCCAGATGCTTCGGAGCCGTGTTGCACCAAGCCGCGGCCAGTGCGCTGCGAACGCTCGCCGTTTTTGCGGGCCGCAATTTCACGTTCATCGCGCCTTTGCGTCCCCAGCCGCCTTTCACGGGGACGAAAACCGCCGGATCGGCGCTCACAAACTCCGACTGCTGCTCCGGAGTAAGCTTGACCATCGCCCACTGCGCGTCCGGATAGCCGAGCGTTGCGAAGATTCTCCCTGCAACGCGAAAATCCGGGTGGTTCTGGTGGGCTTTCTCCGCGGTCTCCGGGAAACTAAGCGCCACGCGCCGAAAATCTCCGCCTGTCATGCAATGCCTCCGTGCTCTACATTGATAAACCGTCGAAACCGCGAAAGGTTACGCGGGATTTTGGCCGCGCACGGTGGACGGTAGCGCCTCTACAATGGAAACGTCCTGCGGCGTCATGTCATCCGCGACAACCGGAATAACGCGGCGCATTTCAAAACCCGCCTTTTCAAGAAGGGCCTTCCACTCCGCGGCACTGCGTTCTTTACCGCCGGTAACTGCCATCATGTTCAGATCACTCATCAACCGGGTTTCGAGCTTTGGATCGGCCTGAGACACCACGTCGGGAAGCACGAATTCCACGATTAGCAGGATGCCTCCTGACGGAATCGCGGAGCGACAGTTCCGCAGAACCTGAGTTGCGCGATCGTCCGCATATCCATGGAGCACGTGTTTCATTACATAGACATCGGCTCCCGCAGGTACGGCTTCCAGCAGGTCCGCCGTCACGAGCTTACACTGCGCCGCCAATCCATCCTTCTCCAAGCGCGGAGCCGCGGCGTTGATGGATTCTTGCCGATCGACGAGCATTGCCTTTAGGTTTGGGTGTCGCTTCAGAACTGCGCTGATCAATGCGCCTCCACCGCCGCCCAAATCAGCCACGATCTGCCTGCCGCTAAAATCCCAACTCCTGACGATCGGCATGTAATCTTCCGCAGGAGCGGTGCCCATAACCGCCCTGAAAATTGCACCCGCGTCGGGAGCGGTTTGCCATCGGGACACAATTCCGGCTGCTTCCATCAATTTGGCCGCGGTCTTTCCGGTTCTGACGCATTCGGTCAGGTAGGACCAATTGTCGGCAAGCAGATCCGACCAGAATACGACACCAGCCCAGGCAGAATTTGGCGCATCTTTGCGAAGAGGATCGCCAAACGGCGTGAGAACAAATCGGCCTGCTGCGACCTCGGCGACAATGCCGAGGCTTGCCAGCGCGCGGAGTAGACGATAAAGAGAGTCGCGGTCGGCCCCGCAAGCTTTCGTTAGTTCTTCCAGATCGCGTTCTTCGGCGCCGAGAGCATCGGCGATGCCCAGGCGTGCAGCCGCGCACAGCATCCGGCTGCGCGAGTAACCCATCGCCATTTCCAGCAACTGAGAGTTAGGAGTTACGTTGCCAATGCCACTGCGCGACGCTTCCATGCTTGCCTCCATAATGGTCAACCGTCGATGGCGCGAAAGGTTACGCCGAAATTCCAGGCGAAGCTACTCCAGCGTGCCGGCGATGGGCTCAGGCGACTCGGCGACAACCGGCGCCGGGCCCATCAACTCCGCAGTCAAAATTCCGGCGAGTATCAGCGCTGCGCCCACGAACGTACGCATGCCGAAATGCTCGCTGGCCAAAAGCCACGACGTGATGGCCGCGAACACAGGCTCCAGACTGACGATGATGGCTGTGTGCGATGCCGACGTATGCTGCTGCGCCCAGGTTTGAAACGAAAAGCCGATCACGGTGGACCCGATGGCGGTGATCAAAATGGCCGCAATTAATTCGTGGCTCCAAACCAGCCGAGGCCGCTCCCATCCCGCGACCGCGAAAACCGGCAAAAATACGGCGGAAAGCACCGCTGTGGTGGCCACCTGCAGAAACGCCAGCGCACCCACGGAATGTTCGCCAACGTAGCGTCCGATAAAAATAATGTGCAGGGCGAACATGATGGCGCACACGAAGACGAGCGGGTCGCCACGGTTCAGGCCGCCGAGGCCCTCCGGCGGAACGGTGAGAAAGTAAAGCCCAGCCATCGCGGCTATCACGCCCGTCCAAACCCAGCGCGTAATGCGGCGCCGGGTGAAAATAGCGAGCAGCAGAGGAACAAGCACCACGCACATTCCGGTGATGAACGCGGCTTTGGCCGGCGTCGTATATTTCAGGCCGGTGGTCTGAAATACGTAGCCGCCGAACATGCAAAAACCGATCTGGACCCCGGACCAAACCGTGCGCGCGTTCATTTTGCGGATGTAACGCCAGAAGATGACTGCCATCACCGCCGCGGCTAGCGCGAAGCGGACGGCAAGGAATGCGAAAACGGAAATGTCGGCGAGCGCGTCCTTTACCAAGACGAATGTTGCGCCCCAGATGAGCGAGGCGAATGCGAGGGCAAGGTCGGCGAGGAGGCGTTTGCTCATCTTTTGATCGATCGGATGGTCCGCTGAGTGATCTGGCGGGCATCCTCGCGCATTGAAGCGAATGAAAGTGTATGCGGCCTAGAGATGGACGGCAAGTTTGCCACAAGCGCCCCACGAACCGAACAACGCCGCCTTGTGCGACTGACGGGCAGATAAAAGGTGTTGCCAGCGCGCAGGGTTTCGCCACCACGCGCGCAACTTCGCCCCAACACAGCGGCAGCAAGCTGCCGCACTCCACACGCGCCCGACATGGTTGTGACGCGAGGGTGACGCGCTGAAGAGGTGGCGCTGCGTTTAATTCGTGCAAGCGAACAGAACGTCAGGGTTGAAGACCGGCAAGGGCAACAGCGATCAGGAAAAGGCGCTTCAGGCCGAGTTCGCGGCCAGTGGGATCGTACCACTCGTCGGGCGAGTGCGCTCCACCGCCGCTTCCGCCGCCACCGAGGGCCACAGCGGGGATTCCGAGGGAGAGCGGGAGATTGGCGTCCGTGGAGCTGCGTTCCGTGCGCGAGCGGTTGCCGAGAAAGCGATCCACGTTGCGGACCGTGGCCAGTAGTGGTGAATCTGTCGGCAGCTTTCCGGCGGGACGAGCGCCTAGCGAGCGGAAATTCAGCGCGAGCGAGTCGCCGGGCCAATCAGCGGCGGCAAGCTCGTCGCGCAGGCCAGTTTGCATGGCGTCACGCAAAGCGGATTCCAGACGGGTAAGCTCGCCTTCTTCTTCGGAACGAAGATCGACCTTCACGCAAGCGCGCGTGGGAATGGAGTTGACCGCGGTGCCACCGTCGGTCACTCCGAAATTGAACGAACTGCGGGGTTCGCGTGACACGTGCACGGACGAAAATCGGACGATGCCGCGCGCGATGGCGGTGATCGGGTTCGGAACCCCAAAATTGGACCAGCTATGGCCGCCCGGTCCCGTTATGCTGATCTCGAAGCGACGCGAGGCGATTCCCTGCGTCGTGATGTAGTCGGTCGAAGGCCCATCGACGGCGATTACAGCGGAAAGACGCGATTCGTAGTTTTCGATGAGCTGGCGGATTCCGCGCAAGTTGCCTTCGCCTTCCTCGCCCACGTCTCCGGCGAGGACAATGGTCTTTTCAGTGTGAATCCGCGATTCGGACAAAGCTTGCGCTAACCCGGCGAGCGCGGCGATGCCTGCGCCGTTGTCCGAAATGCCGGGGGCAATCAAGCGTCGCGATTCGCGCCTGACGGAAACGTCCGTGTCTTCGGGAAACACAGTGTCGATGTGCGCGGCGAGGAGAACAACTTTCTCTTTATCCGAGCCGGGGCGTTCGGCCACCACGTTTCCCACGGAATCGAGGCGAACCTTGAAGCCGGCGACGGACAATAGAGCTTTCAGCGCTTCGGCGCGCCGCGATTCGTGGAACTCGGGAGCGGGAATTTCGGTCAGACGAATCTGCTGCTCGGTCACCCAACTGCAGTTTCGCTCGATCCACGCGAACGCGCGGGCGCACCGCGAATCTTCGGCGATCTTCGCTACGGCGTCGTCGGTGGCGCGGGCGGAAAGAGTAGCCATCTTAGGAAAGATACCGCAGATGCACGCGGATGTTCATGATTTTCGAGGGGAGGATTTTATCGCCAGTCGTCTACGATGTATACGCTTGCGCGGTTGTAGCCGGAGTGCGCGTCGCCCATCTCCATCGCAACACCCTGCATACTGGTACGAAAGCCGCGGGCAATGAGCTGCTGGAAAGCTTCGCGGCGGGCCAAGTTGACGCCAGCGGTAACTTTTTGCGCGCCATGGCTGCGCGCAAATTCATCGACGGCATCCAGAAGGCGCGCGAAATTTTCGCCAGTATGCACGCCGGGCCGTACGGCTGCAAATTTCACGTAGCAGACGCCGGAGCCAGCCTCGCTGCCTGGTCCTGTGTGGCACACGGCGAAGGCCGCGAGGCGCGAACCATCCGAAAGCAAAATCGTCTCGCCAAGCTTCTGATCCGCAACGGCGCGGATTTCACGCCGCAGATCGAGTCCATCGAACAGCGCATTGGTGACTTCTCGGCACCCTGCGAGCAGGCCCTCGCGATCCGCGGGCTTTGAGTCCGAATAGTAGCTGACGTCGCTCGTGGCTCCGCGACCAGAAGTCACGCTCGGAACGAGTTCCACTTCCCTGCCCATGATGGAAACCAAATCGCGCGGCCAGAAGCCAAACTTTTGATACAGAGCCATGTGTTTGGGGCTGTGCGCGAACGTATACAGTCCAAGATGGCGATTATCCCACCGCCCGAAAATTTCCATCGTTGGCGCCAAGAGCTGTTGCGCAATGCCGCGATTCCAGTAATCGGGATGGACCGTCAACGGCCCGAAGAAACCGAAGCTCCCCCAGTTCGAGACAAAATTCGAGCCGATTAAGCGGCCCGCGTGTTCAGCGCCGATCACTGCGCTGGGATCGGCAGTCCAGCGCGAGTGCGCGTAGTCGCTATCTGGCGGCCTGCGCGGATCTTCGGGCGGCAGGCCGAGAAAAGTGGCGAACGCGAGCCGGATGATTTGAGCCGCTTCGTCGAGATCGCCCTCAACGAGGGGTCTTACAATCACACCGGATGCCGGGGAGGGAGAGGACATGCCGCTATTAAATAGCCGAATTGCGCCGAACGCAATAGGGCGGAACCGGCGACAACATCGGCGGCCGTTCGCGAAGCAGGTTGCGCTCGCTGCCAAGGGCGCTAGCGCGCGGCGGAAGAATGAACGAGAGCGAGGATTTCGGCTTCCGTAAGGATGCGCGAAGACTGCTTGGCGGCGGCGACAATCCGGTCCACAACTCCGTCCGGTGCGGGAACGCCGCGCTTTTCGAGCCAAAACACAACGTTCGAGCGGCCGCTCATCGGACCGATTTCGATCACTTGCTCAAGCCCGAAAAGATGCGCCGGGACTCCGCTATAGACGGAATCGGCGAGTTTCAAATCGCCTTTCCTGTACGCTTTGGCGATGGCGGCGGCATGCACGCCGGTGGCAGTGCGAAAGGCGTCCTGGCCAACGACGGGATAATTTGGAGGGATCACGGTACCAGTGGCACGCGCGACTGTTTCCGAATATTTCTTCATTTGCGAAAGATCGCGATCGATTAAACCAAGCAGCCTTAGATTGACGAGCATCTGCTCCATCGGCGTGTTACCGACGCGTTCACCAAGCGCGAGAGCCGTGGCATGGACCTGATCCGCGCCCGCGGCAATTGCCGCGAGCGAGTTCGCGACGGCAAGCCCTCGATCGTTGTGTCCGTGCCAATCGACGCGGATTTTTTCGCCGCTAGGCTTCACCACATTTTCGATCACGAATTTCACCAGGTTATACGCGCCGCGGGGAGTGGCGTGGCCGACTGTATCGCACAAGACAATCGAGCGAGCGCCAGCACGAATGGCCGTCGAATACAGCGCAACAACTGTTGCGGGATCGGTGCGAATCGTGTCTTCGGTCACATACATGACCGGCAATCCGGCATCCGCGGCGAGCTTCACCGACTCTTCCGTGGTGCGGCGAAGGTGATCGACGGTCCAATCCTCCACCAGCCGCCGGATCGGGCTGGAGCCCAGAAACATCGCGCATTCCATCGCCACGCCGACACGTGCGCAAACGTCGATCATCGCTTGTATATCGAGCTTGTGGGTGCGGCCGCCGATATTGGGCCGGATTTTCATGCGCGAGGCCAAGATTTCGCGCGCGAGCGCTTCCGTATCGGCTAAAGCACGCGGACCGGCGCCGGGCAAACCGATATTGACCAGATCGATGCCGAGTTCGTCCATTAGGTGAAGGATTTCGATTTTTTCCAGGACGGATGGATCGCGGACGGATGGATTTTGCAGGCCGTCGCGGAGCGTTTCGTCGTTGAGCATGACGCGCCGGCCAGGCGGGATCTCCGGGCCAGCGTAGATGTTCCAATCGTGGATGAGACCGTCGGGCATGCGCAGCCGATGCAGGCATTCTACCGCAGGTTCCGGGTGGAAATGCTCGTGTGGCGATCCGCAAAATAGCACTGAGGCGTGAACCGGTCACGCCTCAGTTCCCTACCATCTGGCGAGCCGAAGTCCATGTTGTTGCCTTACCGTCGACCGCCGCGCTCCCCTTGGAAGCCACCATGGAAGCCTCCGCGGAAACCTCGATTCTGAAATCCGCCGCCGTGAAAATCGTTAAAGTTTCTCGCGCCGCCTCGATCACTGCCGTGGGCCCCGTAGAACCCGCGGCCATGATTGAAGCTGCGGGTATGGCCCGGAACGTAAGGGCTGCGATTCGTGCGCATTCCCCAGCTATCGAACCCTCGATCAAAGTGACGCATACCACCACCGTAGACCGAATAAGGAGCCAAGCCGACGTCCCACGGCGAGTAAAAGCCCCAGCCGAAGGGACTGTAAATCACCCCTGAACCGGGAATGAACGTGTAGCTACTGAACCATGGATTCCAATACCATCCGGATCCCCACCATCCTCCTGGACCATAGAATCCGCCGTTGTAAAGATACGGCGCTGAATTGACATTGGCTTCCGCTAAGTACTGCGAGCGAAGCTTGCTCCAGCGATAAAGGCTGTTGTCCTTCTTGTAGGCGGACTCGTTGAACTTTTCCTTCTTGAGCTGGCCGCTTTCCGCAGCCAAATTAACTTGATGGCCGCCATTCACGCGAATGTGACGGTCGTTCCGCAGGACAACGGCCTGGCCCTTGACGACTCGCATCAGGCCCTGCTGAGGGTCAAAATTGTAGAAACCAGTGTGCACAAGGTACGACGTGCTGTCGCCTTGTCCGATCATCAGATTGTTCTGCTGATGCAACTCGTCCACTTCAACCGTCGCTTCGCCGGACGTGACGCTCATTTTGGTGTTGATCAGGCTGGACGAAACCATTTTGGCGGAACTGTCGTGCCCAAGCCGGAGGAAGACGCCAGGAGTGAGGAGCACTTCGGCCCTTCCATCCTTCGTATCAATGGACTGCCCCGGTTTCAGCTCGACCTGCCCGACGGACTTCGAGTTCAGCGCTTCGCTACCAATGCTGGCTTCTCCTTCGATATAGTTGATCGTGCCGGGAACCGCAGTGTCGGGCGGAGAAGTATTGGAGCCCCACGCCGGGACGGAAATAAGAGCCGCAACGGCCAGGCAACCGAGTGATCGCGTCAAAAGCTTCGGTTTAAAATTCATTCTAAATTGGCCTCTACCTATTAGACGCCCGTTCCCGCTTTTCGATACGCGTGTAAGCTACTGATACTAGGTAAGATACGACAAGGAAGAATGGCGCGCGTCGGCCAAAAGGATTGCTAGCAGAAACTATATTTGTCGTACCTCCCAGCCAGCAAAGTTCTTGCGGAGTGAAGCGACCACGTGTTAGCTTTAGCGAACAAAAGGCGAATAAAACGTGCAGGTTCGTGGGAATTCAGAAAGCCGCGAGTATCGCCACACCGGAGGGCGAATGGCATCGACGCGAGGTCTGGCAGTAAGGGCGACCGCAACCCTGGATGTAGTGCAAGAGGTTCTCAATTCCCTGGCGGCTAAGCACCGAAGCGATGAGGTGCTTACCTCGATTCGCCACATACCGGCGCGTGACGCCGAATTTCGGCCGATCCCGGATTGGGTGCGGCCCGAACTTGCATCGGCCTATCGCGGTAAAGGAATCGGGCAGCTTTATTCGCATCAGGCCGCTGCAGCAGAACTGGCCCGTGCGGGAAAAGACTTCGTCGTGGTCACGCCCACCGCTTCCGGCAAAACGCTTTGCTACAACCTGCCGGTGCTGAATGGGGTGATCGAGAGCCCGGACACGCGGGCGCTTTACCTCTTCCCTACCAAAGCGCTGACGCAAGACCAGCTCGCAGAGCTGCATGATCTGGCAACCCGGCTGGACGACCGCTTCGGCGTGTTCACGTACGACGGCGACACACCGAGCGACGCGCGAAAGGCGATTCGCGAACGCGGCCACGTGATCCTGACCAATCCGGACATGCTGCACAGCGGCATTCTGCCGCACCACACAAAGTGGATGCGCCTGTTCGAAAATCTCCGCTACATCGTACTCGATGAACTTCACACCTATCGTGGTGTTTTTGGCAGCCATCTGGCCAACGTGCTGCGGCGCCTGAGGCGTATCGCGGAATTTTACGGCTCGCACCCGCAGTTCATCTGCTGCTCGGCCACCATTGCGAATCCCGGCGAACTGGCCCGGCAACTGATCGAGCGGCCGGTGACGACTGTGGAAGAAAACGGAGCGCCGTCGGCTGAGAAACTATTTGTTTTTTACAATCCGCCGATGATCAACCGCAACCTGGGAATTCGCCGCAGCTATTTGAACGAAACGACGCGCGTGGCCAAAGAACTGCTGGCGCGCAAGTTGCAGACGATCGTGTTTGCCAATAGCCGCCTGCACACCGAAGTGCTGCTGACTTATCTCCAGCAGGCGAATCGGCCGCAGCCCGGCGCGCCGGAGCCCATTCGCGGCTACCGCGGCGGATATTTGCCGGGCGAGCGTCGCGACATCGAGCGTGGGCTACGCGAGGGCCGCGTCCGTGGAGTGGTGGCCACGAACGCGTTGGAATTGGGTATCGATATCGGCTCGCTCGACGCGTGCGTGATGGCCGGATACGCCGGCTCAATCGCGTCCACATGGCAGCGCGCAGGACGCGCAGGACGCCGCAGCGGTACTTCTTGCGCCGTACTGGTCGCGTCTTCCGCTCCGATCGACCAATTCATCGTGCAGCATCCGGATTATTTTTTCGGCCGCTCGCCGGAACATGCGTACGTTCAGCCGGACAATCTGGAAATTCTAGTGAATCATCTGAAATGCGCAGCGTTTGAGCTTCCCATCGCTCCAGACGAAACATTCGGCAGCGTCAACGTGCAGGAACTCTGCGCCCGCTTAGCTGGGGCCGGATACCTGCACCACAGCGGCGGCAACTGGCACTGGGTGCAGCAAGCCTACCCGGCTGATGCCGTGAGCCTACGCTCGGTTACGTCCGATAATTTCATCATCATCGACACGAAAGGTGACGACGAGCATGGCGAGCCGGAAGTAATTGGCGAGGTCGATTTTTCTTCGGCGCTCACCACCGTCCATCCGAAGGCGATTTATCTGCACCAGGGACAGCAATACCACGTCGATCGGCTCGATTTCGATCAGCGTAAGGCGTACGTGAAGCCGGTGAACGTCGACTACTACACGGACGCGATTCGCTACACGCAAGTGCGCGTGCTGGAAATCGCGGAGGAAGAAAGCGCCGCAGGACCTGCGGCTAAAGCTCATGGAGACGTTCTGGTACGATCCCAGGTGACCGGCTTCAAGAAGATCAAATTCTTCACCAACGAAAATGTCGGCGACGGCAAACTCGAGCTGCCGGAAAACGAGATGCACACGACCGCATTTTGGATCACTCTCGAACGGCCGCTGCTCGAAAGCCTTCCCTTCGCGCTTTCCGAGCGGCAAAGCGGGATCTTCGGGCTGCTCCACGCGCTGGAGTCGATGGCCGCACTTCTGCTGATGTGCGACCGCCGCGACTTGGGGACGGCTGTGGGCGAGCGCCCGCCGAGCCCGGGAGTGGAAACGGAATGGCAAGACGCGCCGCCATCGATGGCGGAATTGAACGAGGAAAAGGAATTTTTCGAGCCGAATCTGTATCTCTACGACGCGTATCCGGGCGGCATTGGCTTTAGCGAGCCGCTGTACCGCGTTTATGACCTGCTACTTCGGCGCACTCGGGAAATGATCGCGGCGTGCCCGTGCGAAAGCGGCTGCCCTTCGTGTGTGGGTCCGGCCGGCGAGAAAAGTGAGCGGACCAAGGAAGCGGCGCTGGCGCTTGTGGACAGCCTTTGCTCTGTGAATGATGCGGCGAGCGCGGCATGAGCCTGGCGCGCGATCCATTTTCGGGATTGGCGGCGCTGAAGCCGGCGCGGCGGCGCGAAAACCTGCCGGCCAGTGTGAACGATAGCGAACCTCTGGTCCGGGGAATGATGCCGGAAATTCCGCCCGGCGCCGAACGCCTCACGCAAATTCTGGGTGCTTCAGCGCGAAGCAATCGTTTCGGCGAACATCTGGGATTGCGGCGCTGGTTTTCGGAACAGGTCGGATCAGGCAGCGACCTCGGCGCGCCCGAAGACGCGCTGGACCTCGGCGCGCTGCGCTTGATCGCACCGGATGCTCCGACGGAAGTTGCCGACCCGCAACAGTGGCTTTTTCTCGATACCGAAACCACCGGCCTGGCTGGCGGCTCGGGAACGTACGCGTTTCTCGTCGGCATCGCGTGGTGGGATGCGGGCGGACTGGAAGTGGAGCAGTTTTTCATGCGCGAGCACAGCGAAGAGCACTCGCTGCTGCTGGCGCTTGCCGAGCGCATGGCCGAGCGGCGCGTGCTCGTCACGTTCAATGGCAAGTCTTTCGATTGGCCGCTGCTGGAAACGCGCTACCGCATGACGCGCACGATCGAGACGCCCGTACCGCGCGCGCACCTCGATTTCCTGCACCCCGCGCGCAATTTATGGCGGCCGCGCCTCGGCTCGGTGCGCCTGCCCGAACTCGAACGCCACGTGCTCGGGTGGAATCGCGTCGATGATCTGATGTCCGAGTTGATCCCGTCGATTTATTTCGACTACCTGCGTGGCGGCTCTCCCGACCCGCTCGTTCCGATTTTTCACCACAACCAGATGGATTTGCGCGGCCTCGCGGCGCTCGCCACTCGCGTACTCGGACTGCTGGCCAATCCAGAAGAGCGCGGTCACGATGCGCTGGAGCTTTTCGGCGTGTCGCGAATCTGCGAGCGGCGTGGCGAAATAATTCGCGCCCGCGGTCTGTACGCGCGCTCCATCGACTCCGAATTGCCCGAAGAGATCGACCGCAGGGCGCGGCGTTCGTTGGCCATGCTTGCAAAACGCGCGGGCGAATTCGATCAGGCGCGGGTTCTGTGGGAACAGATGCTAGGCAATTCGCGCGAGGGATTGGAAGCGTACGAGCAGCTAGCGATTCATTTGGAGCGTCGCGCGCGCAATCGTGAAAAAGCAGCCGCGCTGGTACGGGAGGCGCTGGCAACGCTTCGCAAAGCCAACCGGCTGGGCACCATTGAGCCGGTGGCGTACAAGAGGCATCAAGAGCGATTTAAGCGGCGCTTACTCCGACTGGAGCGTAAGACGCAACGAAGCTTACTCGATACGGCCGATGGCGCATCGCTTGCGAGCACGCACCCCGAAGGTCGAGACCCAGACCCAATCGCTGCTGCCGATCAACCGAAACGCTAACCGTGTTTTTTCACTCGCCGAGCGAGCGCTCAACGCCTATGTGCGTGCTCGGCTGGTTGAAAAGCCGCCCGCCAGTTAGCCGAGAGCTTTCGACCAACTGCTGAAGCTCCGGGACTGCATACGCCGCGCGGACGGAAGCGCAATACAGGTCGCGCATTTTGCCGGAATAATGCCGGCCGTGCCGGCGAACGTGCCACCTGAAGGAGAGCCGGTTCGGCCGCCGGAGGTCGCGCAGCAACACCGCTCCCCGCGGCTTCACCAAGCGCGTGATTTCCGCCAGCAGACGTTCCGGCTCGGCCATGTGGTGCAGCACCGAATTGCAAATCACCAGATCAAAAGTGGCATCCGGAAACGGTAGTGCGTTGGCGTCGGCGATTTGGAATTCCACGCGTCCGGCGAGCTCCGGCCCCGCGGCCGCTAGGTTCGCCGCGGCATCCGCAATCATTTCCGACGAGCGATCCACGCCGAGGAATTTCCATCGAGTGAGATTGCGAGCGAGTTTTATGACGATTTGGCCTGGACCCGTTCCGATATCGAGTGCCCGGCCGCGTTCGCGGCGGTTAACGAGACGCAGAGCATGGGCCACGAATGTGTCGTCGAGCTTCTGCAAAAACGACTGAGCCGCAGCAGATGAGTAGGCTGCCACTTCGTCCGAATCGTCCATTATTTCCGGCTCTGGAATACGATGCGACTGGAACATCTTTGTGGATCTGCTTTCTCCAAGTTTATTGAACCGCGATCGCGGATTCGCTCGAACGTGAGTGAGGTTCTTTTCCCAGCGTCGCATCGCCTTGCACGCTCGGTGCGAAGCTTCTAGGTTCGGGCGCCGGCGTCCAGCCGATCGCACGATCGATCGCGTCGAATGTGGCGGGTGAGGCGCGCTCCACGTCGAGACATTCGTCCGCCACACAACGCAAGAATACGCCTCCGCCCACCGTCTGGAACTCTAGAAAATCCCGCCGGCCATGGACCGCTGTTCGCGCCGTATACTTCTTATCTAGCGCATCGCTGAATTCGCCGAAAAACCGCGCTGTGTCCTTCAAATTGTCCAGCTTCAGGCGAAAGACGAGTGGCGTTTCGCTTGTGTGCTTAATTTCAAATACCGCGTACCTGTCGCCGGACCATGCGGATGAAATCGCCTGCGCGCGGTCTGAACCAAGAAATTGTTTCAGCAGCTCCTGCAGCCCGAACTCGCCCATCACGTTTTCTTCCAGCAGCTTCCATTTTTTGGGCACAACTCGCTTCCACTTGGGCAGGGTGACGTTGGCCGGTTTCACGCCCTTCAAGTAAAGGTCGGGATGGATAATCTGCTGCGTGGAAACCGGCGGGTTCTCGAAAACCAGCTTCAAATCCGCCCATCCGGTATGCGCCTTCAGAAACTGCTGCGTAAATGAGGTGCCCGCCAAATAGGGAAAGATCAAGGAGTCGCGAATGTACATCGGGGCCTTCGCCAGTTCCGGATCTTTGTCGAGGCTCCCGAGGGCTCCAGACTGAAAAAGCAGCGTCACATCCGGCAGATCGCGCACACTGGTATGAGCGTCGCGCAGAGAGTAATCGATCATCGCAGCCATGGCACTGCCTTCGCTCACGGCTTGCCGCGCTGACTCGGCGTCGTCGTTGTTCTTGGCCGCGTCAATCCAGTGCTCGACGTGAAACGACTGGTCTTCGAGCGCGTGAGTCAATTCGTGAGCCATCACCTCGCGCTGATCGGCTATCGGAATCCAGTCTGCAATGTAAAACTCCTTGGCCTTGGGATCGTACATTCCGGCAACCTGTTCGGTGAGCAAATCGATCATGAACGAGTCGAGAGGGAAGCCTTCGGGAATCAGGCCGAAGGCTTCCAGTGATTTGTCGTCGGCGTATTCCTGAGACTTGCTCTCGCCGTGCTTTTCCTCGCTAATCAGGAAAGCGCGGATCTGCGCACGCGAGCGAAGGCTTTTCTTCAGCGGACGCTTGATCGGCAGATCGACGATCTTGCTCATCTGCTCCAGCACCTGGTCCGCTGCGGCCATAAATTGCTGGTTCGTTTCGGATACAGGCGGGCTAGCTGGCGCGGCGTTACCTGGCGCCGAAGCGGGAGGCGTGACGTCCGAGCGCGTGCGCGCGGACGAACGCGCCGCGGCTATTCCCGCCAGCGCCAACGCAATAATTACGACGAGGATGGGCGCCAATCGAAAAATGCGAAAGTTATTTTGTTCGCCCGTATGCAAAACTTGCCGAAACGCTCGTCGGCTGAGACTTTGAAGAATCATTGTGGCCCAAACGCCAGCAGGACGTTGCCCGGTATACCGTAAATCGATCCGTATCCCGAGTCGACGAAAACCATTCCGCCTGCGATCGCCGGCCCTCCACCATCAATCGCCCCGCCGCGCGCCGGCACGCCATTGATCGTCTTGAATTCGCGCGCCGTATCAAAATCCCATAAAACCTTCCCGTTCGCGGTCGAATACGCGCGGAGATGACCGGAATCGGCGCCGGAAAATACCGCGCCCGGCATCCCCGAAACGGCCGCCGATTGCGCGGGACTGCATCGCGGCTGGTTGCAACCGCCCGACGGCGATGGAGTTTTCCAGATGACGCGGCCATCGTTCAGCCGCAAGGCGAACATGCCGCCACCAACTTTCGGATCGGGAATCAATCCCTCAGGCCCTTGCTTCATGGCGAAATCGGAAAGCGCCACGAACGCGTCTGTCGTGTTCGCCGCCGGGCCCCACTCTACTCCGCCGAGCGGACCTCCCTTTCCGATGCGAGTCTGCCAAATAATTTTGCCTTTTTCATCGGGATCGAGGCCGAAGACGATGCCCGATTTCTGCGCCACCACCAGCACGCGGTGACCATCCGGCAGTTCCCGCAAAATCGGCGAAGATCCGAAGTCGGAATCCGGCCCCTGCTTCGCGGGACAGTTTACTGGATCGGTGCGATAGCAACTGACGTTGTATGTGTCGTCCGCTGTGATCTGACGCGACCACACGATTTTGCCGCTATTCAGGTCGATTGCCAGAATCGCGTCGCTCAGCGGCGTCGCGGGATCGGAATAGTTATTGCCCGCGCCGATATACAGCACGCCGCGTACCGCATCTATGGTTGGCGTCGACCATAGACCTGCCCCCGAGGGACCCAAGAGCTGCGTTCCGATTTTGTTCTTCTTCGTTGGGCGAGCCGGTTCGGAAATTGTGTAGGTCTTCCACAGGATTTTCCCCGTGCGCGCGTCGAGGGCTGCCATGAATCCTCGAAATGTGCAGCAGGAATAATGCGCATCCGCCGCCATCCATTCTTCGCGCGACGAGACCGGCACGTACAACTTGCCTTTGTAAAGCACCGGCGATCCGGTAATGCGCGCGTAGGGATGCAAGCTAATCCGCGTCTGCCAAAGCGGACGGCCAGTCGTCGCGCTCACGGAATAGACGTTCGCGCGCAGGTCTCCAAAATAGGCGCGGCCCTTGGGCCCCACCGTGATTGCGGTGCGAACACCCGCTTGAGCATGAAAACTCCAGTAGGTGCAGCCCGTCGAAGCCTCCAATGCATAGACTCCGCCGAGCGGTCCTCCCACGAACGCACGTCCGCCCACTACCGTCGGCTGCGCGTACGAAGTGAAGCCGCCGCGCATACCAAATGCCCATTTCAACTTCAGATGCGGCACTTCGCTCGCGCTCAGGCCGGCAGGAGGGGCAGATTGGAATCGCGTTTCGTCCAAATTCGCGCCCCATCCATTCCACTCCGGGCCGGAAACACTCGCCGGCGGCACCGACGAGCAATGATTGGCAGGTAATGCGGCTTTCCGCTCCGCCCCAAACTTTTTGCCTGTGAGATACTCCGCGACTTCGATCTTCTGCTTGCGCGTCAAGTGCGCGCCCTGAACGTGCATAGTGCCTGCCGATAGCATGTACACGATGTAGTCCGGCGACGCGGCCTTGAGCACGTGGTGGTTCAAATAAGGAGGGCCGCCCGCTTCGTGGCATAAAGCGCAATACGTGGCGTAAATCTCGCCGCCCGGCATCGATGCGGCGCGCGCTTCGACGCCTTTCTCCGCCACCGGATTCGAGGACAGCGAAAGAATGTAGTCGGCGATCTCGCTGATCTGCGTCCGGCTGTAGGTGGTATTAAAAGCAGGCATCGGCGTGCCCAGCTTTCCATTGGCTATCGAGTTTTCCAACTCTTTGACGCTCATGCCCAGCTTGCGCAAGTTAGGCGCCTGCGCACCCAGCGCCTTTTCACCATGACAGAAAGCGCACGATTGCTGGTACAGCTTTTTCCCCGCTACCGCTCGCGGACCGAGTTGCTGCCCCGGAATCTTCGTGGTCGACTGATTCGATCTTGCTGGCGTGGAGAGCGAAAATAGGAACAGCGCGCACCAAGTAAAAATAGCGAAAAGCATCGTCTTCCATCGCGGCGAACGGGAAGATGCCGGTGATGTCCGACGCACTCTCTTCAACTCTCCGCCCACTCGATTAGCCTGCGTCTTCGTAGTGGCTTCGCTGCCAGAATGATGGGAAACGCAAGGAACCGCAAGCGATAGTTTGCCGGAAGAAATGCGCGCCACGCGAGTCGATCTTAGACGCGCGCCGGGCTTGGCATCGCAGTGGAAAGAACCGATTTCACCGCGCCCAAGAGCTCCTCGATTTTAAATGGTTTCCGTAGGACCGGGCAGCACGTCTTCCGCAAAAATGGGGATTCGATCTCCTGACCTGCGTTCGACACGGTAAAAAGCAGCCGCGAAATCAGCTCCGGCCGTTTTTTCTGGATCCAGCGATATAGATCGGCCGCCGAATCATCGCCGTGCAGTTTCGCGTCACAGACGATCACATCCACGGGCTCCTTTTTCAGGATTTCCATTGCCTGTTGTGCAGATCGCGCCACGCGCACGGACGCCCCCGCCGCTCCGAGCACTTCCTCCTCGAGCTGCAACACCGTTTCCACGTCGTCCACCAATAGAATTGTGCCCGGCACTATTCCTTTGGCGTTCGCGGTCCGTTCCGTCGGCGGCGCCGAAGTTCCGACAAGCAGCGGCAGCGTGATCGCGAACGTCGCGCCGCGCGGCGGAGAGTTCCGGACTTCGATGTCCCCGCCATGTTCCTTTACGATACCGTAGCAGATGCTCAGCCCGAGTCCCGTGCCCTTCCCAACCGGTTTCGTCGTGTAAAAAGGATCGAAAATCCGAAGCGGGTTCTGCACTCCCGGACCGCTGTCCGTGAACTCCACGCGCAGGTCGCCGGAGGAGGCTTCGGTGCGAATCCAGATTTCACCTGATTCGGCGGCCTCCTGAATCGCGTCCATGGCATTGTTCAAAATGTTCAAAAACACCTGCTGAAGCTGGTTGAAATCGGCGGAAGTGGCCGGCAGGCGCGGATCAAATTCCCGGTGCACGCGAATTTTGCCCAATCGCAGATCGTACTCGCGAAGAATTAGCGTATCTTCCAGGATTTGATGCAGGCTCACAGGGGTGCGCTGCGGTTTCTGCTGCCGCGCGAAACTCAGCAGACTTTGCACGATGTGGTGCGTCCGCTGGGCCTGGCGATGCAGCTTTTCAACGTATTCCGCGGTGCGCTTGCCCGTAAGGTCGTCGGATTTGAGCAATTGGCTGTACCCGAGAATCGCCGTGAGCGGATTGTTCAGCTCATGGGCCACGCCAGATATCAACTGTCCCACGGCCGCCATTTTCTCGCTCTGCAATAGCTGTTGCTGCGTGTGCCGCAGGCTTTCGTAGGCCTCGCGCGTTTTTTCCAGTAGGAGCGACTTATCAATTGCTGTGGCGATCTGGTTGGCCACCGCCGAAAGCAAGTTCAGTTCCGCGGCCGAGAAATCGCGCTCGTCGCGGCAGCCGATCAAGAGTATTCCCACGATTCGGTCCTTGGTCCAAAGCACCACAACCTGCAGCACCGCGATGCCTTCGGCGTTGCGCAACCGCCGGAACTCCTCCGGGAGGTTCGGTGCCGTACCTGCGACCACGGTGGCATGCGCGGCGCGAAGCTGGTCCAGCAGAGCCTCCGACAGCCGAATTTCATCAAACCGATGGGCGTTTTCGGACCGAAATCCCACGGTCACCGGCCGAACCAATTTTCGCATAGGTTCGTCGAGAAAAAATATCGCGCCCATCTCCAGCGCGAAGAGCTCCGCGATCTTCAGAAGTGCGGCGCGCAGTCCCTCTCCCAGTACGGGATGCTGGCCCAGCAGATCCGCCATGGCATTCAATGCGAGTAGTTCTTGATTGCGCCGCCGGACGTCCGCCTCGGCGCGCTTCAGCTCGGTGATGTCCAGCAAGAAACCTTGATAGACCACGATCGCGCCGGATTCGTCCCTGGTGGCAAAACTCGATTCATGCGCCGTGCGGATCTCGCCGTCGCGCCGCCGGAACCGGAATTCAAAGTCGACGATTTCTCCGTACTCGCGCAGTAAACGCTGCCGCCGTTCACGGTCCTGCGCATCCACGTAAAACTGCGACGCCACGTTCTCCGCGATCAACTCCTCGGACGATTCGTATCCAAGAATCCGCATGAACGCGTTATTGAAATCGAGAAAACGCCCATCCGGAGTGGAAATAAACACGCCCTCCTGCACCTTTTCAAAGAGCGTCCGGAACTTGTTCTCCGCCTGCCGGCGCGTAGTCACGTCGCGCAGGACGTGGATCGTTCCCAGGCGCTTCCCCTTCGAATCTTGAAGCGCTGAATCGGTAGCCAGAAAATACCCTCCGAAAGAAGGGTCGAACTTTTCCGTCTCGCCCGCCGCGCTTTCGCAATAGGGGCAGCGGTTCCAAGGAGTATTTCCCTGTCGCAGGACCTCGCGCGTGAAGCGGCCGACTAGTTCGTTGGGCTCCGCCTGGATGCGGGCTGCCAGCGTGCGGTTTGCCCGAATGATCCGACCGTCCGCGTCATGAACGACAATCAAATCATCGATGGAGTCGAATGTCGCCTCCCATTGCTGTTGAGAAGATGAAACGCTTTCCATCAGGGCCAAGTTTTGTACCGTCAGGCCGAGGAGATTGGCCACGTTCGTCACGTAGTGCTCTTCTTCGCTCTCGTACTTTCGTGGAGAAGTCGAGCCAATCGCCAACAACCCGAGCGGCGCGTCTTTTCCGGGAATACGCATCAACACCATCGCGGAAACTTTCTCCGCCTGCATCCAGCACTTGAGCGCCGGCTCTTCGGTGCTGGTGTAAAAGACCAGGGGCCGCTCGCTGCATAGGACTGCATTCACCCACGGCTCGCTGGGCGAAACCCGCGTGTGGGAGTCTTTGTCCGCATCGGAGAACCCAACGAATCCTCGCACGCTGAGTCGCGTCCGCTGGCGCGGATCATCGAACAACAATGCCAGCCCATGCGTGGCGCCGAGACTCTCGGTCAGCTCGCGCAGAATTCCTCGAAAGATTTCCTCTGTATGGGGGGTCTGCATGGATTCGGCGCTGATCAGCGCCAAACGTCGTAGCCGATCGTTCAAATCCTCGGCGCGAGTCCGGCTCACCTCGAGCACTAGAACAGCCATCGATACACCCATGGCAATACCCAATAGCCCGTGGAAGGAAATCCGAAACAGCCCAATTTGTTGAGCGAGCCATTCCGGGCGGTCCAGTCCATCAAGTCCGCGCGAGATCAGTGCGGCTGCGAGCAATTTCCAGCCGAAGCCCCGGTGGCGGGCCTGCGACCTCCATAGAATCCAACCGGCCGCAAGATACAGCCCGGACACGAGCATTGCGCTCGCCCATTTCTCCGCCGTCGGAAACGCCACGACCCAGCGGAGCGCGACGATACTGCTCTCGCCGATCACGGCCCACGGCCAGAGATAGCCGAGTACGTTTGTTTTGCCCGAACACTCCAGCACCGTGGCCAATATCAAACCCGCCACGAGAGGCGAAATGAGAGCCGCCACGCTCGACTCGCCGGGGCCCCCGCGCCAAACCGACACAACTCGCACGCACTCCAGACCCGCATAAACCGTCCAACCGGCTAGCCAAAAGCGGAAGAAGCGCGCGGTAAAACCGGGCAAGAGTAGCCAATATAGAACGAGCAGAAGGAGGGCGGCGGAACACTCCATGAACGCGACCGCCAGGAATCCCGGATTGGACAGAAATGTCATAAATATCTCTGACTTACGACACGTAGCCGCTCGTTGACGTGCCCGCTATTTATTCAGTGGATATCAGGAAGCCATTACAAAACCTAGCACACCGTTTCACAATACGGCAACTAACCCTCGAACGTGCTGTGACGTGCCGTATAATGGCCCTCGCGACGAACACCTATGTCAAAAGATAGAATCCTGGTTGTAGACGACGAAGAAGCAATTCGCGAAGTTGTATCGACGCTACTGGAGGCGCAGGGCTACCATTGTGTTCCCTGCATCAATGGGCGAGCCGGTCTGGAGGCGTTTCGCAACGACACCTTCGACCTGGTGATGAGCGATATCGTCATGCCTGAGATGGACGGCATGAAGCTTCTCGCGGAACTGCGCCGCTCCGATCCGGACGTGCCGGTGATCATGGTCACTGCGATGCACGATATCTCCATCGCGCTCGAAGCGATCCGAGCCGGCGCTTACGACTACATCCTCAAGCCGTTCGAGAAGGATCAGTTGTATCTCAGCGTCCGCCGGGCGCTGGAACATCGCCGGCTGGTGATCGAAAATCAGGCCTATCAAAATGATCTCGAACAGCTCGTTGCCGAGCGGACACAGCAACTATCCGTCGCTCTCCAGGATCTTGAGGAATCTTACGACTATACGCTCGAAGCCCTCGGCGGGGCTCTCGATGCCAAGGACGCCGAAACCGAGGGTCACTGCCAGCGCGTCACTGCCTTTACCATCACTATGGCCAAGGGCATGAACCTGGACAAAGCCCTTCTGCGCCAAATTGCCCGCGGCGCGTTTCTGCACGACATCGGCAAGATGGGCATCCCGGACCATATTCTTCGCAAGCCCGGACCGCTCACGCCCGAGGAGCGTGAAATCATGCGCCGCCACTGCGATATCGGCTACTCAGTGCTCGCGCGAATACCATTCTTGCGTGAAGCCGCTGAAATCGTCCTCGCGCACCAGGAGTTTTACGACGGTACCGGCTATCCGCGAGGCTTGCGGGGCGAGCAGATTCCCCTGGGCGCACGTATTTTCGCCGTTGCCGACACGCTGGATGCGATGATTTCCGACCGCCCGTATCGCAAGGCGCTGCCGATCTCCGCCGCGCGCGAAGAAATCAAGCGCTTTTCGGGCACGCAGTTCGACCCTCGCGTGGTTCAGGTGTTTCTATCCCATTCCGACGAGGTTTGGCTCCGCCTGCACAGGAGAGGCACCGAACCATTCCTGCTCACGGAACTCGAACGCGTGTAGCGCCCTTCGCTTCTAGTTAACCGCGTGGCAGGCTTACTCCAATTGTTCCAAACGCCTTCGATTTGCGCTTATAATGCTTCGTTAGTGCAAATTCAAAGGAGGTCGTGCATGAAGCGATTGGCCACAGCCCTCGCCGGCTGCCTCGCGTTCTTTCTGCTGGCGGCGTACGTTCCGGCTGCACCTGCGCCGCCGCAAAAGAATGTCATCGCCAAGACAAACCTTAAGGTCGGCGAAACGGCGCCGGATTTTTCCCTGCCGAGCGACCAGCGAACCACCGTCAAGCTGAGTGATTATCTGGGCAAGAAGAACGTGATTCTCGCCTTTTACATTCTTGCCTTCACTCCCGGTTGAACGGACGAACTAAAAGCCTATCAGTCTGATCTGGCTAAGATCCAATCAAGTGGGTCGGTGGTGTTTGGAATCAGCACGGATAGCCCCCCAGCGAACGCGGCTTTCGCAAAGCAAATCGGCGTCACCTTTCCGCTGCTCAGCGATATGAACCGGACGGTCCTCAAGGAGTACGGGATTCTCAGGAAGTACCCTATGAGCGGGCAGCAGTACGAATGGGCGCGGCGCACAACTTTTGTCATCGACAAACAAGGGAAAATTCAACACATTCAATACGACGAAAGCGCGATCAATCCGAACACCGCTGTGGCGATTTGCACCGGGATGGGTCCATCGAAGTAATCGCGCTGAGTTCCGTGGGAGCTGCCGACCGGCAGCTCCCGCATAAATCTGAGTCCGCGTCTTCGTGGTAGATCAGCGACTTACGTTGCGCCTGCTATAGATCAGTCCGAAAATCCCTACAAATAGGGCCACGGAAGGAATCAGCAAAATCAAGATTCCGTGCTGCAAGGCCACCACGCTGTGGCTGCCGGACCCGGCAGCGCTCTGATATCAAAGCGCGCAGCCCTGAGCAGCCGCCTCCGGCGCCAGCGCTATCGCCGCAGCGATTCCGCCCAGCGTAAACTTCGCGGTGCGAATCACACCATGCTTTACGTTTCGGCCGTCGAAAATCGCGCGCATCGCCAGCATCGCTTCGCTCACGATCGCCCTCCCGTTACGAGAAACAAAAACAAGCATATCCAAATCGCGTCCATGGCGTGCCAGTACATCGAGGTGATATCCACTGCCGTGCTTCGCGTCATCCGCCGCACTGGACGGAAGGCAACCACAAGCAAGGCAACGATGCCTCCCAACAAATGTACTCCGTGGGCGGCCGTAATCAGGTAAAAAAAGCTGCTGCTTGGATTGGTGGCCAGGTAGAGTCCGGCCGCCACAAGCTGCCGCCAGGCCATCAACTGTCCGCCTAGAAAACATACGCCCAATGCTGACGTGACGATCCACCATTTCCGGAATCCAGCCTCGTCGCCCGCTCGCGCGCGCGATCGCGCATGGAGCATCGTCGCGCTGCTGACCAAAAGCACTAGCGTGTTAAGCGACAAGATTCTCCAAAGCCAACCCGACATCACCAGTGGGTGCCAGTCACCGCTCGGCGCCCCCCTGCGAACCACAGCCGCACTCACCAGTGCCACAAAAAACATGACGATACCACAGAGCGCGATTAGCATCCCCGTCACGTACGCGCGCCGCGGGGTGTGCCAGGCGCCCAGTTCGCCGCGCCCATCTCCGCCAGTGAATCCCCTGCCGTTTCCACCCGCGACGCCCGCTCCGAGTCCGGCATGTTCCGCTATTGCACTGTCAGCCATTCTGCAATCCCTCGTTCACACCTGCCACTTCGCTAAGCGGCAAATTTTGTGGCGTAAAGTCCTCCGGCGCGCCCGGAACGCTGTACTCATACGGCCCGCGGTACACATGCGGATAGGCCTCCCCGAAATTATCGAACGGCGGAGGCGAAGAGATGGTCCACTCGAGCGTCGTCGCTCGCCACGGATTTTCCGGCGCCTTCGCCCCACTTCGGAGACTGGCAAAAAAGTTATAGAAGAAAATCAGCTGCGCCGCCGCCGTCGCGAACGCCGCAGTCGTCATGAAGATGTTTAGAGGATGCAGCGCGGCCAGATACGTGAAGTTGGTCCAGTCGGCGTAGCGGCGAATGCCGCCATAAATACCCTCGAAGTGCATAGGCATGAAGATGCAGTACGCGCCCACAAACGTGAGCCAAAAATGTATCTTCCCGAGCGTTTCGTTCATCATTCGGCCGAACATTTTCGGAAACCAGTAATACGTGGCGCTGAAAATTCCGAAAATCGCCGCCACCGCCATCACCAGATGAAAATGCGCCACCACGTAATACGTACCGTGCAGCATGTTATCCAGCGCCGGCTGCGCCAAAAAAATTCCCGAAAGCCCGCCAGTGACGAAAAACGACACAAATCCGATCGAAAACAGCATCGGCGTGTCGAAATGAATTTTCCCGCCCCACATGGTTCCGAGCCAGTTGAAGGTCTTCACCGCGGACGGGACTCCAATCGAAAGCGTCAGCGCCGAAAACGCCAGACTCGAATAGGGATTCATCCCACTCACGAACATGTGATGGCCCCACACCAGAAAACCCAGGAATCCGATGGCGCAAAGAGTAATCGCCATCGCGCGGTAGCCGAATACAGGCTTGCGCGAAAAATTGGAAATGACGTGCGACGTCACTCCCATTCCCGGCAGGATAGCGATGTAAACCTCGGGGTGACCGAAGAACCAGAACAGGTGTTCCCATAACAGCGGCCAGCCGCCGCTACGCCCAACCTGCAACTCGCCATTCACCACCAGTCCCCACGGGATGAAAAAGCTCGTCCCTGCCGAACGATCCAGCACCAGCATGATCAGCGCCGCCAGCAGGGCTCCGAACGACAGCAAAGCCATCACAGCCGTCACGAACCACGCCCACACCGTCAGAGGCAGCCGCATCAGGTGCATTCCCGGCGCGCGCATTTCGATGGTCGTCGAGATAAAATTGATCGACGCGAGCAGCGAAGCGAGACAGAAAATCCCGATGCTGATAATCCACATCGTCTGTCCCATGCCTTCGCCGGGTCCGGTGATGCTTCCGAGCCCGCTGAGCGGCGGATAGGCCGTCCAGCCACTAATGGGGGCGCCGCCCGGCACCACAAACGCCGAGAGCATGCAGAGAAACGCCAACAGCGTCAACCAGAACGACATCATGTTGAGACGAGGGAAAGCCATATCCGGTGCGCCGATCTGAATCGGCAGAAAATAATTACCGAACGCGCCGAGCGGAGCGGTCGTCAGCACGAAGAAAACCATGATCGTGCCGTGCATGGTCATCAGCGCCAGATATTGCTCCGGGCGGATGACACCTCCGGTAATGAAAGGCACGTGCGCGCCCGGCCACGCCAGATGAAAACGCATCAGTAGCGACAGAACGACGCCAACCGTGACCGCAACCAACGATAGAAAGTAATACTGCAGCCCGATAACCTTGTGATCGGTGCTGAAGATGTAGCGCCGGAAAAATCCGGAAGGAGCTTGAGAAGGCGCGTGAATCCGTTGCGCGAAGGAGCTCACCTGCACTCCTCAGATTTTCGCTTTGCGATCATCATGGTTGGGGAGCGTGCGCCAGAAATTTCTGATAGTCCACTTCCGACACCACGTTAAGGAAGCTGTGCATCTGATTGTGCCCCATACCGCAAAGCTGCGTGCACATAATGTCGTAGCGTCCGATGCGATCGGGCGTGAAATGCAGCGGCACAACCATGCCCGGCACGGCGTCCTGCTGCAGGCGCAATTCGCGCACGAAGAAATTGTGGATCACGTCTTGCGAACGAATCAGCAATTCCACGGGATGATTGACCGGCACCGTCAACGTCGAAACCACAATGTCGTCGCGCCCTGCCGGATCGTTCGGATCGATCCCCAGAGGGTTTCCGGTCGGCGCGCTGATGAGCGCCGGATCGATCCGCCCGAATTTCCCGTCCTTGCCCGGATAGCGGAAGTGATAAACGAACTGCTCTTCGGTGACCTCCACTTGGATCGCACCGGCCGCAGCCGACTGGAATCGCGTTTGCGACCAGGCCCCCGTAGCCAGCGCCCCCAGTCCTAGAAATGCGACGGCTGTCACTACCGTCCACGCGATTTCTAGTCCCACGTGTCCGTGGGTGAAACTCGCTGGTTTCCCGCGATCACGAAAACGGAATACGGCCCAACCGAGGCCCAGCTGCGCGAGGATAAACGCGGCTCCGGTGACGTAAAGCGTCAGCTCGTATTGATGATCGATCTGCAAGCCTACGCGGGTGATCGGCGGCGGTGGCGCGTAAAAGCCAGTCGCAAATAGATAGACGGTGATCGCAACGAAAACGAGGAGGCAGATGAAAAGTAGCAGCGCTGGGGCGGCCGAGCCGCGCATCTTGCCATTCGCGTGCGCGTTTTTCGCACACCCGCTGCCGCCGCGAAAACTTGCCGGAGAGAATCGCATCGTCGAGCCGAACTCGACATCATACAGAAGCGCCGCCCGCATTGAAAGCGCACCCCAGTGAGATGGGAAATTCGAGAGAGGAATTCTGCTTCAGAGCGCCGCTGGCGGTTCGCGGCGGCTTCATGGCTCTAAGTGGCGCACGGGGAATTAGAGACGCGCCTTGGGGCCTTGTGAAGTTTCACACGGCCATTTTACGAGCGGCCCCGGACGGAAAAAGTCGCGATTCGGAGAGAAAACTGGGAAATTGGTGCGGGAGAGAGGATTTGAACCTCCATGGTATTGCTACCGCCAGCCCCTCAAGCTGGTGCGTCTGCCAGTTCCGCCACTCCCGCATGGCCCTTTGGAAAGGGCGAGCAAATTGTAACAGAAGCCGCTATTTGTGAGCAGGCGCGTTCTGTGCAGGCTTCTGTGGTGCCGCTGGAGCTGCCGGAGCCGGGGTTTTCGTCGGCGCCTTGGCCGGAGTTGCCGGCGCGGTCTGAGCGGGCGCATTCGTATTCTCAAGCAACGAACCAATCGCCGCAGCATGAGGACCCGCGCGCTTCACCGAAAGAGCCATCGAAGTCATCATGAACAGGATGGCGCACCATGTGGTCGCGCGCGAAAGAAAGGTTGCCGCACCGCGAGGGCCAAAAGCCGTCTGACTGCCCGCGCCGCCGAATGCTCCTGCCAAGTCTGCCGCACTGCCGCTCTGCAACATCACCACGATGATCAGCAAAAAGCAGACCAGAATATGCATCGTCACCAGCAGCACAATGAAGCGCCAGCCTATCGCCACCAAACCTGCCGCCACAAGAATCGATACGCCCCATTTAGCCCACGATGGCATTTCTATTTCCTACCTCGCCGCGCTGCGATTCCTCGCGCGCCTAAGAATAATTTACGATTGCCGCGAACGATTTCGGGTCCAGGCTTGCCCCGCCCACGAGCGCCCCGTCGATTTCAGCCTGCGCCATCAATCCCTTGATGTTGTCAGGTTTCACGCTGCCGCCGTAGAGTATCCGGAGTGCCGAGGCTTTCTCGAGCGTGAACCGCGCGGCAGCCAATTCTCGAAGATACCGGTGAGCTTCGGCCGCGATTTCCGGAGTCGCCGTTCGACCTGTGCCGATCGCCCACACTGGCTCGTAAGCAACAAGGATACGCGAGAATTCCTCGGGGGTCAACGCGCCCAAGCCGCCTTCGAATTGCTGTTTGAGCACGGTTTGCGTCTGATTGGCTTCACGTTCGGCCAGCAACTCGCCCACGCAGACGATCGGGATTAAATTCGCTTCCAGCGCAGCCTTTGTTTTGCGCTGTACCCACTCATCGGTTTCGCCGAAGTGCTGACGGCGCTCAGAATGGCCGACGATCGCGTACTTGCACCCGCATTCCGCCAGCATCTTCCCGGACACTTCCCCGGTGAATGCGCCTTGGGTTTCCCAGTGCAGATCCTGGCCGCTCACGGCTACTTTGCTGCCATGAGCTGCCTCCACCGCCGCGCAAATCGACGTAAACGGCGGCGCGATCACAATGTCGCAGTGCTTTGTCCCGGCAACGAGCGGAAGAAACGCGCTGAAGAACTCGAGCGTTTCATCTCGCGTCTTGAACATCTTCCAGTTTCCAGCAATGACCGGCCGTCGCACGCGATTATCCCGTCACTTCGTCGCTCGGTCGGTGAGCGCTTCCACACCAGGCAGCTTTTCGCCCGCGAGGAATTCCAGCGAAGCGCCGCCGCCCGTTGAAATGTGCGAAATCTGGTCCGCGACTCCCGCGTGTTCAACCGCGGAAACCGAGTCGCCGCCGCCGATGATGGAAGTGGCGCCGGCTTTGGTTGCGGCAGCCACGGCGCGCGCGATGCCCAGGGTACCGTTTGCGAAAGCCGGCTTTTCGAACATGCCCAGCGGGCCGTTCCACACGATCGTGCGCGCCTTCGCGATTTCGCCGCCGAATAGCTGAATCGTTTTCGGGCCGATATCAAGACCCATCCAACCCGCTGGCGTCGTTGCGATATCCACCGTCTTAGTAGACGAAGACTCCGGAGACTCGGCAATCACATGGTCCACCGGAAGTAGCAGACGAAAATTCCCGCTGCGCGTTTGCTCCAACAGCTCCTTGGCGAGGTCGAGCTTATCGTCTTCCACCAACGACTTCCCTACCGGCTTGCCTTGCGATTTCAAGAACGTGTACGCCATCGCGCCGCCGATCAGCAAGGCATCGGCGAGCCTCATTAGATTTTGCACTACATCTATTTTCTCCGAAACCTTCGCGCCGCCCAGCACCGCGACGAACGGCCGCTCCGGATTCGAGATCGCTTTGCCCAGGTATGCGAGCTCTTTCTCCATCAGCAGCCCGGCGGCCGATTGACGCACGAATTTCGTGATGCCCACCACGGACGCATGTGCGCGGTGCGCTGAGCCGAACGCGTCGCACACAAACAACTCGTCGCAGAGAGAGGCGAGTTGTTTGGCGAATCCGGCGTCGTTCTTTTCTTCTTCTGGATGGAAGCGGACGTTTTCGAGTAGCAGCACTTCCCCGTTTTTCAGCGCTTCGCTCTTGGCTCCGGCATCGGCGCCCACGCAATCCGATGCAAACTGCACTTCCTTGCCGAGTAATTCACGCAAACGCACCACCACCGGCCGCAGGCTGTACTTCGAATCCACTTTGCCTCTCGGCCGCCCGAGATGCGAAGCCAGCACCAGCCGCGCGCCGCCGTCGATGGCAAGGCGCAGGGTCGGCAGTGTTTCGCGAATGCGCGTATCGTCGGCCACCGCTCCTTTTTCGAGTGGCACGTTGAAATCCACGCGAACAAATACACGCTTTCCGGATAGATCCAGATCACGGACGGATAGCTTGTTCATTTTCGCGACCCTTGCGGCACGTCAGGATTGCCCGGCCATGAATTTGATCAGATCAACGCACCGGCAGGAGTAGCCCCACTCGTTGTCGTACCACGCAAGAACTTTCACACAGTTATTGCCGACCACGCGGGTGAATCCGGAATCGACGATTGATGAGTGCGAATTGCCACGGAAATCCACGGAAACCAATTCCTCGTCCGTGTATTGCAGGATGCCTTTCATGGGCCCTTCCGCCGCGCTTTTGAGCGATGCGTTCACGCTTTCCGCGGTAGCCGGCCTTTCCGTAATCACCGTCAGATCCACCACGCTTACATTGGGCGTCGGCACGCGTATCGCGTAGCCGTCGAGCTTCCCCTTCACCTCAGGAATTACCAGGTGCAGAGCCTTCGCCGCGCCCGTCGATGTCGGAATCATGGACAGAGCCGCGGCGCGCGCCCGACGCATGTCTTTGTGGGGCAAATCGAGGAGCCGCTGGTCGTTGGTGTACGAGTGAATCGTGGTCATGGTGCCCACGCTGATGCCAAACGTATCCTGCAGCACCTTCACAACCGGAGCGAGGCAGTTCGTGGTGCACGAGGCATTCGAAACTACATGATGCTTCGCGGAATCGTACGTCTTCTCGTTTACGCCAAGAACGACGGTATGGTCTGCATCGTTGGCCGGGGCGGAGATCATCACCTTTTTCACCGGGCCGCGGAGATGCTTGCGAGCCTCCGGGCCCCTCGTGAATAGGCCGGTGGACTCCACGACGAACGCGGCTCCGACGGATGCCCAATCGATTTCCGCCGGGTCCTTCGTCCGAAAGACTTTGAAACTTTTGCCGTCCACGGCAATGGAATCTTCGTTGTTGCTCACCTTGTTCGGAAGGTTACCGAGGACGGAATCGTACTTAAGAAGGTGGGCCAGCGTCTTCGAATCGGTAATGTCGTTCACGCCGACAATTTCAATCGCCGGATCGCCGATCGCGGCGCGGTAAATATTTCTGCCGATGCGTCCAAAACCGTTGATGCCAACCTTGACTGCCATGTGTCCTCCGGAGATTTTGCCGCAGAATGCCGCCCTCGCCAGATTGGCGTGCGAGACTGAATTGATGCTCTAGGCGATGCTAGAAGCCGCGGTAGGAAAAGTCAACGATGGTCCATCGAAGCATCTTCCATCGCGTAATTTTTCACGCGGACTACGCTTGCACCCTCAAAAGTGACAAACGTGGATGGAGAGGGAGGCAGACCGTAGATCCAATCTTCGGTCTCGCGGCCTTGTTCATCCCATTGCCGGACTTTCTTATCGGGCAGCCCCATGGCCGCGATAACCATCTCGTGATTCATTCCGACGACCGCTTGGTGCTGCTTGATCGCGTTGCGGAACTTGGGAGGAAGCGCGTCCACCCAGTTCACTGCCGCCGAATGCTTGGAGAAATCGAGGAATGAGGCGAGATCCCGTTTCAATGCGTCCGCGCTGATGTTGGGAATATCGCGACGGCCGAAATCGACCACCAGGACGCCGCCGGTAGGCTGCTGCGGGTTCAGACTCGGCGGCGGCGTGGACAAATTCCCCATACCTATTTGAAGGTGCTGCCGCCAATTGAAATGCTTTCGCGCGCCGCCGTTGATTTCCACGCGAATTGAGCGGGCGTCAAAATCGAGACGGGTGATCTGCACCGTGTCGCCAGGATTGGCGGCGGTTCCGTAGAGCCGCAAAGCATCGCTCAGATCTTGCGGATCGACTGGCTTGCCGAGCGCGACTCGAAATCCCTTCCGGCCAGCAGGGATGGCACGAACCGCTTTGGCGAATTCGCCGTCGACGTAGCGAACGAGAAGCAATTCGGATCCCGCATTCAACCGCGTGGATTGGCCGGCTGGTTGTGCGGCGGAAATCGAAGAAGACGGATCGGGAGGTTGCTGAGGCGCGGCATTGGCGCACTCCGCAGTTACAACTAGCCAGCTGAAAGCGAGGGCGGCGGTCAGCGCGTAAGTGGCTCGAAAATTCATAACACGCTAGACCACTTTAATTCGCTCTCCGAACGGATGTAATCCGTTCTTTACACCACCGCGATATGGGAGAATATACTACCTTACCCTCCGGTTGTGAACTGCTGCCGCAAACCCCGCCCAGACGCGCAAGTTGCCACGGTATGGACGGAGCATGCGCTCCGGGTGGAATTCCAGTCCGCCAGAAAATCGGCCTGCGGATCGAAGTAGGCTCCCACCAAACCATCTTCCGCGGGCGACTTCGCGCGAAAAGGGGCCAACCGCAGGATAAAGCTCGGTATTGTAAGCATCGCGGGCGGGTAGTTTATATCAGAAGATAATATGATATTCTGCTAAAGCGAGGCACGCGGTACCTCTCGCTCGCCTGGCAAGCGTGAGAGGCCGCCGCTTCCGCTTGCGAGTGAAGCGTTAAAACAAGTCAAGCTTGCGCGGCCCGGAGTAACAAGGCGACAACGTTGAAAGGTGCCCGAAAAGTGAGGAGATTTTGCGGAAAATGCGAAGCATTCGAGCGGTAATCGCCGACGACCACATGATGGTGCGCGAAGGCCTGACGGTAGTGCTGAACCGCATTCCGGGCTTGTCCGTGGTGGCGCAAGCACGCAGCTGGACGGAAGCGATCCCGGCAATCGACCGATACGCTCCAGACATTGCACTGCTGGACGTACGCATGCCGGGCATGGAAGCCGCACAGGGCGTAACGATCCTCCGGCACAAACATCCGGCACTGCGAATCGTGCTGATTTCCGCTTTTGACTGCGATGAAGACATCTACGGAGTGATCCGGGCGGGCGCAAATGGATTTGTGGTAAAGAACTGCTCGCCGCAGGAAATCCCGACGTGCATCCGCGCGGTACTGCGAGGGAAAAGGTGGCTGCCGTCCGGCCCCGCGGCCAAGCTGGCTCAACGGCTACAGACACCCGCATTGACCGCCCGACAGGTCGAAATCCTGCAGATCGTGACGGAAGGCAAAACAAATAAGGAAGTAGCCGCAGTGCTGAAAATCACCGAGGGGACAGTGAAGGTGCAGATGAATCACATTTTCCACAAACTCAGCGTGACGAACCGAACCGAAGCGGTGACTCAAGCGATGCAGCGGGGACTGGTGCGATTGAACAGGAAATACGCCTGACGGATCGAGCGGAAGCCGAGGATGCGGAAGTACCTAGATTATAGAGACCCCCTTCCCGGCTACGGCGCCAAGAAGTGCACAGCGAGCTTTGCGGATTGGCCACCCATCGACGAGAAACCCAGCAATGCGGGAGGGATGCGTTGTTCCCAGCAGGCATTAAACCTCGCTTAAGACCCGCTGGGCTTCAGCAAGCAACGCCGCGCTAGGTGCCGATTTGACCACGTAGCCATCAAGCCCCGCTCGCAGAACCGCATTGCGAACGGCGTCTGAGTCGTGAATGGTGAACATCAATAGCTTGGTAGCCGGGCGGGTTTTCCGGATTTCCGCGGCTGCATCGACGCCGTTCTTCAGGGGCATAATCATTTCAAGGACGACCAAGTCCGGATTGTAATTTTGGGACTTGTCGACTGCTTCCTGACCGTCGGCGGCTTCGGCAACTACATCCCAACCTACCTTTTCAAAGACAGAACGGATGACGGCACGCATTTGATCGTGAGGATCTGCGATTAGGATACGGTGACTCATGGTGGCGAATTATTCCTCTCCGCGGCGCTACCGGAGAGGACGGTCCGCACACACCGACGCAGCTATCAGGGTCTATAAATCAGGTCGCTTGAGGGCGGGCATGTGGCGACCACCGGAGACTCTAGCATGGCGAAACGCGGGGTGCAACATGGCGAGAGCTGCACGCGAAAGGGGGATCTCACCGGGCCTCTCTGAACGAACGCGGGCATCACCCGAGACCTGGCGAGCAGCAAACGAGGCTAGAACTTAAGCGGGAGCTGAGGTGAACGCGGCGACTTAAAGATCGGGACGGTGGCTTCGAGAATGGTCTTGTTCTCGTGGCAATACAAGTTGACGTCGCCTCCAAAGGTACCCACGCGTTCGCGCATGCCGCCAATGCCGACACCGGCACTTTCGGGCGGGAGACCGCCGGTTTCGAGTGTTGGGACGGCCGCACCTTCGTTGATCACGCATACAGTGACGAGGCCCGAATGGAGCGCCACGCGCACCTCAGCGCTAGAGCTGTGCGAATGGCGCTGCACGTTAGTCAGGCCCTCCTGCACGACGCGAAAAACAGCCATTTCCCAATCATCGGGCATTCGCGGCATCGAATTCGGCATTTCGGAAACCACGCGAATGCCGCTGCGGCGGGAAAACCCATCAATGAAAACGCGCAGCGCGGGCAAAAGCCCCAGGGCATCGAGGACCGGAGGATGCAAGAGATAAGACAAAGTGCGAATTTCTTGCAGGCTTTGCCGCGCCAAGGACATGGTTCTGGCGAGGGCCCCGCGGGCTCTCTCGCTCAGAAAAGCGGACTCCTCCAGCACCGATTCGAGGTCCAACAAAAGCACGGACAAACTTTGGGCGACTGTGTCGTGCAATTCGCTAGAGAGCCGGCGGCGTTCTTCATCCTGCATTTTCGTAAGCTTGAGCGCCAGCGAGCGATGATGGAGGGCGTAGCCGAGTTCGCGACCCAGGAGATGGATCACCTGAACCAATAGCGAGTCCTGATCGGCGGAACGGTTGGAGAAAAACTCGGATATAGCGCTAACTTCATTGCCGATCACGATGGGAATTGCAAAAGCTGATTTCAAATGGAGGCCGCGAATTTCCGATGTTTGGAATTGGGGCTGGGAATTCAGTTCAGCGACGATTTCAGGAGATCGAGCGCCCGCGATGCGAGAAGAGATGTCCTCCGGGAGGGCAAGGCAATCGGGGCAGCTACGGATGGAGTCCAGCTCTTTGCGGCGCGCAACATGCCAAACATCCGCACAACCCGCCAAGCCGGCCAAGTCGTCGGAGAGCACGTGCATGTGGGCGACGGGGAAATGGGCTACGCGACAAAGGCGCCTGAGCCACGAGTCAAATTCGCGCTTCAGGTTGGGAGCCGCCAACGGAGACTTACGAGCAACGCGGAGCAGCTTGGTCACCGTTTCCAGCTCGGTGGCATGGTCGTACGTCTGCTGGCCCGAGGGTCGAACGTGGATTACCGCTAATGCGGCTTGCCCGGCGGAGGGCAAGACGAGGCGGGCGCGAATGGTTGCGGGAATCGCGCGACCGGACTTGTGGACGCAGGACATCTGGGTCGAAGCAGTTCCCTTCCTCTCCCACACGGAGTGAAAGAACTTTTTGATTTCGTTTTCGTCGGCGAAGATTTTGCAAGGGCTGGATGAGCGGAAGTCTTTTTTGGAATAGCCGAGAAGGTTAGTTAGCTGTGGGTTCGCGTCGATGAACGTCTCGCCGCGATCACCCAAAACGAGAACGATATCGATCGAAACCTTAAGGAACTCCCGGAAAATCCGGTCTTTTGCAGCGATGTCGAGGAACTGAGCGGGCGCGGGACCGCCTGCGCTTTTCCGACGCGCCGAAGCAGGGGCTTGAGAGAATGGTCCGGGGGTGCTCATGGTCGTCTAAACCGAAGTTCGCGCGAAGGTATAAAAAAATCGAACCGGAACAGCTTCGTTAATCCATGTATTCAGGACAACCCGCGATCGCCCCAGTGAGACGGAATATCGAGTAGCTCAAAAACCGAATCCACGCAGACCCAACCGTGCCCACTGTGCAATGGCCGCGGATTGCAATCTCCGCCCGACCTAAAAGTCGATGTATTAGCCCATGTCTTTATAAGTTAAGTTAGTCCGTCGTGAGCCGCGCCGTCATTCCCACCACGTGATCCGGTGACGCGCCAAGCGACAAACCGACGTGACGATTACTCTGCTTACACCGCCATCTTGCACCCACAGGCAGCGCATCAACAAGGGTGTACGTGCAGAATACAGACACCGCACACTCGCGTAAAGATATCGAACGATATACGACCTCGTAATACTTCAGAAGAATTGCAAAGATATTAGAAGTTGTCGTAAATTCCCGGCCGAATCAACCAGGGCATCTCCACATTGCGGTGGCGCGGCGGGTGGCGAGTTCCGGCGCACAATGCCGAGGCGGCGGAGAAACGCGGATTAACAGGCAGCGAGACGTATCGAGCACCAGTGAATGTCCCGGCGGACTCGCATGGAGAGCAGTCCCTGATTCAGGATGTAGGCGGTTTCCTAACTCTGCCGCTTCTGGAACGACGGGCCAATTGGGCAGCGCTCGCTCGCGGCAGATCTCGTAGAAGGTCATCATTTTGTCCATGCACTGCCGGGGCTCTGGTGGGTGTACACTCTACCCAGCCAAGGCACGAAGATTGTTGCCGTCGTTCCTTTTAAGGTTGATAACTGACCGGGAGCCAGCCATGGGTGAACGCGATTCGATTCGTGTGGTGATCGCGGACGATCATACGGTGGTCCGCGAAGGACTGAGCACAATGATCAGCCAGGGGACGGATATGTGCGTGGTGGCGGAAGCCACACACTGGCCGGCGGCGGTAGAGCAGGTGCTGGCGCACCGCCCGGACATCGCCCTTTTGGACGTGCGCATGCCAGGGATGTCCGCAGCCGAAGGCGTGGCGACGATCCACAAAGCGTGCCCGGAGGTAGGCGTGGTCATGCTTTCGGCGTTTGACGCGGAAGAGGATGTTTACGGAGTAATGCAGGCTGGGGCGAGCGGTTTTATGCTGAAGAATTGCAGCGGAACGGAACTTCGCGAGTGCATACGAATCGTCCATGGCGGCGGAACGCTTCTGGCTCCTGGGCCGGCATCGAAATTGGCGGAGCGGATTCAAGCCCCGGAACTTACCCTGCGGCAGGCCGAGATCCTCCAGTTGCTTGCGGAGGGCCGCAGCAACAAGGAAATCGGCAACGCGCTGAAGATTACGGAAGGAACCGTGAAACTCCACGTGAACCGGATTTTCTATAAGTTAGGTGTGCGCAGCCGCGCAGCCGCCGCGACAAAAGCTCTGCAGCGCGGCTTGGCGCGATTTTCGAAATCGGCGTAAAGCTTTATTTTTGTTTTTCTTGCCGCGATACCAGTCGACTCCCGATATACCCGCCGTATACCCGACCTCGGGTAAACCTCATAACTAATCATCAGGTAAAGAGCTAATTGTCTGAAAATGCGGGGTTTCTTATATTGATCGTGGCCGGGGTACCGCTCATCGCCAGTTCCTTCCCCTACCCACGCGCTGAACAGCGGCCCCGGCCAAATTTTTTAAAGCCGTACCAGATTTCGACATCGATAGTGGCGAAGTAGCTGGAAACGAAAGTCAAGAAGCACTCGCGAGGCGAAAAGCGCGTTGAACATCTGGCGCACAACGCATCAGGAGTTCTTGGATGATCGTTTCAGCAAAACTGCGCTAATCAGGTTGGTGAGATTCGGGCCGGCAACGAGGGATTGTTTATGGATTTTCCGGAAACAGGAGTGCTGTTCGTGGGTGAGTATCCAGCGCTGAGCACTTCAGTGACACGGGCGCTGAAATCACTTGGATGTGAATGCAGGTATGCCGCCACGTGCGAGCAAGCACTGGCAGTGCTGAAAGAGCGGAAATTTCGATTGGTTTTGAGCAAGACGAAGCTAGCGGACGGGAACGCTCGGGAATTGGTTCCCACGGTAGAAGCAGCCTCCGGATGGATGTTCCTTTCGTTCCCAGTGGAAGACGGCTGCTGGTGGATACCAGTTATGCAAGAAGGGCAGATGTGCATGGAAGCGGTGGCGATGCACTCGCGGGAGTTCAGCAAAGCGTTGGTGAAGGTCTTGAAATCCGCTGTGGTGGCCGCTCCACGCGAGAGGGTTCAGCAGGAAAACGGAGCAAGTCTCGCGAATGTGGTGAGACACGCCGCGTACGCGACGGGAAGTTACTGAGCGGAGAAACGCCCACGTTACGGACTACGAGACGGAGCGTCGATCCGGCAGCAACAAAACTAAAACGCAGAATACGATGGAGGCGGACGTGAACTCGCAGGAAGAAATGATCATGCAGGCGCGCCAAGGCGACCGCGAAGCCTTGGCACAAGTGTACCGGTCGTATCGCGACAATGTGTACCGAATCTGCTTGCGGATGGTGCGCAACCCAAGCGATGCGGAGGACCTGACCCAAGAGACTTTTCTGCGGGTGATCAAAAAGATTCACACGTTTCGAGGAGATTCGCAGTTCAGCACCTGGCTCTACCGGGTGACGAAGAACGTGGCGCTGATGCAGCTGAGAAAGCCGAAGTTCGCAACGCTCGATTCCGACGATGCGCGCGATCACGATGAGTTGATTGAATTGGCGAACCGGACTTCTCCGCCGGAGGCGGAAGCGCACGCTACGGACGGAGTGCTTTTGGAAGTGGCTATTCAGCAATTGCCGTCGGGATACGGAAAAGTTTTAGTGCTGCACGACGTTCTCGGTTACCGGCATACGGAGATTAGCAAGATGACCGGAATCACCGCGAATAACTCGAAATCGCGGCTTTGCCGGGCGAGGCGCATGCTGCGAGGAGCGCTTCAGAGCCCGATGCCGCCGCCCTCGACCATGTCGTACCAAGGCCAGGCGGCAAGCTTGTAGGACGGCCACAACGAAGAGCCATAGGAAGAGACAGGGCAAAGGCGAGTCCGATAAAAAACGTGTGAGCGGTTTTGGAAAATAGGAGCGGATCATGGACTATTCATTCGCCAAAGCGCTTCTACTGGGAGAAACAGAGAGCGGATCGTCATATTTGCGCTGGCAGCTCGAAAATCGGGGTTGCCATTGTTGGTTCGCCCACTCGACGACGGAAGCCGCGACGCTGTACCAGGAACATACGTTTGACCTGATTTTGAGCACAAAGCTCGTTTCCAAATTTGATGCGACGCTGCCACTCCTGGCGAGTACCGGCTGCAAGATCTTCCATTGCCTGCCGGATGAGGAGAGCTGCTGGTGGCTGCCGATGCCGACCGATGGCCAGAAGTTCGCAGACGGACCGGGTATGAGACCAAGCGAGTTTTTGGATATGCTGGACAAAATGCTTGCGCAGCGTCGTACCAGAAACCTTACCTCTCAAAGGCAGATCCCATCAATTCAACTGGATTCGCAAGCGTTGAAGGCTGCGCCGTAACCCGGTTGCGTCAAATAGGTCTCCTCCCTTCCAGCGGGGCTTCATTGCGATTGCAACACGATCACCAACTTCACGCGAAGCGCCTACCAGCGGCCTCCAAAACGACGATTCCTAAATCAGCGTCAAACCTGCTCAGTGCAACCACCATCTGATTAAGGGTCTGCTCGCACTCGTAATTCCCACATCCACCAGCGCGACGCTTATTTGCCAACGTAGGTGCATCTCGTGGTCGTATTCTGCTTGCGCTTTATCGCGACACGATGATAAACGGAGTGTGGTCTCTCGCTCGATACTTCCAGTTAAGATTGTCGTGACTCCACCCCGCACTTACGAACCCTTTCAAACGACAATTCCAGCGCGGCTTGACCGGCTGCCGTGGCACAAATTCCATTGGCTGGTGGTGATCGCGCTGGGCATCACTTGGTCGCTCGATGGGCTCGAAGTGACCCTGAATGGCGCGATCAGCGGCGTTTTGGAAGAGCCCCACGTAATGGATTTTTCGGCGCCGCAGATCGGTTCGATCGCATCTGCTTACCTGATCGGCGCGGTGGGCGGCGCGCTCATTTTCGGTTATCTGACGGATCGCCTGGGCCGCAAGCGACTCTTCTTTGTCACGCTCGCCATTTATCTTACCGGAACACTGTTGACCGCATTTTCTTGGAATTTTTGGAGTTTTGCCGCATTTCGACTGATCACCGGCTCCGGTATCGGCGGCGAATACGCGGCGATCGGCTCCGCTATCGACGAGCTGATCCCAGCGGAATTTCGCGGACGCGTGAATTTGATCATCAACGGGAGCTACTGGATCGGTGCGGCGGCCGGAGCCGCGTCTACGCTCGTGATTCTCGATCCGCGCATCGTGGCGCCCCAGCTTGGCTGGCGCTTCGGGTTTGGCGTGGGAGCGCTGCTGGGGCTCTTCATTCTGCTTCTGCGCAAACACGTTCCGGAAAGCCCGCGCTGGCTGATGACTCACGGCGCGCAGGAAGAAGCCGAGAAAGTGATGGCAGGAATCGAAACTCGCGCGGAAGAAGATATCGGGCGCCCTCTTCCGCCGCCGGAGGGCGTGCCGCTCATGATACGTCCCCGACGGAGTTTTGGTTTCGGGCTGGTGGCACGGCGAATGTTTGGCAAATATCTGAGCCGGTCGTTCTTAAGCTTATCGCTCATCACGTCTCAAGCGTTCCTTTACAACGCGGTATTTTTCACGTACGCACTGATTCTGACACAGTTTTATCACGTGCCGGGCGGGCGCACCGGCTTGTATCTTTTGCCGTTTGCCGCCGGGAATTTCTTGGGACCGTTGTTCCTCGGGCACTTCTTTGACACGATCGGGCGCCGGCCGATGATTTCATCCACCTACGCCGTTTCTGCCGCGCTGCTGACAGTCACTGGCTGGCTTTTTGCTCGCGGCGAACTTTCGGCCACCACGCAGACCCTAGCGTGGACGGTGATTTTCTTTTTCGCTTCGGCAGCAGCCAGTTCCGGATATCTGACCGTCAGTGAAAGTTTCCCGCTGGAAATCCGCGCGCTTTCCATCGCGTTTTTCTATGCGCTCGGAACGGCCATCGGCGGAATTGCCGCTCCCTGGCTTTTCGGCACACTGATCGGCTCCGGCTCGGCGACGAACGTGTTTTACGGGTACGTCATAGCGGCTGTTCTGATGTTCGCCGCTGCGATCGTGGAGCTTGTGTACGGCGTGAAAGCTGAGCGCTCCCGCTTGGAATCCATAGCGGACCCACTTTCAGCGGAAGAATGATCGCCTCGGGCGAACAATTGCGTACGCGAATACGTCGTCGTTCACGAAACTTTGTCCGCGGTGCTCGCTACGCTCGAAGCAGTCGAATCATCATACATACATACGCCGTTGTTGGAGCCACGGTTGGTGATTCGCTCCGGGAAAACCGTCGTAAAAGCGCCGCCAGGCAACTGTCCAGTTAGAATAGAAGCTAGGGCCATTCCGGCGGGCCCGGAAATCGCATTGAAACGCACCAGAAAGCGTGCGGCATCCGCGCGGCCGCTGTAGGAAATCGCGCGAAACGTCGAGGCCCGGGGGAACTTACGTGCCCATTTCATCAAACGCGATTCGAGGCCGGCAACTCGCTTACGCTGGATTGGCTGCTCTGATCCTGATGCTTGTCGCCCTGGATTGCAACGCCGCAGAGCTGGAACGAGAGACCATCGCTGCTTTTAACCACTACGTGAGCGTGGCCGAACAGCAATTGAGATCCACGCTTCGGCCCGATGGTCCATTCCTTTGGATCGACTCGCGGCCGAAATCGAGCCGCAATCATTATTACCAGGAGCTTCGTTCCGGACAATTTGTTATCCGGCGTCTCCAGACGTACGATGACGGTAAATCGATCGAGATTCCTGATGGGATGGTGCATCACTGGATTGGCATCGCGTTTGTACCGGGCGCTACTCTCAAATCCGTGGAAGGGGTATTGGAGGACTATCAGGACTACTCGCGAATCTATGCGCCTCAGGTTCGCCGCTCGAAAATTCTCTCGCGGAATGAGGACGGATTTAAGCTGTACATGCAGCTTTACAGGGGTTCCCCTCGCGAAGTAGCTTACAATGCCGATTTTGACGTTCAGCGTGTATCACTCGGCCCCACGCGGATCGCGAGCAGCTCCGTATCCTCGCGCATCGTGCAACTGCAGCATCCATCGCAACCCGATAGCCCGGGAGTTCAGCCCGGCCAGGATTCTGGATACCTCTGGCGGCTTAATAATTATTGGCGTTACGAACAGAAGGACGGCGGCGTGTACATGCAGGTGGAATCAATCTCGCTCAGCCGCGATGTGCCTGGGCTGCTATCGTGGTTTGTTAGACCCATCATTTACCACATCGCGCGGGAGACCATCGCGAGCCTTCTCGATGCCAGCCGGCACGCGGTCGAAAGCCCCGATAAGCACGTGCCAAATGGGGATGGCAGGCTCGCCGATTCGGCTGCGCCTTCGTCCCATTAGATAGAGGCGAGGTTGGCCGGGATTCTGCGATTGGTTCGCCTAGCGATAGCGCACGAAGAAATATACGGACATGCCAAATCCCACGGCGATCACGATTCGGCGGACGTATTGAGGGTTGGTTTTCTGCGCGAAGTGCGCTCCCGCGTAGCCGCCGATAGCCGCGCCGACGACCATTACCCCGGCGTCCGCCCATACGATTCGATGGCCCACAATGAACGTCAGTAGCGCTACGCCGTTAACTAGGCTGACCAGCAGCGTCTTGACACCGTTCATTGTGTGAATGTCTTCCATTCCCAGCAGGGCCAGTAGAGCCAGGACCAAAATTCCCGCACCGGCGCCGAAGTAGCCGATGTACGTCGCCAGGAACACTTCGATAATCAGGCCGCCGACCAGCAAGAGCCGCGGGGTGCGCTTCGTCGCAGACACTAAACCGAGCGAGACTGCCTGGCTGCCGCGAGCCGTCGCGCGCACACGCAGCCACAAAGTAATACGGCCGCTGAACAGGAACACAAGCGTGGCCAGCAAGAGCAGCCACGGGATTAGTTTCATGAAAGTCTCTTGCGGCGTGCGCAGCAGAATGTTCGCGCCGAGCACACCTCCGATCGCGCCTAGGACGATTAGCGGCGGCAACATCCGTCGTGCCTCGGGTGTGAACGCTTTGCGATATGCGACCGTGCTCGCAATGGTACCCGGCCAAAGCGCGCAGGTGTTCGTGGCATTGGCCGCGATTGGAGCGATGCCGGAGAACAACAGCGCTGGGAAAGAGATGAAGCTGCCGCCTCCGGCGACGGAATTCAATACTCCCGCAAGCAAAGCAGCAAAAAAGAGGAAAATCGAATGACCGAAGGACACGCGAAAGCATACCGTGTGCGTGAATCTAAGTCACCCGCTTTGCGCTTTACGAAGCTCGCCCCTCGGCCATGCTCGGAGTGTTTCTGGCCGCCAATGGCGCGCGATGCGCTATCATATTGGTTAGGCGGGTAGTGAGCATGTCACGAATGGGTGCCCCAATGACCGATCGCAAGCCGCCGTTTGCCAGCGTTGAAGAAGCCATCGAGGACATTCGCCAGGGCCGCATGATCGCCCTGGTAGATGACGAAGACCGCGAAAACGAAGGCGACTTGGCCATGGCTGCGGAGAAGATCACGCCCGAAGCCATCAATTTCATGGCCAAGTTTGGACGTGGGCTGGTCTGCCTGACGCTCACCGAACAGCGCTGCGACGACCTGCACTTAATGCCGATCTCCTCACGGAACACATCTGCCTTTGGCACACCCTTCTGCGAGCCGATCGACGCGCGACGCGGCACCACGACCGGAATCAGCGCGGCTGACCGCGCCACCACGATCCTGGCCGCCATCGATCCCAAGACTCGCCCTGAAGATTTAGCGCGGCCGGGGCACATTTACACTTTGCGCGCTCGCGCCGGCGGAGTGCTGGTACGCGCCGGGCAGACCGAAGCTTCCGTCGACCTGGCGCGCATCGCGGGACTCGATCCTTCCGGCGTTATTTGCGAAATCATGAACGACGACGGCACCATGGCGCGCATCCCGCAGCTCACCGAGTTCTGCCACGAGCATGGGCTGAAACTGCTCACCGTCGCCGAATTGATTCGTTATCGCATGCGGCATGAACGGTACGTTCGCCGCATCGCCGAATCGATCTTGCCCACGAAATACGGTGGTTTTCGGATGATCGCGTACTCCAGCGACGTGGATCACGAGGTTCACGTGGCGCTGGTGCGCGGCGATATCTCAAACGACGGGCCGCCGCTCGTACGCGTCCATTCCCATTGCTTGACGGGAGACGTGCTCGGTTCAACCGCCTGCGACTGCCGGGAAATGATTGAAGGCTCTCTGCAGGCCATCGCTGCTGAGGATCGCGGTGTATTCGTATACCTCCATCACACGGGGCGCGGATTTTTAGTTGATACCCGCACGGAGGAGGGTGCCGCGCTACCTCGTATCATTTATCACGAACACGGGCAGGCGGATCGCGACCTTGGCGCACAGCGGTTGATTCAGCACGAAAGCGGCATCGGAGCCCAGATTTTGAAGGATCTGGGCCTGCGGCGGATTCGGGTGCTCACGAATTTGCCGCGCAAAGTAGTAGCGCTCACAGGCTACGGTCTGGAAATTACCGATCAGGTGTCGCTGCGCGTGCGCGCAACCGCCAAACACGATCATCAAGTGTTTTAGGCACGGCGGGCCGGATCGCGCCTATTTAGAACCTTTGGGCGCCTGCGTTGTGGACGAATGATGCGCCGGGCCGACCGTCACGTACGGACGCAACTTATCTAGTTTTTTCTCTGAAATGCGATGCACGGATAGCAGATCCTCCACGCGCTTGAATGGTCCGCTCTTGACGCGGAAATCCAGGATCGATTTCGCCGTCACCGGGCCGACGCCCGGCAATTCTTCCAACTGATTTAGCGTCGCGGTATTCAAATCGATCGGCTTCGCAGGGGGATGTTTCTTCGTTCGGGCAACGGACTGCGCCGCGCAGGCGAGGGACAAAACAGCAACGCAAAAAAACATGGAGTGCCGCCGGGTTTGCGTCATCGGCTTGCCTTTTAAATAAGTTGGACAGCAGCGCGCTCGAGTGGAGCGTTCCGTGCGGGAACATATCACGTGTGGATCAGCTATGCCACTGCAATCCATAGGAAACAGCGATCAGCGCGAGAGCCAATACCAGCGCACCGCCGAAGATTTTCGATTGCATCCGCAGCCCATGGAATATGATGATCGACATCAAGAATAACGCGGCGGTCGAGTAGGAAATCAGCCACAACATCATCCGGATAAATCGCAGCTTGGCGACAAGCCAACTCGGCCGGGCACCCTCAGCGCGAGCCACATAATTCTGTGACGTAGCCAGCGATTGTGATGCCTCGGTTGCGGTGCGTTCGGATTGTTGTTCGTTCCCCATGGTGCCTCAGAATTCGACTTGCCTCCACGATCGATGTGATGCGCGTCCCAGCCGATGCAAAAGCGATGCCGGGCCTATTGGATTTCGTTGCCCTGCGGGTCGAACGCGGTGACCTCGCCAAAGAGTGCGGCTTGTTCGCCAATCTGCGCGCGGTCCCCAACCATCACGATCTGCGCGTTCGCGGAATCGAAATGCCGCCGCGCCGCGGCAACAACGTCTTCCGCGGAAAGCGCATGGATTCGTTGGCGATACGTTTCGAGATAATCCTCGGGCAAACGGTCGAGATAGACGACGGAGAGCTGGCCGAGAAGGCCATCCTGCGTAGCCACGCCGAGCGAGAATACTCCGGTCAGATAACTGCGCGCGCTTTCGAGTTCCTCCGCGTTCACGGGCAGCGAGCGCATGCGGTCCATCTCATAGAAAATTTCGGTGAGCGTGGCAGCGGCCACATCGTTCCGCACTGCCGCGCTCACGGTGAAATAGCCGTACTCCCGCAGGGCATTCAGCGAACTGCGGGGGCTATACGTATAGCCTTTCTGCTCGCGTATATTCATCACCAACCGCGAATGAAAAGCCCCGCCGTAAATCGAATTAGCCAGCATGGTGCGATACCAATCGGGATCGCGCCGGGTGAGCGCCAGATTGCCGGCGAGCACTTGCGTCTGCACGGTTCCCGGTCGATCGACTAGATACACGCGCCGGCCAGACTGCCGTTTCGGTTCGGCGGATTTCTTCGCTTCCGGTTTAGGCCCCGACCAACCGCCAAAAACCTTCTCTACTTGATCGAGCATGGCATCGGCCGAGAAATCTCCGACGATAATAAGCACGGAGTCCGCGGGCACGTAATACCGATGATAGAAGTCCATTAGTTGCTCGCGCTGATAAGCTTCCACTTGTTCCAAAGTCGGCGCCACGATCGCATAAGGATGCGCGCCGAATAGGACGCGTCGAATCCGCTCACCGGCCAAAAATCCGGGCGTGGTGCGCTCGATTTTCAGCTCTTCGTAGCGCTGGCGCTGCTCTCGATCGAATTCCTCTTGTGGAAATGTGGCGTTGCGTGCCAGATCGGCGATCAATTCCAGAAGCTCGCCCGAAAATTCCGCAAGGCCCGAAGCCGAAATAGCGCTGGAATCGGCCCCCGCATGCGTTCCCAGACCTGCACCGATGCGGCGAAGATCCTCTTCGATTTGGCGGCTGGTGCGCGATGCGGTGCCGGTGCGCACCACGGCGGAGGTCATTTCCGCAACGCCGGGATTGCTGAGCGCAACAGCGGCATTCCCTCCTCGGAAGTAAAGCTGCGCGGTAACTTTCGGAAACGCGCGCGATTCCGCGAGCACCACCTGTAAACCGTTCGCGAGCGCGCGCACCGTGCGCTTCGGCCAAACCACGGGGCGTTCGGGCGCAAGCGGGGGCACCGAAACGGCGCGCGCCAGCTGCGCCTGTTGCGTTGGAGAGCTCATTGTGAACCTCCCGCGACGGGCGCGGTCTGCCCCACCGGGCGGCGGAAAAGAACCGCGCGATTTTTCGGCATCAGATATTTTTGCGCGAAAGACTGCGCCTGCTCGGGGGTCACCTTGAGGAAACCGTCGAGAATCGAGTTGACACGATCGGGATCGCCATCGAAAAGCGTGAAGCACGCAAGATAGTGCATCAGCCCGAATCGCGGCATATAGGAACCCATGCCGCCTTCCAGCATCGAATAGAAGTCGGAACGCAATTTCACTTTGACCGGCTCCAACTCATCCGACGCGACTCCCTTCCGTTGTAATTCTTCGATGATCTCGTCGTAAACCGCCACCGTTCCCTCGGAAGTAAATTCCGGTTTGTGGAAGATGCGCGAGACCATCTGCGTCGGGCCATTTGTTTCCAGCAAGTCGGCGCTGCCGTCTGCGTCCACGGCGATCTCCTCTTCCAGCACCAGCTTGCGAAACACGCGTCCGGCGCGCCCTCCGTGCAGCACGCGTTCCACAACTCCCGCCGCGTACCAATCCGCGCTTTCGCGTCCCGGCATCGTATATCCAATGGCGATCGCTGGAAGCGGGCCGAGGTTTTCCGGCACTTCACCGTGGCGCTCGGATTCCTGCGCTGGCTCGGCGACGTCCGCACGGGGCGGCGCCGGAGCGGCTGGAATATTTTCAAAGTACTGCTTCGCCAGTTTGAACGCATGGGCCGGATCGAGATCGCCAAGCATTACCAGCACGGCATTGTTGGGTGAGTAGAAGGTGTGGAAAAACGTCTGCACGTCGGCGAGCGTGGCGGCGTCGAGATCGGCAAAGTCTCCGTAGAAATTGTGCGCGTTCGGCCAATTGCGAAACGCGACGGGCGGCAAATCGAGCCACGGAAATCCGCCGTACGGCTGGTTCATCACGTTCACTCGGACTTCTTCTTTCACCACGTCGCGCTGATTGCGTAGATTTTCGTCGTCCACTTTCAGCGCGCGCATGCGATCGGCCTCTAGCCATAGCACACGTTCGAGCGCGTTGGACGGAACGGACTCGAAATAGTTCGTCAAATCGTAGTTCGTGGTGCCGTTGAGCAGCCCGCCCGAGGAGTTAATCAGGCGAATGTGCTCCATCTTCGGCGCATTCTCTGAACCCTGAAACATCATGTGCTCGAAAAGATGCGCGAAGCCGCTGCGGCCGCGAGGCTCCAGGCGAAAACCGATCTGATAATACACACCGACGGTGACCACGGGTGCGGAGCGATCGGGCGACGCGACCACGCGGAGGCCATTCGCGAGCTTCGTATGCTCGACGGGAATGTGCAGCTTTTTCGGACTTGGATTCAACGATTGCCTCCCTTGGATTTTGCGAGTACGCGCCGGAGATTCCGCAGCGTGGCGTCCGGTTTTTTCGCAAGGACGCGAGCGGCCAGCAGAGCAAGTGCGGCGTACGATTCCTGAAACTCGCGCGGGTAGTGGCGTAGCGCTCGAACGTGCTTGGCGACCACGAAAAAGTCACCGCGCGACAGTGGGCCCGTCCACGCAGCGCATGGCCCAAGCCGTTCTACATTATCGAGCATTTGGCGGGTTAAGGGTAGAAGCGTTTCGAACGCGCGGCGGCGCGTAAATCCGATTTTCGTGAGCAGCTGCACGGCGGCTTCTAGCAATGCAAAGCCGCTTCCTGCCGCCAGCACTGCCGTGGCATGGTAAACAGGCTTATCGGCGCTGGCGATCACCACTGGCACCCCGCCCAGGCTTCGCGCGATCCGCTTCGCCGCACGTAGCGCCTTCGCATCGCCTTCAACCGCAAACGTTATGCCTTTAAGTTTCGGAATATTACGACCGCTGAACGTCTGCATCGGATGTAGCGAACCCGTGAAGGCGCCGAGCCGCGCTAGTGGATCGAGCACGCCGCGATCGATCGCGCCGCTGGTGTGCAGTATTACCTTGCCGCGGCAGGCGCGGCCGCCGATTTTTGCGAGCGTGCGGGATACTTCGACGAGTACGTCGTCCGGCGTGGTCAGCAGAATCACATCGGCGTTCAGAACATCTGCGCTCAGCACCGACGTCGGACTTCCGCCACGAATCACGCGCACCGCTGCGCGCGAAGTGCGATCCGAGCGCGTAACCACGGCGCCCACGCGCCAGCCGAGTTGGCGCAGACGTTTCCCAAGCGTTGTGCCTACGCGTCCCGCGCCGATGATGGAAACTGTGCGCGCCATACGGCGTGTTAGCATAACTTGTCTGGATTCCCCGCGCGGAGGAAATTGCACTTGCACGTCTTTTGGACCGTGCTGCTGGGCGTGGTCGCACTTCTGTGGATCGCCGAAGCCATCGACCTTGCCATTGGTGTGCCCTCGCTTGCATCCATTGACGATGCGCCGCCACTCGCCGCAGAGCGCCGCCCGCGTGTATCGATACTGTTCGCAGCACGCGACGAAGCCGAGAAACTCCCACAGGCGCTTGAAACTTTGCTCTCGCTCGATTACCCGAACTACGAGGTAGTAGCTGTAGACGACCGCTCCGTGGACGCGACGGGCGCGATACTAGAAGCTGGCGCGCGTCGCGATGCGCGGCTCAATCCCGTTCGCGTTGCTTCCCTTCCCCACGGATGGCTCGGCAAGCCGCACGCGCTGCAGCAAGCATCCGAGCACTCCACAGGAGAATGGCTGGTTTTCACCGATGCGGACGTCCATTTCGCGCCCGATCTCCTGCAGCGCACCATTGCGCTGGCCGAAGCAAGGGGCTGGAGCCACGTGACGCTGCTTGGCCGCGCGAAGATGTACACGATTGGCGAAAAAATCGCGATGACGTTTTTCGGCCTCGCTCTAGTGGGCGGCACGCGTCCGTGGGCCGCGCACAATGCTCGCTCGCAAGGTTACTCGGGTGTTGGGGCGTTTCAGATGGTGCGGCGCAGCGCCTACGAAAAAATGGGCACGCACCGGCGCCTGGCGATGGAAGTGATCGACGACATGAAGCTGGGCAAATTGGCGAAACAGGCCGGCGTGCGTTCGGGCGCGGCAAAGGCTGGCGATGCGGTCAGCGTGCATTGGCACGCGGGCGTGCGCAATATGATCCGTGGTACCACTAAGAATTTCTTTGCGGCTTCGGGCTACAGCCTGCCGCTCGCCTTGCTGCAAATTTTCGGGCTGGTGCTATTGTGCGATGTGCCGGTCGTTGCGTTGCCGCTCGTGCACGGATGGGCGCGGCTGTTTGCCGCGATCGCCGTCGCGCTGCCGCTGATCGCAACGGCCGGAGTCGCCCTCGAATTTCGCGCGCCGATCGCTTATGCCCTGACGTATCCTATTGGCGCACTGATTTTCGCGTGGATGCTGGCGCGGTCGATGATCGTGACGCTATGGCAGGGCGGGATCGTGTGGCGCGGCACCTTTTATCCGCTCGATGAATTGCGCCGCGGCGTGGTTTGAAAATGCGCGTTAGCGCCGACAACGACATTCCAACGATGAAGCAGAATTCAATCTGCCGCCGATTCAATCGACTCGATTTCCACGATGACAATCTTCTATCGATAACGATCTTGCCCCCACGTACAAAAACCAACAAGGCCGTGCTTAAGCTGGCGCTTCGAGATTACGCGACCGGGAAAACGAAAACCCTCTCGTTTCGTGGCTGTGGCAATCTCCGCATTACGATGGACTTTGACGTTCTGGCTGACAATTGGTTTGCGCAAACTGACCAGACCAGATGCGATGCCAGCCCAAACCGGATGAGACGATATGTGAGGGCGCAGGCTGCCCACTGGCGTGTTCGCTATATGCCCCCAACTCCCAAAAACAAGCCGGTGAGAAAGAAACTTTCACAAATCGAAAGGTATCAACTGTTCACAATCGCATTCTTTGGCGGTTACGGTCGAGGTCAGGCGAAACGCTTCGACGTGAAAGCGGGCTCCGCGGCAGTGATCCCACGAACGATCGCTACTTAAAAAACGAGTAGCCGACGAAGATCATATCCAGATCAACGCCGGGATTCACGTAGCTGCGAAAAGCGTTGGAGATGTGTTGCAGCTTGTAGCCGAAGATCCACGCGCGCGTGCCCGACGCATTGAAACGTCCGACTCCCATCTGAAAATCAAATGTAAAATTGAATCGAATGGCACGCGCGACGTCTTCCAGTATTGCCCGCTCGGACATGACGAAACCTGTGTTCAAGGCGCCGAATGGCTGCCATCGATGCGCAGGCCGTAAGCTGAATTTCCAGCCGAAGGGGCTCAGGCCTCCGCCGTACACTACCTGATGGCCATCCACACAATTCGATTCCTTCAAAACGCCGCCGGATAGAACCTCGCACGGCACGTAATGATTCTCGCGGGTGATTTCGGCCGGCTCAACGTCAACCTGTACTCGACGTTGTACGACGGCGAGGAAAACAGAATCCGGCCGTAGCGAAACGCGGCGGCTCCGAATTGAATATGGCCTTGGCTGCCCCAAACATCCGGCGAATTCGCGGAATACGCGCCCCATATTCCGAATTCGTTTTTGGGCGGGACGTGCTGCGCGTGGGCCAGGGGAGCGACGAGAATTGAGGCGAATAGCAAAACGAAAACGATGCCCCACGGCCGTACGGAATGCAACCAATTGGAGTCCATCAGAGGCGCTGCTGGCTATTTATTTTTCAGAGCTGCGCCTTGGCGCGCCTGAATCATGTTATTTGGCATGGCGCCTTCGGCTTGGACGAACAGCCGTACCTTCGGATGCGCGGGCGGCTGCCGAAACGGATCCGGATTCCGGCGAAACGACCGGCACAACTGGCGGCGTTGGCGAGGACGCTCCGGCTGCGGCGATCACGCCCAAATCGCGCTGCTTCAGCGAACGGATGCGATCGCGCAACGCGGCGGCGCGCTCGAAATCGAAGTTCTTCGCCGCATCGCGCATCTGCGCTTCCATCTGCGAGATCACTTGCAGCAACTGTTCCTCGTTGGCGATCTCGCCGGCGGAAACATCATCCACGGGAACGGTGACGTAGTCCGCCTCAACGATTTTCGCCAGCTGCATATCCACGGACTTGATCACCGATTGCGGCGTAATGTTGTTTTCGCGGTTGTAAGCCTCCTGCTTAGCGCGGCGACGACTTGTCTCACCGATGGCCTGGCGCATCGAATCGGTCATATTGTCGGCGTATAGAATCGCGCGGCCCTCCACGTGACGCGCGCAGCGGCCCATCGTCTGGATCAGGGACGTGGCGCTGCGCAGATAGCCTTCTTTATCGGCGTCAAGAATAGCCACAAGTGATACCTCGGGCAGGTCGAGCCCTTCGCGCAACAAATTGATGCCAATAAGCGCGTCGAATTCCCCACGGCGCAGATCACGCAGGATGCGCACCCGCTCGAGCGTTTCAATTTCGGAGTGCAGATAACGGCAGCGCACACCCACTTCGCCGAAATATTCGGCCAAATCCTCGGACATGCGTTTTGTCAACGTGGTAACGAGCACGCGTTCGTTGCGCTCCGCGCGCACGCGAATCTCTTCGAGCAAATCGTCCACCTGGCCTTTCACCGGCCGCACTTCCACTTCCGGATCGACCAGACCCGTGGGGCGAATCACCTGCTCGGCCACCACGCCTCCCGATTTCGTCAGCTCGTACGGACCGGGTGTGGCGGAAACGTAAATCGCCTGATTCACGCGGTGCTCGAACTCCTCGAAGTTGAGCGGCCGATTATCGAGCGCCGAGGGCATGCGGAAACCATAGTCCACCAGCGTCTGCTTTCTCGACCGGTCTCCATGATACATGCCGCGAATCTGAGGCACGGTCTGATGCGATTCATCAACGAACAGCAGAAAATCCGACGGCACGTAATCGAGCAGCGTGGGCGGCGCCTCTCCTGGCAATCTTCCGGAAAGATGCCGCGAATAATTTTCGATTCCGTGGCAATAGCCGATGGTGCGCATCATTTCGATGTCGAAGAGAGTGCGCTGGACGACGCGTTGCGATTCCACGATTTTTCCCTGCCGCGCCAGTTCCTTCTTCCACCAATCAAGCTCTTCGTAAATACCCTGGATGGCGCGCTCGCGCTGCGCCGCCGGCAGCACGTAGTGCGTCTTGGGATAAATCGGCTGACGCGCGATTTCGCCTTCGCGCGAACTAATTTGGCCAGTCAAGGGATCGATCTTTCGAATCGCCTCGATCTGGCTTCCCCACATCTCGATACGGACGGCGAGATCGTCGTACGGCGGGTGGATTTCGATCGTGTCGCCGCGAACGCGAAACGTGCCGCGGCGCAAATCCTCGGCGCGGTCGTACTGAATTTCCACCAGCTTGCGCAGAATTGCTTCGCGGGCGATGGATTGGCCCTTTTCCAGCATCAGCAGCATGCCGTAGTACGCTTCCGGCGAGCCAAGGCCGTAGATGCAGGAGACCGACGCAACAACTACCACGTCGCGGCGTTCGAAAAGCGAGCGCGTGGCGCTCATGCGCAGCTTATCGAGTTCGTCGTTGATCGTTGCTTCTTTTTCGATGAAGGTGTCGCTTGCTGGAACGTACGCCTCGGGCTGGTAATAGTCGTAATAGCTGACGAAGTATTCGACGGCGTTCTGAGGAAAGAATGACTTAAATTCGTGAAATAGCTGCGCGGCCAGCGTCTTATTGTGGGCCATCACGATCGCCGGACGATTCGCGGCCTCGATGACTTTGGCCATCGTGAACGTCTTGCCCGAGCCAGTCACGCCCAACAGCACCTGATGGCGGTCGCCGTCACCCAATCCGCGGAGGAGCAGGGAAATGGCCTCCGGCTGGTCTCCTCTGGGTTCGTAGTCGCTGGCGAGCTTAAAATCCATGGTCGGGCAACCTCAGTCGGCCTAATGGATGCTGCCTAGAATTTCTATTATACGCGAATGCTTCAGGGCTTGAGCTGGACGAGCGGAATCGAGATACGCGGGTCGCGCAGACCGTTGCTATTCGCGGGAATCTGGCCCCTGACCATGGCGATTTCGTCGCAGTTCGAGAGTTTCGGACAGCAGACGCAGTCCTTGTAAATTTTATCCGGCAACTCCTCTCGCCGCGCTACTTGGAAACCCAGATGTGCGAAAAAACCTGGTGTTCGGGTGAAGAGGCACACGCAGGTGACGCTTTGCCGGCTCGCTTCGTCCATCAGCGATTCAACGAGCGCGCGGCCCGCGCCTTTCCCTTTGGCCTCCCGCGAGACCGCAATCGACCGAATCTCGGCCAGATGCGTGCCATATAAATGGAGAGCGCCGCAGCCAATCACACGGCCATCCTCTTCAGCCACCACGAAGTCGCGCACGTTTTCGCACAACTCGGCTTTGGATCGTGGCAGCAACGTGCCCGCGTCGGCATAAGGCTCAATGATGGCGTGGATGTGCTCCACGTCAGGGAGAACCGCATTGCGCGTGTGAATCATCCTGTTATGGTAAGCATAATTATGCGTCACAACGCATAAACATGCGATATATTTCTGTCCGCAAACAAATGCATCAACTCCTTGCGTCAAGGTCGCGGGGTGGCTGCCGACGGCGCGCTTACCTGTTTGATCATCGTTTCCGTCTGCACTTCGCCCACGCGATGAATCGCTTCGCCGTTGGCGGCGCTGATGATATCGAAATCCGCGTGCTGCGTGCTGGATTGCGTGGAGCTGGCCAGCAACCCCGTCGCAAGCGAGATTGAATCCAGGCTTTCGCCCGAGCCGGTCACACTGCCCGAGGTGCGCAATCCGTGACGCAGATAATCGGGTGGAGTCTCATCCGAATGCTTCGAGCTCTGTCGCACGATCTGGAATTGCGTCAAAATTACCGCGCACTGCCCGGCACTATCGCTCGGTTTGTTGCTTGCGCGTGCCGTTGCCGGCGGGGAAGCGCATGCCTGGTTTCGCAAATACGTGGATTCCGCTCGCCACACCAATCCGGTAAGCGGCACGCCGCTCAGAGGTTTGCGGCTGCTCCATTTTTGCCCGACGGCAATTCCCCGCCGCGGAAATTCGCTGCCAGATGCAAGAGTTTTCATCCAGGAGAGCGCTTGTGCCGCGTCCAACGAATTCGGCAAGATGTGATCGACGTCCTTAAAATCCGCGACTCCTCCGCCGGGTTCCAGCGTGAATTCAAACGAATGCCCCTCAAGGCGGTCGTATTCGCTCCCAGCCGACGCAGCATCGAACGCCGGCGCATCGCTTTGCGAGTCGGCATGCGCTCGCAGGTAAGTGACGCGCATCCGAACCGGCACCGCTTCGGCAGCCTGCGACGGTTTCCTAAGATCCATCGACGCGCCCTTTCCAGGAAGCGCGTCGAGTCGCACCAATAGATCGATCTTTTCACTGAACTTCGTGCCGCCCTCCGGGTTGATGATCGGAGTGGTCGTCTTGCCCATTGAGACAGTCTGCATTTCGATTTGGTAGTACAGAGTGTCGCCCGGTCGAAATTTCGGCTGGATGCGTATGTGCTCGCGCGCCGCAGCCACATACGCCAACACAAAACCGGGAAAAACGATGGCCACGATAGTACGCGCTACGAAGCGCTGTCCGAAACAAAAGCCCTTCCCATTCATTCTCCGAACGCTAGCACACGCCAGTGCCGGCCGCAAACCGCCAATCAAACTTCGCATCTTACCGGCGGGTTGCCGGCGCAACTAATTTCGAGATCTGAGGAGATGACAGGTACCCGGTTATCCGGATCGATGAGCCAGGACGAGCACTAGCCGCGTCGGATACATCGTGCAAGAGCAGGTCGAGACTTCGATCGAAAACTACAGAGCCCGAACCAGCCAGCGCTTGGCCTTCGCCCAGCACCAGCGAGATCCGTTGAAATTGAATCGCACGTTTAGAACATGTAAAAGCCGCCGACGCCTCTGGGATCGGTGCCGTTGCGGCGGCATGCGGCAGCGGATCGAGAGCATTTTCCAGATTCGCACCGAGCAGTTCGAGTCCGGTGGCACGCATTGCGCCTCGGCATGCAAGCGACGCGATCAAATCCCCTCGCGCGGAGCCTTTCGCGTCGATGGACAACCGGCCGCCCGCGCTTTTCGCCCGCAGGCCGACGATTTTAGGGCTTGCGGCGGCAAGGGCGGCGCCGTCCACGCCTGAAAACGCAACTTCGGCATGGTAATTCGGAGTAGTGGACAAATTGGCCCGCAGAAGCCCGCTCACTTCGCCCCCATAGAACTGACCTTGTGCGTCCGAGAAATCGATATCGCGCCCGTGGATCTTCAAATCGCCTTGAAGATGCCGGATCGTCAGCGGCTCCAGCGCGAATTCGCCAAGCTGCAAACGGCCGGATGCAAGCAGATCCTCGGGCGATGCAGAGGACGCCGACGGCCCCAGAAACGGCAGCATTCGGTCGAGGAAACTCTCCCGCCAGCGCGGATCGAGCCAGCGATCCAGATCCACTGCCGAGAGCTTGCCCGCCGCAAGCGCAAAGTGCCATTCGGCGTCGGCGGACTTTCGCTCGAAAGTGCCGTTCCACTTCGTTCCGAATGCTTGTGCCAACGAGAGCGTAATCTTCCGCACGCTCGGATCGAGTTCCACTCGCGCGTGAATCTGCCCGATTGGCAAGTTCAGGAACGGCGTACGAAGCGATGCGCCGCCGGATTTTGCATCTTGCTCTCCGATCGAAATCGTGCCGACTGGTTTGGCCTCCCACGGAAATGGCGCTCGCGTCCAGCGCAGGTCGCAAGAGACTGGCCCTTGCAAATCCCATCCGAGCGAGATATTCAGCCCGAATGCCGCCGCCATCGCTGTGATATCACCCATATCCGCCGCACTACCGGCGACGTGCCACGATGGGAACATCGCGAGGCGGCGGTTCGGCGAAGCGTCGATCTGGAACGATGCTGCTGAATCGTCCGCCCTAGTTCCCCACGAAAACGTAACTGGCCGAAGCGAAATCGCTCCGCGGTTGTATCGCAGTTCCACCGGTCCGATGTGTTCGGGCCCGCGCAGTCCCGGAGCGATCAAATCGGCGCTTTGGCCGGTGACGGACGCTCGCACCAAAGTCGGCGGCCAGCCGGAAAAATGGGCGCGCACATCCGTCATCCCGTGAACGGAAGTCTTGTCCGCCACCCCCGGATGGAAGGCGCGGACCCAGTCCAGCACGTCTCCCAGATCGACTTGGGAAGAAGTCACGTCGACGAAATCGGACGACCCAATCGCCAGCCCACCCTCAGCCCGCCCGCCCGTCCAATTCAATGATGCTGTCGCGCTCGCGGAGGAGTGTCGCGTCTCGATACGCGCATCCACAACACGGGCCTCTGAAAAGTTCGGGTCCAGCAGGACTTGATTGGCCACGATATTCAGGGAAGGATTGTCCGGGCGCGCCGCCAAATCCCAGCGATGTAGTCCGCTGAGTTCTGCTTTTCCTTGTAGCACCCAGCCGTTCACGGGCTCCTGAGGTTCCGTATGCGCGCTAATCGAAACCGCAAGTTTTCCCCGGATGCCGTAGTCGTCGCCGTGCAGAAGCCGGAAGAAATCCGCAATGGAGGCATCCTTCCAGGAAATCTCCAATGCTGCCGGACGAAGCCGTGACGACGTACCGCCGATGTGACCATTGACTCGAATGACGCCGGGCCGCTGTGTGAGCACGGCGGCGCGCCACGGACTCGCCGTCAGTTCGATGTGCCATCGCCCAGGCGCGTCGGTTTCCACTGTTCCGTTCACGCCCACAAACGCAAACGCCAGCTTCTCGTAGCCACGCTTGAAATCGATCCGGCCGTCGCTGATTTCGATTCGACGGAATTGAAGCGGCGAGCTGTTCCCGCCCAAATTCGCTCCGGGAGCGCTTGACGGGACGCCCGTCGCCGGCCTGGGAAGCCACTCCTCGACGTTCCACTCGCCACCGGCGTCGCGAACTAAATTCAAGCTTGGATGATTGAGTGAAAGCGTCCCAAGCGACACATGGCCGCGCAGCAAACTCAGCCAGTGCAGCCCCACCGAAATCGAATCGGCTCGCAGGAAGTACTCGTTTCCGAAACGCGGATCTTCGCCGATTTTCACGGAATCCGCCTCCAGCACCGGCCCGTCCCAGATGCTGAAGCCATAGCTGCCAACCTGCACCGGCCTGCCAAAGGCCGATTCCAGCCGAGCAGTGAGTTTCGTGCGAAGCCGGCTGTGCTGAACGAGCAGCGAGATTGCAGCGTCGCCGGCCCACAATGCGGCCACGAGCACGAGAACCCCAATGGTTCCGCGGCGCAACCAGCGACGGGGGCGGCGGCGGGATGTTTCGGCTGCTTGTCCGCGGACGGCGGTTTCCAAATCAGGTCCGATCGAGTGAACGTGCCGTGGGCATTTCGAACAGAAAATGACCAGGGCTGCAAGAGTTTCGGCGAAACATCTGGGTCCAAGCCGACCCTAATGGACCTCCCGCAGCATGCGATGCCAGCGGGTGCTGCTGGAAAGGTGCTCCAACGTGGCGACGATGCCCCGCATCGAGCCGGCCAGACTGCGATCTCTATAATCTTCCGCGGTGGCGCGCACCGACCAGTAAATCAAAATCGGCCGGCCAACGATGGCGCTGCGGTCCACGAAACCCCAGTAGCGGCTATCCCAGCTATCGTCGCGATTATCGCCCATCACAAAATAGTGTTCCGGCGGCACCACCAACTCGCGTTCGTGAACGTACTTCATGATTTGCGCCGCCCACTCGGGGCGCATCCGATTGGCGGGAATTGCGCCAGCGGCGGGCGGAAACCCCTCGCCGAAAGGGTTGTCCATCAGCGGATCGTGCACCACATATGGTTCCCTCAGCATCTTGCCGTCCACAAACACCCGCGAATCCGAGATGCGGATTCTATCGCCGGGCAAGCCAATCACTCGTTTCACGTAATAGGGATGATCTTCAAAAGGATATTTGAAAACGACGATATCGCCCCTCCGGATCGCCCGATACGGCAACAGTTTGTCGTACCACTCACCGCGCCCTTCGAAAACAAATTTGTTGACCAGCAGGTGGTCGCCGACCAACAGCGTCGGCTCCATCGATTGGGAGGGAATCTTGAATGCCTGAACGATGAAGGTTGTAGCGAAGAGCGCGAGCAGGATCGTCACCAAGAGCGATTCGACGAAATCGGCGAGCACGCTTTTCTGTCGCGTCGCGGACCTCATCGCCGCGTTAGATGACTCATCCGCTGCGGCCGAGGGCGGATCTCCAGTTTCCGTGGTTTCCACCTAAACACTCTCTTCAAGCTGATCCAGCGCCAGACGCGCAGCCGCTTGTTCCGCCTGTTTCTTGCTCGATCCTTCGGAAACGGCCAGCCGGCGGTCCGCGTGCCACACTTCTACTTCAAACACCTTCTGATGCTCGGGACCAGACTCGTTGCGCACTCGGTAGGAAACCGTTCCCAGTCCGCGCTGCTGCACCCATTCCTGAAGGGCCGATTTGTGATCGGGCTCGTGAAGGATGGTTCCCTCGCCCGTCAAAGCCGGTTCAAGCAAGGTTCGCCGCAAGAAGTCACTCGCCGCCGGAAGGCCGGCGTCCAGATACAGCGCCCCGACGACCGCTTCATAAGCGTCCGCCAGCAGCCGCTTCTTTTCCCTTCCGCCCGTCTTTTCTTCGCCCGGGCCGAGGCGAAGATATTTTCCAAGGTCGAGCCGTCGCGCGACGCAGTAAATGGAGGCGGCGCTAACCAGGCGAGCCAGTCCCTTCGAAAGCTTCCCCGCCTCCCAAAAAGGAAATTCTTTGAAAAGACGCTCGCTGGCAACCAGGCCGAGAACCCGGTCGCCGAGGAATTCCAGCCGCTCGTTATCGATGCCGCTCGATTCCTGCCGAAGCGAGCGGTGCGTGAGCGCACGCTCCAGAATATCGGGAAAGTCGAATCGATGGCCGAGCAAAGCCTCCAGTTCGCCGCGCTCTGGTTCGGTCATCAACCTTTTCGTCCCGGCTACTTACCTTGGGCGGCGAGTTTATTGGCCGCATCCGCGTTTTGCCTGCATTGAGCTTGCAGCGAGCCCGGTATTTGCGCGCAATGATCGAAGGCGTCGGCTGCTTGGCTAAATTTTCGGGTATTTTGCAACGCTGCGCCTAGAGCGAAGTAATCCGTCGGATCCGGGTGCGACGTCCCCTGGGTGGCTTGTTGCAGTTCTTTCGCGGCCCGGTCAAAATCCTGACGCCGGAAATAGACAAGTCCCAGTCCGCTGTGCGCTTCCGCCATTTTCTCGGCTTTCGCTGTGGCGAACTGCTGGTCAGTCAGGCCGGACGGTTTAGGGAGCTTGGCGAGATCCTGAAGCGCTCGCTTTTCGTAATTCTCGGCTTTATCGAGCTGCTGGCTGGCACCGGGTTCGCCGGGTTTGTAAACGTGCGGAATCACCCATCCGACGGTGACGAGCACGTCCACATCGTTCGGATTCAATGCCAGAGCCTTATCGGCGCTCGCGTAGAACTTCTTCCAGTCCTGCTTCATGTAGTAAGCCTGAACCAAGCCTGCGTAAACCGCTTCAGTGTACGGACCCGAGGGATATTGCTTCACGAAGTCTTCGCCCAGTTGAATCCGCTGGTCGGCATCCTGAGGATTGGTATCGAAGAACGCTTTGTAAGCAGCATTTTCTTTCGGATCGATCTTCGGCGCAGGTGCGCTCTTTTGATCCGATTGGCTCGCTAGCGTCCGCTCTTTCATTTCCTGTTGCGTTTCCTGCTGCTGCTCTTTGCCGACGACAAAGTTTGGATCCGTGCCCTGCGCGCAGCAAAACGCCGGAAGAGCCAGACTGGCCGCAAGCGCTACTCCCAACGCGCAGACTCCCATCACGCTCGAAGTGGTTTTTGTCGCGTTCATTGCCGTTGTCCCAAGGTAGCTAGAGATTTTTTGGAGACCGATTTACTGGGCTCCGCCTGCCTGATGGCCTTCCTTATCCCCGCTCTGCTTGCAGCGATCCTGCAAAGGTCCGGCGATTTGGCTGCAACGAGTGAAGGCCTTTGCCGCCTCGGCGTGGCGATTCAGGTTCTGCAGGTCCACTCCCAGAACGTACAGATCGGTCGGGTCCGGAGCCGCCGCTGCTTGAGTCGATTGTTGCAGTTCGCTCGCGGAATTGGTGTAATCGCCGCGTCGGAAATAGATCAGCCCTAGCGCGCTATGCGCTTGCTGCGATTTTTGCGCTTTCGTGGCTGCAAACACTTGGTCCGAGATGCCCTTCGGCTTAGGCATTTTGGCAAGCAAATCCAGCGCGTGCTTCTCGTCAGCCTCGGCCGTTTGCAACTGCTGTGCCGCGCCCGGAGCGTTGGGATCGTACTGGTGCGGAATTACCCAGCCAACGGTCGTTAAGACGTCGACTTCATCGGGGTTGAGAGCGAGCGCCTTGTCCGCATACGCGTAGAAGTTTTTCCAATCCTGCTTCTCAAAATAGGCACTTGTAAGCCCCGCGTCGACTGCCTCCGTAAACGGACTCGTCGGATATTTTTTGCAGAATTCGGTTCCCAATTTAATCTTCTGGTCCGGATCCGAAGAACTCACGCTGAAAAACTTCTTATATGCATTCCGCTGCGCGGGATCGATGCCAGTCTGGCGTTGCACGTCGGTGAGGTCATCCATTTGATTCTGCATGGCGTTCACCTGCTGATTAGTTGTCGGCGCTCCGCCTCCTTGCTGCGCAAACGTTGCCGGCGACAAAGTCATGCCTGAAACGAGAAGCACAGTCCCCATACCAACTGCCAATTTGGCCACGAAGTTCATCATCCTCTCCTTTGCTCCTGGTTGTGTGCCGCCGAGTATGCCTCAACCTGGCGCCCAGTTCTGATTATTGTTGCGATTCCTTGCTTGCCCCGGCGGCGACTGGCGGCGCATAAGGCGCTTCCACTCCATTTGCCGCCGCGATTCGCGCTGCTTCAGGCGCGCCATCCACTGCCTGCGCCGCCCGGTATTCGGCAAGCGCAGTCTCGCGATCGTCCTCCAGATCGCTTATGCGACCCAAGTACACGTGCGACCACGCCAAAATTTCGGGATTCTGCGCTGCGGTATGAGCGCTGCCTGATTCTCCGCCCTTCGAAAGCGCGACGATCTTTTCAAAAAGCTCCTTGGCGCGACCGGCCTTCCCCGAAAGTACGGAGGCGATCGCCAGTCCGTATAGCCCTCGCGGATCAGTCGGATACTTCGCGGCGACCTGTTCAAAAACGCTCGTCGCTGCCGCCGCGTTCTTCTGCGCGATTTCGCGGTCGCCTTCGGCCAACAGTCGGTCCAGCTCCGTTGCACGCGCATTCTGTGAAAAGCTCAATTCTTCCGCCAAAGGCGTAGGTCCATTCGCGAATTTCACGTTCTGGAGCGCCTGCTCCTCGGCGGCCACATCGATGCCCTTAATCAGATCGGGAAAGTAGTACGACATGGCCGGTTCGGCCTTCTCGAAAACTCTCAATTCAGCCACCAACGGCCGCACGAGGATGAATCCGGACGCGTCGTCCTTCGCCAACTCCGCTTCCAATTCACTCGACGGTAAGTTCCGCACACGCATGTCGGCCGCGCGCACGAGGCACTCGTCGAAGAACGAGATGAAATCGCTCTGATATTCCACCGGCAATTCCGGCGCGCGCGCGGCGATCTGCAGCAATGCCGCCTTTTTCAGGATCGCCGCCTGATTGCGCAGCACCATTGGGTCCAGCATGAAATGCAGGTACGCGTGCTGAATCGCCTGCACGGACGCATCCGTCTTCGGACCTACGACGATCGCGTATTTCGCGCCGTAATTGCGGAAATTGATCCGCGCTCCAACGAACGGTTCCACGTAAACCGTGAACGTGCTCCCCTCTGGTTTCACGATTTCGCGCAGATACGCGTTCGAGATCGTCACGATTCGCGAAAGCGCCAGGCGGTACCGCGCGATTGCCGGTTCGTACTCGGGCTCGATCTCGGCCCAGCGCACGTTCAGGTGGGCCGCCTGATAAAAATTCGCCAGAAGGGGTTGAAATCCCTGAATGCCGAGGACGTCTGGCGGCAGCGTCTGCTGATCGCCCTGAATCTTGAACGCGGGCGGCGGACCCACCACCAACGCCAAAGTGATGTAGCGCGAAAGCACCTCGGCCGGGTCTGCTTGTGCGTGCTCGCGGTAATATTCGCGGATCGCGTCCGCCGCCGGGTCCTTCATCTTTAGCAGAGACGTGCGCAACGCCAGCCGTTGAGGCATTTCGCCCAGCGTGCTCTCATCCACATCGAACCCCGCCGCATCCAGCGCGCACATCACCGAGAAAATCTGGGGGCTGGCTTCCACATTGATCGGAGAATCTGTTGGCGTTGCGGTGTCCTGTGGCGCGGTGTCCGGCGGCGCAGTGTCCCGTGGCTTGGCCGCCGCTAACACCGCGCCTGCACACACGAATCCTGCCAGCAGTGCAACCGTTAGATATTTTTGAAATGTATGTCGCATGACCTAATCGCCGGCGCGACGAGCCGCGAAATCCAAGCCACCCGGCGCGCGCTTTCCCGAAATTTTGTGCGCTCCGCCGCACACACTCGCGCGTACGCTCAAACTGTATCGAGGGGATTCCGTGGAGTCAAGAATTGTGCGGGTCCCGAAATTGGCTCGCCGTACTATCTTAGCCGCGCACGCGAACTTGGTCGAAGCTCAGAAACACATGCCCGCCGGAGGTCGGCTGCCCGAAGTTCAGTTCCGGGCGGAATCGCGAAAACAGCATAATCTCATCAATCTGCTGCTGCACGGCCGTGGAATGCGGCCCGGAGAGAATCTTGTAATACAGCACCTGGCCCTGCGCGTTCAGCGTGGCTTCCAACATCAGCCCGCCCGAACCGCCCTGGTCGGTCGCATCCATGATTGCCGTTACCGGGAACGGGGCCAACTGTTCCAGTGCCGCCGGCTGCACCAGATTTAACGGCTGATCGTTCGGCACCGGCCCTCCCATCGGAATGCCCATCACCAAGCTTCTGACCACGAACGCGAATACCACCAGTGCGGTCAGAATTCCTCCCGTCGCCGGCACAGCCAGTGGCTTCCAAATATTCTGGAACGCCAGTACCGCGCGTGACCATCGCCGGCTCGCTCCACTCCACCGAGACGGGTGCTCTAGAGCATTGATGCGAATCCGTACCGCCAAATCCGCGGGCGCTTTAACCCCTTCCAGGCCCGCCAAATGAGAGATCAGCAGTCGGTACTGTTCCAGCTCTTCCCGGCACGTGCCGCATGCGCGCAAATGTTCGCAAAGCGTCACGTGAGCGGCTGCGTTGATCGCGCCGTCGAAGTAACCAGGAATGCGCCGCTTTGCTTCGCGACAGTTCACTTCTTTGCTCCGTGCGATTCCATCGAATACGCCGACAAGCCGCCCGAATCGCTCTCCGTCAATGCCCCTTGAAACGCGCTGGCAGCCCACGAGTTCCGGCGAATCTCGGCCACCCCACTTCGCAACAGCGGCTCCAAATTCTCCTTCAAGATCCGCCGTCCGCGAAGGATTCGCGATTTCACCGTGCCGACCGAGACTTCCAGCACTTCCGCAATTTCCTCGTACGCCAACCCCTCCAGATCTCTCAAAATCACCGCGCTCCGGAATCGCGGCGGCACGCTCGCGAGCGCCTTACGCACCTTGCCTTGCATCTCGTGCGCGGCGCATTCCTCAAACGGAGTGGCCTTCGCATCCGGCAGATCGAAACGCGGCTTCCGCCCTTCCTCGTCGCCATCGATCGACAACTGCTGCCGATGATGCCGCCAGCACCAGCGCCGGTGATTCAGCGCCTGGCGCACCGCCACCCGGTAAAGCCACGTCTTCAGCGAACTGCTTCCACGAAACCCGTGAATCCCGCGAAATACGCGAATGAACACGTCCTGCGTTACATCCGCCGCGTCCGCCTTGTCTCCCAAGATCCCGTACACCAGGTTGTGGACGCTCGCGTGGTAATACGTCACCAAATAATCGAATGCTTCATCGGAGCCGGCCTGCAGCCCCATCACCAATTCCACTTCGTCTCTGCCCCACGAAAGCCCTTGCGCTAGTTCGGACATCCCTAATCCGCCGTTCTGCCAGGGGTGCCTGCCATACCCCTTAGACACCGAGTTCCCCGCTATGTTCCAAGGATATCAGAATTCCGCGATTGTAAAAGTGACACAAAAGTACTCCCCTGCCTTGTCGTGCCCATACGTTAAACGCTTTATCTGCTGGAGCTTAGAGTGCAGACGCGGCCGCAATTCCCTCGTTTGACCCTTCCCGCCGTTCGATGCTATAAGAGTACCTATCACTCCGGTGGGGCCGTGGCGCAGTTGGGAGCGCGCCTCGATGGCATCGAGGAGGTCAGGGGTTCGAACCCCCTCGGCTCCACCATTTACTCGCGGTAGTGTGTACCACCTGGTCATCCCGCAGAAAATCGTGGACCGTTACTACATCGGACAAACATTCGAAGGCTGTACTGTAAATATCTTTACGACATCTTAATTCCGCACGCAGGAGCGATAGGGCTCGGGAAGCAAGTTCTTTGCTTATCTTTCGATGCAAGATCAGGACGCTGGCCCGGTCGACGCGATTGGATGCTAACGTTTTGGCGTCTAACGAGCCGACGATTATTCCTCGCCGACTGCAGTTGCGTAAGCGAAATTGGTATTCAGGCGCCGATCCAAAATTGCGCCCGCATAACGAGAGCAGACGACCAGTTCATTGTCCGTCCACCTCTGGAGTGACGGAAGAGTTTTTGCAGCGACCTTTCTGAGTACTCGCAAGAAGCGATAATAGAGCCGGACCTCTTTCAACCAGGTGTTGCGTTCTCCAGTGACTTGGTCCGACTCGCTGCAAAATTTGGCAAATAGGTCGAAATCCTCTGGACCGATTGAGTCGGCTGCGACGCCAGTAACCGCCCGCAGCGAGGGAGAGAGCCGTTGGCACGCAATGGTCTGCCACATAGATCTCCACTGCGCGAGCCCGAAACGAACCAGAGCCGCGACCGAGAATACGAAAATGAGGGCAGCAACCATAGCTAGAACGCCTGTGAGTATGGTCCTGAGCCTTGCCGAGGGGAATAGGCAGACCGTACTATCGCTGCACAAGCACTCGAATGAGGAAGTTCTGTCAAACGTGGGTTGGGAGACGGTCTGATTGAATAAGCGAAAGCATGCGCCTACTGCCGAAGAGTACAAGGCCAGGTTGACCAACCTCCAGCGGCGCGAATGGTCCATTTGGACCACGTCGCTTACCATCATGTTATGTCTAGCTGCGGGCTTGGCGTGCCTTTCGTTCTCGGCCGCGCTTCGAGATAAAAACGTGCTCGATTCGATCGCCGGTCTCACGATCCTCATCGTGCTGTTTGGGTGCTATTCGACATACGAGAAGTTTGTCATCAACCGCCTTCGCCTCGAAATTGCTCAAAATCAGGCCAGCTCCGCGCTCTGGCGGGAGGTCGCTCTGGTCGACCCTCTCACCGGACTCTCCAATCGCCGATACGCTGAAAAGCGCCTGAAAGAGGAGATATTGCGGTCTCATAGACAGCATTATCCGCTATGCCTGGTCGTGTTCGATCTGAACGAATTTAAGCAGATCAACGACCGGTTCGGGCACGCGGCCGGCGATATGGTCCTGAAGGCCTTTGCGGAATCCCTCCGCCACCTGGCTCGGGAAACAGACGTTGCAGCGCGGCTAGGCGGAGATGAGTTCGCCTTGCTGCTGACGGAGTGTGACTCCGTCCAAGCCGAGTCAATTATCGAGCGGCTGAAACCGGACGACGTGAATATCGAGAGCCACTCGGTGCCCATCCGTTTTGCGTTTGGCTGTAAACAATATCGGGTCGGCGAGCAAGCCGGCGACATGATGAGCGCCGCCGACGAGGCACTGTACGAACACAAACGCAAAAGCAAGAAGACGGTTCTGACCCCCGCAAAGTGACCGCCGTAATAGCGAACAAAATCACCGGTAGCGCAGATTAGTGCCTGAATTTTCTGGTGGGCGTCGCCTGCACCAAACATCGCCCCTTCATCGCGCACTCCACGGGTAGGAAGTGTCGAAGGGTTGCGGTTCCTTTTTTATTTTTATCTCAGAAGCTTTTGCGACACGGGCCGCAATTCTTCGGGATGGTTGCGAAGGTAGGTCAGAAGGTGCCGCTTCTTTTCCTTCCCGCGCCGGATCACCAGCGCATCCACTGGCGAAGAGCTCGGGTTCAACTCTGACAAGTGGTCTCCCATCCGTCGGTAAACCGAGAGCCACATCTTCTTGACCGTTGGAAGCGAAACGCCAAGGTCCTTGGATAAGTTTGCATCGGTTCCTCCATCCATGGCTCGCCAGAGCATAGCTTGCTCGCTTCTGCTAAAGCCAAATTTTGGCGGACGATAGTCGAAAAGGGTGCCGACCCAAGTGCCCGGCCGGGCAAACTCGGCGTCTCGCGTTACGCCGATAACGTGGGGTCGGTTCACAAGGTCGCGATATTTTCTTTCCGGGCAACGCTCGTAGCGGCCAGCCGACGGGTTCCACAATAGGCCGCCAGCATCCAGCGCCCACTGCAAGCGTTCCACGCTTTCCACCGGCGAGGTAATCATTTCTTTCAAGCGATAGCCGCGATGCACTTCGAGGTAGGAATTCACCATCAGGTGATAAATATCGGCCCTCTTTTCGAATCCGGTCTGCGGAATTGCCTCCCATACGATCAGGTTGAGCCCCTCTTTCGAGTTTGCCTCACGAAGCTGCCTTTCAGAAATTAAGGGAGACCGGCCCTGTAAAATGCGCGTCGCCAATTCAAGGCCGGACCAAACAATCGGCGGTTTTTTAACCTGCCGCATGAAATCGTCGGTGACAAAGACGCTGATCCCGAAGCCCCGAAATTCGAAGCGAGGTCCCTCCGACTCCTCAAAAACCGCTCCAACCATGGACTCGGAACCGAGCACGCGTAGCCACGCCGCTGATAAATCCGCCATGGCGCGCCCTCGATAGCGCGGACCAAGAACAGGATGCCTCGCAATGACCTCAGCGCACGCGCGAACATCTTTTGGAACCATTCGACGGTAGCGCAATGACACGGATGTCTCTCAGTAGTTCCAGTATCGGGTCTTTTAGGACCATTGTAAGTAGCACAGATATCTCTATTATGCCACTCGCTGCTCGCACGAAAGGCGGCGGAAAAATGACGGGGAGAAACGCATGATCAGGCTCAAGCCTCAATTTATCGCGCTCGCAATATTGGCTTTTCTCTTTTGCGGCTCCCGTGTCCATGCGCAGGCCGTCATTTACGTCACCTCGCTTGACGACACCATCGGAGCGGGCCATGGCTGCACGCTCAAAGAAGCAATCTATTCCGCTAACCTCGACAACAACATCGCCATCAGCGGCTATGACACTCAGGGAAATCCTCAGTACATCACCACTCAATGCGTGCCAGGAAATGGAAATGACATCATCGTACTGCCAACCGGAACAGTGCCTCCAATTTTTATACTTAGTTCTTACGTTGTCGATATGAACAATACAGCAGGCCCCGGCGTTCTGCCAGGCATCACGTCAAACATCGTGATCGAGGGCAATGGGGCAACGCTTCAGTACTCTTCTTGCTCCTTCAGTTATATAACGGCCTTTTCAACGCCCTGCCCTCTTCCGAGCGATTACAATCGGCTCGTTACGGTCGCGGCGACCGGGAATCTCACCCTGCTGAACCTTCACATCAAAGGGTTCGTTGCCCGCGGTGGAGATACTAATTCAGATGGCGATTCCGGCGAGTCATATGGTCTCCCACAGGACGGAGGCGGAGGAGGGGGATTAGGCGCGGGTGGCGCTATCTACGTTCGAGGCGGAAAGCTAACTGTGCAGAGCTGCACGTTCGAAGACAATAGTGCAGTGGGAGGAAACGGGTCCCCGCTCCAGAGCGGCTCCGCCACCGAATACGCCGTCGGTGCCGGCGGGGGAGGGGGCATTTACGGACCTGGAGGGGGCCCAAACTACACTACGAGTGATCTGAAGACCATCGATAATGGTGGCGGGGGTGGGGGAGGCGGTGCCTTCACAGGCGGCGCAGGCGGCGTGGGAGGCCTCACCGGGTTGGGCCAGAGCAGCCCAGGTGACTCTGGCGGAGGGGTCATCATCTATACGGGACCGACCGGTTTCCCGGCAGACACCCTATGCGGCGGCGCAGGCGGCGCGGCTGGAACCGACACAAGCGGAGGGCGACGGGGCCAAGACGGAACCTGCCCAGGTGGCGGTGGTGGTGGCGGTGGATATGGAATTATCGGCAGTGGTGATGGCGGTAACGGGAATTATGGCGGCGGAGGCGGAGCTGGCGCGTCCGGGGGCGGGAATGGGGGAAACGGTGGGTTCGGCGGTGGTGGCGGAGCCGGATGGACTGGGGACTTCGGCGGTACCAGGGGTGGCAGCGGTGGTTTCGGAGGCGGAGGTGGTGCCGCAGCGGATGGAGATATCACTGGAGCCGGACATCCTGGAGTAGGCGGGAAGTTCGGCGGTGACGCCAACTCCACTAACGGCGGCGGAGGAGGAGCGCTAGGCGGCGCAATCTTTAATGACTCCGGAACGATCCTCGTGCAGAACAGCACCTTCAATGGAAATACCGTCGTGCGCGGGAATGGCGGCAATGCGGGTCATCCAGGCGCGGCAGACAACGGGGCCGACGCTGGCGCCGCGATTTTTTCCTACAACGGCTCCACGACGCTGCAACAAGTGACCATCAGCGGGAACGAGAGCACAGGTCCCTTGGGCGGCGTCTACATTTATCAGGACCCCGCGAACCCGCAGCCCACATCGTTCAGCTTGTACAACACAATCATCGCCGATAACGGCGCCAACTTTGACGCGCCCGATGAATGCACCGTCTACGGGCCGTCCATCGCAATGAATGCCTCAGGCAATCTCATCCTGGACAACAACAATTGCGGAGGCGTTGCCAGCATGGCCGACCCGCAACTGGGACCGCTTCAGAACAACGGCGGACTCACGCCCACCATGGCGATTACCAAGATGAGTCCTGCGTTTAATAACGCGGATGCGACTTTTGGGCTTGCGGAAGATCAACGCGGAGTGCCTCGCCCACAGGACAATGCCTTCGACATCGGCGCGTTCGAGGCTTGCGTGTCGTCCAACCCGCTTTTGTCCGCTACATGCAAAGGCGAGAGCGAGCTGCCTCCACAAACCGTGCCGCTGAATGTCCAAGCCTCACCAACTACCGGTGGCACCACTGACCCGGCGCCGGGTCTCCACAACATACCGGTGGGCTCGTTGCTCTTACTGACTGCGACACCCACTCCGGGTAATTCTTTCCTGGGATGGACCGGCGCGGTCACCGATCCGGGCAACCCGGTAACAACGATCATCATGAACCAAGCGCAAACGGTCACTGCGCAGTTCACGGGTCTGACGACTACTATTGCCGGAAACATCGTCGCTAAATCGGGGCCAGCCAACGCGCGTGTTTGGACGCTTTCCTTGCTGAACAACGGTCCAGCGGGGGCCGCGAATGCAACCATCCCAACTTTCACGCTGGTACAAAGCGGCGGCGCGGCGTGCACTCCGGTAATCACGAGCGCGTTCCCCCTCCAGGTCGGCACGCTCGGCCCGGGGGCCACTGGGACGGTAAATTTGGCGATCAACTTCACCGGATGCGCCGGGTCGTCAAGGTTCACGGCGACTTTCACATATTCCGCGAACAATGGAACGGTTACGGGTTCTGTGGTTCGCACCAATCAGTTCGAGTAAAAAGAAAACGAAGAGACAGGAGAAACAAAGTCATGCGAATGCTTCGAGCAATGTTGATTACTGCCTTCTGCACCTTGGCGCTGGCCGTTTGCGCGCACGCGGACGAGACCCCGGCCCTCACTCTTGATCCTGTAAACGGCGCGGTCACCGGCCCCGCCGGTTCCACTGTGGGGTGGGGTTTCACGCTGACGGGCGGCTCTGACTTCGCGGTCATCAGCGGAAGCGACTTCTGCGTGGGCGTGGTTACTTCGCCCTGCAGCAATTCGTTCGGAACGTACACCGACCTTGCGGGCGCTCAATATTTGGTAGTGGGACCAGGAGAAGGCCCAATTACACAGTCATTCGACGACACGTTGATGACTGGCATCGGAAGCTTCGCGATTGACCCCGCATCCGTAGGGACGCTCGCCGGCGATATCGTCTTGACATACGATCTGTTTGACGTCGATCCGAATTCGGCAAATTTCGATCCGACAGCCGATACCGTCTCCCTGGGCAATTACCTATCCACGGCTGCCTCTGTAACTGTGGGGACGAATGGCACCGTAACTTCTACCCCCGAACCCGGCACACTGGCTCTGCTTGCCAGCGGCCTGGGCATACTGTTCCTGTTGAAAAGGAAGTGGCGCGGCCTGCCGCAAACAGCGGCCCGATAACCCCGATTCGCGCCATAGGAACGCGACGGACCGAAATCTGCTAGAACTTGTCCCATAAAATGGGCTTTGGGGGGGCGGAGCTTCAGCTCCGACAATTAAGGGCCAAAACATTGGGCTTTAGCCTCTGAGGAACAGCCTTCTCGCGACTGCCTATTTATGTGATGACTTCTAACTAACGCCAAGCCTCGTCAGTGCCCGAATTTGCCGGTCAGCGTCGCCTGCGCCAGGATGCGCCCTCTTATAGCGCGCTCAAGTTCATCCTTGCTCGCGCCGGGCTTCATCCCGGTCTTCTCGCGCAGCGCATACAGCTTGAAAAAATAGCGATGCGCCGGTCCGTGCGGCGGGCACGGTCCGCCATACCCGATTTTCCCGAAATCGTTTTTGCCTTGCCGCGTCCCGTCGCGCAGCTCGCGATCCTTCGGAACGCTCTCCGGCAATCCGCGCGCGTTCGCTGGCAAATCGTAAATCACCCAATGCACCCACACGCCCGCAGGCGCGTCCGGATCATCGACGATCAGCGCCAGGCTCTTCGTCTCGTCAGGAGCGCCGCTCCAAGCCAAATCCGGCGAGACGTCTTGCCCATCGCACGTGTATTTCTTCGGTATTGGTTGGCCGTCGTGAAAAGCCGTGGAACTCAGTTGTAGCGCCATAATTTCAGCTCCCGCTCTGATTGTAATCCCGTTCCCCGGCGTCCGCTCCTGCCCCGATTCGATTCCGCCTTCGCTCGAACGCACTCACTATCACGCGAATCCCCACCTCAAAAGAGCGAGTCATTTATACCTGCTCTCTTCATTTCGAAGTAAAATGCCGCCCATGTGGCCCTCCCGTCGGTTTGCGCGAGAACGGCTTACTCGGAAATTCAACCCGCCCATCCTGACGCTGCTGCTCGTTACGCTGCTTCTTTCTGGTGCGTCCGCCGCTTTCGCCCAAATGGACGATTCCAGCGCCATCCGCGTCCAGTCCAACGAAGTCTTGGTTCCGGTGGTGGTGCTCGACCGGGAAAAAATCTTCGGCCTCCGCGCCATGGATCCCTACGTATTTGGTCAAAAGCTGAATGCCCGCGACTTCAGTTCCTGGGAAAAGCTTGCGGTGCGCGGACTCACTGCTGCGGATTTCAAGGTCTTCGAGGACGGCCAGGAGCAGTTCGTCCAGCAGGTGCGCGAAAAGCCGCGGAGTGGCCCGCCTCTTTTGCGCGACAATCTTGGCTACTTCATCGATTTTCTCGGCGTGGGGGGCGGCATCTGGACCGTGCCGGACTCATCCCGCCGTGTCTCCGGCAGCATCAAGTTTCCACCCCTAGCCGGATATGTTGTTGGCTACTCACCTCCACCTTCGCCGGCCGGAAGTTGCCATCAGATTGCCGTGAAAGTGACTCGTCCTCAGGTGGTTGTTTACGCCCGCCGCGAGTACTGCGATACACAGGTTTCCGCAGCCGACCCGTTGAAGGGAACGAAACTCGGGAAAACACTCGCGTCCGACATGGATTCACGTCGCAACGGCAAGATTCCGCTCTCTCTGGCCGCCTTTGCCCCGTTCACCAGCGCCACCACGACTCCCGTTCAAATCTTTCTCCGCTTCCCTTCGAAACCATTAACTTTTTACGGAAACCAATGCGCTCAAGGCGTCACCGGCACGATCAGCCTCTTCGGCGCGGTCTACGCGAGCACCGGAAAATTAGCGGCCCGCTTCAGTGATTTCGCATCTCAGCGCACCGATAGCAATTATTTCTTTCCTCCTCTGATGGCGCTTTGGCCGCAAGTTCCTGGAACCAGCTGCACGTATGACCAGCCCAGCCGCTACCGCTCGGAAGTTTCGCTGCTGCCAGGCAAATACAATCTGCGCGTCGTGCTTCGCGAAGGAAAAGCGTTCGGCGGTGCACAGATGTCTTTCGTCGTGGAAAAAAATGATCCCAAACAATTAGGTATCAGCGAAATCGCGCTCGTCAGGCGATTTCGAGACGTCGCGGCCAATCCGCGGGAAACTGCAACCGTCCTGCCCGAAAACTTCGTCCCGCTGCTCGCAAAAAACTTTGAAGTAACGCCGGCAGCGAACACCGATTTCAAAGCCAGCGACCCTTTCTACTTTTATCTTCAGGTATACGAGCCGCCATACTCCGCGGCGCCAAGATCCGCGGTTAAGGTCGCCATGAGGATTCTGGACGCCAACAACGGAAAGCTGGTCAGGCATATTGATCCCCTCAACGCAGCTTCGTACGCCACTCCTGGAGATCCAATCGTTCCAATTGCCGGTGGCATCGACATCACCAAATTGCCCCCAGGTTCCTACCAGCTCCAGGCCCAAGCCACCGACTCGACTGGCGCGTCCAACCCCTGGCGCTCCGCAAACTTCACAATAAATTAGCCCCTGCCCACGTGCTTGCCAACGTGCCGCACATTTCCTTCGATCAATCACCAATTTCCCGGCGAATACTCCCAAGCGCAACTATGAAAGATCGGCGATGTAAACCGCAGCTATAACCCGGTGCTGCCGTCACAGTCCATCTGCAAATCCTCGACGTAAAACCCGGCAAGATCAGCAACTCCAGCCCGCCAACGGAGCGCCGTACGCCACTCCCGGCGATCCGGTATTACCAGGCTGCCGAAAGGCTCCTATCAGCTCGGGGCGCAAGCGTCCGACCCTACCGGCGTGACCACTTCTTGAAATTCCGTCAACTTCACAATCAATTAGCCCTTGCCCAGGTCCCGCTCAGGTCGTCCGGTCCGCTCGTCACGGTCGCAATTCGGCTGCGACCGGGTGGTCCTCAGTCACTCCTCCATATCTCGCTAGGGTATATGCCTTATGCCATTCTTCAAAAGAATCTGTAGGATTCCACCTGCTAGAGGATCTCCAATAATGCCGAGGAGCATTCCATTCGATTACCACTGCCGTCTCGTTCCGTATTCCTCTTCCTCGTCGGAAGCATCTTGGCCGCCGCTTGGCCGGCAGCTGCGCAGGAAAGTCAATCAACTCAACCTCTGAAGCAATTGTCGCTCGAACAGCTCGGCGATGTTGAGGTCACCACCGTTTCGAAAGAGCCAGAAGAAGTTTGGAAAACGCCAGCAGCGATTTTTGTCCTTACCAGCGAAGATATTCGCCGGTCGGGAGCCACCACTATTCCTGATGTGCTTCGTCTCGTTCCCGGAGTGGAAGTCGCTCAGATCGATTCGGATCATTGGTCTGTCGGCATTCGAGGGTTCGGCAGCGAGTTTTCGAAATCGGTGCTGGTGCTTATTGATGGCCGAAGCGTTTACAGCCCGCTTTTTTCGGGCGTGTATTGGAACGTGCAGAACGTCATGCTGCAGGATGTGGATCGTATCGAAGTGATTCGCGGCCCCGGCGGCACGATCTGGGGCGCCAATGCCGTCAACGGCGTCATCAATATCATCACCAAGTCGGCGAAAGATACGCACGGCGCACTGGTTTCAGTAGCCGGCGGTGGCGTCAATCGGGGTATCGGCTCGTTTCGCTACGGCGGAGGAACCGGCCCATTTGATTTCCGAGTGTACGGCTTGGCTTTTGCCCGTGCGGCAGAGTTTCACCCCGATCGCAGCTCATTCGACGAATGGCAAACGGGTCAGGCTGGCTTTCGCACGGATGCTCAGCTGAATTCCCGCGACGCCCTCACCATCCAAGGTGATATGTACAAGGGATACGACGGAGAACGCGTAAATGTCTCATTTTATTCACCGCCTTCCGAGGAGGCTCTCGATCAAGCCCATAATGTATCCGGTGGTAATCTTTCGCTGCATTGGCGGCGTCAAATCGACGGAAACTCTGATTTTCGGCTCGAAGCATATTACGACCGCACGTCTCGACTGAGCCCGCAATTGGACGAGGTTCGAAATACATACGACGTTGACTTCCTTTATCACCGGAACGTGCGAGGGCGGCACGACATTTCGCTGGGCGCCGGAGGAAGATGGAGTCCAGACCATATCACCCAAAAGTTTGCGACGCTAAATTTCATTCCGGATGAAGAGACCGATAGCACCTACAGCTGGTTTTTGCAGGATCAAATCTCGATCGTTCCCAGGCGGTTCTCCATTATCTTGGGTTCAAAGTTCGAGCACAATAACTACAGTGGGTTTGAGGTGCAACCCAACGCCCGGTTGCTTTGGACGCCTGATGACCACCAAACGTTCTGGGCCGCGGTTACCAGAGCCGTTCGCACACCCTCGCGTCTCGATCAGGACCTACAACTCACTGATTTTCTGTTTGCCAGCCCACCTACTTTCTTTCGCGTTGTGGGAAGTCCCGATTTCAAGTCCGAGCAGCTGTTAGGTACGGAGGCGGGCTATCGGCAGTTATTGACCAGGAACTTCTATCTGGACGCGGCCTTCTTTTATAACGACTACAACGATCTGTATGGCTACGGCGCCACTAGCATCTTCTTGGAGACCTCGCCGGCGCCGACCCATACGATCGTTCAGGTGCCACTCGCGAACGCAACAGCTGGCGATACGACCGGCTTTGAAATCGCGCCGGACTGGAAACCCCTGAGCTGGTGGGAATTGAGAGGCTCCTACTCATATTTGCATCTGCATGTGCATAACAACCCCGCGGTTGCAGGCTCGTTCAACTATTTAGTGACGGACTCCGATAACGGATCCAGTCCGCACCACGAAGTCGAAGCACAGTCGTTACTCAATCTCCCCAAGAAAACGGAGTTTGACGCTACTTTTCGATTTGTCTCAGCTTTACCAGCACAAGTGTCGGTTCCGGCCGGGTCGCAGGTCGATTCCTATTCGACTGCCGATGCCCGCTTTGCCTGGCATGCGCTACAGAATTTGGATTTGTCTTTGGTGGGACAGAATCTATTGCAGCCGCATCATCCGGAATTTGGTGGCGACGATGGTCCACTTGTCGGCATCAGGAGAAGCTTCTACGCACAAATCACTTGGCGGCGCGAACCCTGACCGGCTACTAAGGAATCCTACAGGCGGTCAAACCTTTGGCACCACGTCGATTTCGCCATTGAGAGAGCCGACAGTGCAAGGGTTCCATTGACAGTTTGTCGTCCGGAACATTAGATCTGCGGCGACTTTTGGAACACGCGGAAATTCACGTCCACTTTCGGGGCGCGCATCGATTTAGCGAGAGCGCCACCAAGCTGCCACGGACCCGGTGCGCTACTCCGCCAAGCCGATGCACCCATCAGACTGACGCCTCGCTTCACGAGATCGAAGTCTTTGTCCAGTGGCCAGAAGCGAACAACGTCAGCTTGTTTGCTGAGACGCTCAGGCAGCATGCCATCGCACTTCGCAGCCAAGTAGTCACGAACTGTTCACATACGGCACCACGCTCTGACCCGTCCTAAAACTGTACTTCCGACCAGTAGCTTTTCCTCCCCACTCCTCTGCTACCGTAGATTCGTGATGATGCGTGCAGCCATAAAACTCGAACGTAGCCGACCGACGCCGCCAACTCTTTCTGTAGCGCCGGGCTTCAGCCCGGCACTTCGCAGCACTCATTCACGCCCAAGCCCCAACCGCATTGATAGTCGTCAACGGAATGCAACAGCCCGCGCAACCAGTCGCGAGCGAAACACGGACCGCTTCGCGAATCATCAATTTCTACCCGGAACGGTCAATCGAGTAGAAACACTCGTAAGTCATAGAAAACAAAAGATCGAGTGCCCGTCTACCCGGAACGTCCCGGAACCGAATTTCGCGTGCAAAAACCCACTCTCCGTCCGCCCGCGTTGCAGCTTCCCGGTCGAAAACCGGCGCGAAAAACTCGCCGTCCCTTGCCGCTTCTGCCTTACAATACGCGACTTATGGCCAAAATAACGTTCCTCGGTGCGGCCGGTACCGTCTCCGGCTCGAAGTATTTAGTCGAAGCGGCTGGCAAACGCCTCCTTGTCGATTGCGGCCTTTTCGAAGGCTCCAGTGAACTTCGCCAGCGCAACTGGGAACGCCTTCCCGTCCCTCCATCCACTATCGATTGGGTTCTGCTCACCCACGCGCACATCGATCACACCGGCTACTTGCCGCGCCTGGTCCGCGACGGCTTCGTCGGCCCGATTTTCGCGAATGGCGCCACCCAAGATCTTTGCGAACTGCTGCTTCCCGATTCCGCTCACCTCCAGGAAGAAGACGCGCGCTTCGCCGCGAAAAAAAACTACAGCAGGCACAAGCCCCCGCTTCCGCTGTATACCATCGAGGAAGCGCAAAACGCCCTGCGCCAATTCCGCCAAATCCCGCGCGCTGGCCGCTGCAAAATCAGCCCGGAATTTTCTGTGCGCCCCCATGATGCGGGGCACATTCTCGGATCGTCGTGGCTCGAACTGACCATCACCGAAAATGGAAAGCAGACCGCGGTGGTCTTTTCCGGAGACGTAGGCCGCTACGACCAGCCCATTCTGAAAGATCCGGAATCTCCCGCGCGGGCCGATTACGTGCTCTGCGAATCCACCTACGGGGACCGCGAGCACCCCACCGGCAACGTTGCCGGTCAATTGGCTGACGTAATCAACAGCACCGCCAAGCGCGGCGGAGCGGTGGTGATCCCAGCGTTCGCCGTAGCTCGCACGCAAACACTGCTCTACCACCTGCGACAACTGGAAGAGCAGCAACTCATTCCACAGCTGCCTACGTTCGTCGATAGCCCCATGGCTATCAGCGTCACCAGCCTCTACGAAAAGCACAAGGAAGATCACGATCTGGAATTTTCAACCGAGGAACGTAACAATCACGATCCGCTGAACGTGCACGAAGTGCACATGACCCGCACGGTGGAAGATTCCAAGAAAATCAACGACGTGGTCTCGCCGTGCATCATCATTTCCGCCAGCGGCATGATTACCGGAGGACGCATCCTGCACCATCTCGCGCGGCGCTTGCCCGATTCGCACAGCTCGGTGCTGATTGTCGGGTATCAAGCGGAAGGCTCCGGCGGCCGCGCGCTTCTCGACGGTGCGAAATACCTGCGCATTCACGGCGAGGAAATTCCCGTCCGCGCACAGATCGTCGAAATCAGCCAGCTTTCCGCGCACGCAGGGAAGAGCGAACTGCTTCGCTGGCTTTCAGGATTCCAGGCGCCGCCGCGCCAGTTGTTTCTGGTCCACGGCGAGCCAAGTGGGCTCAACGGGCTCCGCGATGCGGTGACAAGCCAATTCCACTGGCCGGTAACGATTCCCGAATACAAACAAACGCTGGATTTGACGTGAGCGGTCCGGGCAGCGCAAAAGCCGCCCGGGGAAAAACATTCTAGATCCGCGCTCTGAGTTTGGACAGCCGGTCGGCCGCGGCTTGCAGCGTTTTTTCGGTCTTGCAGAACGTAAAGCGCAGATGGTTCCGGCCGTCCGCTGGATGGTGGTAGAAACTCGATCCCGGCACCGCCGCCACGCCGATCTCTTTCACCAGATATTTCGCGAATGCCAGGTCGTCCGGGAAACCGAACGCCGAAATATCGGTCATGATGTAATATGCGCCGCGCGGCTTGAAGCAGCGAAATCCAGCCTCGCTGAGAATTCCCAGCAGCCGGTCGCGCCGCTCCAAATAACCGCGCGCGAGCTTCTCGTAATATTCCGCCGGGAAGTCCATGGCCACGATACCCGCTTCCTGCAAAGGCGCGGCAGCTCCAACGGTCATAAAATCGTGCACTTTGCGAATCGCCGCGGTCACTTCCGGAGGCGCAATCGCCCAGCCCACGCGCCATCCGGTCACGCCGTACGTCTTCGACAGCGCGTTGATGGTGATGGTGCGGTCAGCGAGGCCTTCGACCGTCGCCGGCGAAATGTGCCGCGCGCCATCGTAGAGCATGTGCTCGTAAATTTCGTCGGTGATCGCGAACGCATTCCAGCGGACGCACAAATCGCGTATGCATTCCAGTTCCGCTCGCTCGAACACTTTTCCGGTGGGATTGTTCGGCGTGTTCAGGATGATCGCTTTCGTAGCTGGACCAAACGCAGATGCCAATTCTTCGGGATCGAACGTCCAATTCGGCGGCTGCAGTTTCACGAAACGCGGTGTGGCTCCGGAAAGGATCGCATCCGGGCCATAGTTCTCATAGAACGGCTCGAATACGACGACTTCATCGCCCGGATTGATGATCGCCAGCATCGACGAGATCATCGCCTCGGTCGATCCGCAGCAGACGGTGATTTCCCGCTCTGGATCGACGGCCAGTCCCTGCGTGCGCTCGAATTTCCGCGCGATGGCGTTGCGAAATGCTTTCGCGCCCCATGTGATGGCGTATTGATTCACGTCGCGCGCGATGGCGTGCTGTGCGGCTCGCTTGATTTCCTCTGGAGCGGAAAAATCGGGAAATCCTTGCGAGAGGTTCACCGCGCCGTGGTGAATGGCCAGGCGCGTCATCTCGCGGATCACGGACTCGGTGAACTTCCCCGCTTTCTCGGAAAGCTCCGGCCTAGCGCTTACGCTGTTTGTGAACTTCACGGGATTCCGCTCTCGTCCGGTACAGATGGCGATAGATGGCCGCATTGCGCTCCACGATTTCAACGTAATCGCGGGTTTGCGTGAAGGGGATCGAATCCACGAATTCGGCCGGCTCGCGGTAGTTCTGTCCCACAGTCCACTGCGTCACGCGGTTTTCCCCCGCGTTGTACGCGGCCAGCACCTCTTCCACGTTTCCGTCAAAAAGCTTCCGCAGCTTGGCAAGATACGCCGTTCCGAGCCGCACATTGTAATCCGGTTTCGTCAGGTCCACCTGCGAAAACCGAAGCCTTTGCTCGCGCGCCAGAGTCCGAGCCGTGTAGGGCTCCAGCTGCATCAAGCCGACCGCGTTCGCGCTAGACACCGCCTGCGGATCGAACGCCGATTCCTGATGGATCAAACCCGCCACGAGCATCGGGTCGAGCCGTTTGCGCGCCGACCAGCGGCGGATGGAAGTTTCGTATGGCAGCGCGTACGCCGCCAGCCAAATCGAGCGCGGCACGTTGGCGAAACTTCTCGATTCGAGTTGCGGATACAATTCGCGGGTAAATAGAATCGCCGCGCCGCAATGCCGCGCCGCGACCGCCTCCTTCGCCGCCTCTAGCAAAAGTCTCGGCTGATGCGTGGAAGCATACGCCGCGCGTAATTCGAGCACTGCCGACGAATCAAATGCGATGGACTTCAACGCCGCTGCGCGCGCGCGTCGCGCATCCGCTTCCGTCGACGGCGGATCGGCCATGGACATGGCGCGCGGGATAGCGGGAATCAGCGCGAGCAGTTCACTCTTTTCTTTTGGCCCGCGGCCAAGCACGCGCATACGCTTGGCGGCAAGCGTCGCAAAATAGGTCTGCGCGAAGCGGCTTTCCAGCTTCGCGTAAAAACCTCTGGCCCGCGAGCGTTCCTTGGATTCCTCGGCCAGACGCCCGAGCCAGTACAGCGTATCCGGCGTGTACTGCGAGTCGGGAAAGCGCTTCAGGTGCGCCTCGAGTCGGTCGTCCGCATCCGGTTTGCGTTCGATCACGGCGGTCCACGCCACGCGCCAAAGCGCGGAATCCGCGTATTGCGACAACGGGAACTGCTTCGCCAACTGCGAATAGTAGGTCGAAGCCTGATCCCGCTGCAGATTCACCCAATAATAGTTTCCGGCGAGAAACAGCACCCGTTCCGTCCATTGGCTCGAAGGCGCCCGCAATTCGGCTGCCTGGACGGCTGCAAGGAGCTGCGTCTCGTTCTGAAGCCCTCGATAATAATCCGCGAGAGTAAAATCCCTCTCGGCGTCAACGTCCGGATCGCTGATTTTGCGCGCAGCCAGATCGGAAGGATCGGAGCCCATTTCAACGCCGCACTCCAGAACGCGCACTTCCGCACGCTCCAGATCAACCCCGGAAAGCGACGGGAGCAGGGCCGTGTATTCGTTTCGCGCATCGCTCCAATCCTCGGCCTGGAATAGCGTCTCTGCGTGCGCGACTCGTTCTTCGACTGGAATTGGCGACAACTGTGCGCCAAGCTGAGATCCTAGACTTGCGAGCTTGTCTTCGGCGTCGCGGGACTGGTCGCTCAGCGGAAAGCGCAGGTAGACCGACTGATAGTCTTTAGCGGCGTCGAGCAACTGGCCCGCTTGCTCGTGCGCTTCGCCGCGGAGGAAGAGCAGTTGGGGTGAATCGTGGGTTCGGGAGTATGCGTCCAGCGCGGATACGGCATCGGCCGGCTGATTGGCGGCTATCGCCGCCGTTCCCAGCGCTTGCAGCGCCTGCTCGGTCATCACCGAATACGGGAAATTCTTTCGCAGCAATTCAAGTTCGTCCAGCGAGTCCTGGTTGTTATTCAGCGCGAGATTCGTTTCGGCTTGCCAGTAGAGGTCGTAGTCGCCGAGCAACGGATCGCCCTGCGCGAGGTCTAGCCATTTGGCGGCTTTTTCGAAATTGCCGTTCTGATATTCGAAATAGCCGAGCGCCAGCGCGGCCCGTTTCCCGAGAACGCCCGACGATTTTCGCTCCGCGATCTCGCTCAGCCGTCCGTACGCCCAAGTGGATTTCTTGTCTCGCAACAGGCGCGACAAGGACTCAAGATGCCTCGCGCTGATGCTCGCTTTGTGGACGGGCGCTGCGGCAGGCTCCGAACGTGCGAAACTGGCCGTGGAAATAAGCAACATCACACCGGCGGCGCACGCCAGCCGGGTCACAAGCTTCATGGCCGCTGCCTTAGTGACGAAGGACGGGCGAGGGATACGGGTATTCTCCGAGGGCCGCGCTATCGCCCTCGGCGAGGATTTCGACCATCCACCGATGGAAGTAGTCCACCGGATGGTCCAGAATGGCGCGGAAGCGGCGATCGTATTCCTTGCGAGCTTTGTCAAGATCACTTCTTAACCGAACGCAAATGTCTTTATTCTCGTGGCCCAATCTTACATCTTTCGGCCGCAAAAGTTTTATGTCCTGCATGGCCACTTTGGCCACCCGGTTCGCGCGCCGGTGCAGCTCCTGCAACTCAGAAGGAAGCGCCGCAACATCGAATGCCGGTGCTTCAGGCGATTTTTCCACCTCCGCCGGTGGCGCAGCAGCCACGGCCGGTGGCTCGGGCTCAAGCGGTACGAGTGGCGGTTCTTCTGGCTGTCCCTCTAGCAGCTCCTCTGCCCATTCCGATTCGGCCTCTGCCGTGACCGTCGGCGGAACTGGCGCCGCCTGATCCATTTCTGCAACAGCAGCTTGAGTTTCGCTCGCCTGGTGTTCGAGCGGCTCTTCGGCTGCTTCACCCGCTCCGTAGCCATCCCGAGGGTTCAGCGCCACAGCCACGAAATTCGAAAGAACTGAAAGCCCCGCAGCCAGCGCCGATGCCGCCGTTTGCGCGCGCAACATCGCCGGAAGCGCATTCGTGGGACGGCTCGAAGAACACGACGCCACCAGATCTGCATACGCTTGATGCAGTTCGTCGGCAGTGCGTTGCAATGGAGCCAAATTATCGCGCAACGCGCGCGATACGGCGTCTTCGAGCGCTCGTTCGAGCGGCTTTTGGCGTTCTGTCAAAGGAGGCGAATACCTCTTCGCGATTATGAAAACGGCGGAATGGAGTGTCAACTGAGATTCGGGCGACGCGTTCCTAGTCAACGAATGCCCCTGAGCGGAACTGCGCCGTATTTGAGGTTTCTCTTGCCTTCGGAGAAGGGCGCTCGTATCTTCGAAATCTCGTACCGGGAAATTTCGCACAGTAGAATTTCGAACGGGCGTGCCGAAGCGCGTGCGCATGCAAGACCGGAAAGCGCGGTCGGGCGCCATCTTTGCCTATGTTGACGATCGAACGAATTAAAACCTTGCTGGGGCTGGAGCCACTTCCGAACGAAGGTGGCTTTTACGCGCAAACGTATCGATCCGCCCACGTACTGCCGAAAAACTCGCTTCCCGCCAGTTATCCCGGTGACCGCCACCTGGCAACCGCCATCTATTTCCTGCTGACGCCCGAAAGCTTTTCCGCAATGCACAAGCTGCGCGGGGACGAGACATACCACTTCTATCTCGGCGATCCGGTGGAGATGCTGCAACTTAAGCCGGACGGAACGGGCGAGCCGATCCTGATCGGGCCGCAGATTGAGTCCGGAATGCGCCCGCAGCACACCGTGCCTGGAGGCTGCTGGCTGGGCTCGCGTCTGGCGCCTGGCGGGAAGTTTGCGCTTCTAGGCACCACGATGGCGCCGGGGTTCGATCCGGCCGATTTCGAGCTGGGCAATCGCGAGCAACTTTCAAAAGCTTATCCGCCTTACGCCGCACTGATTGCGTTGCTCTGCCGCTAAGCGGGCCTCGTCAGATGAGCTCCAAATGGACGCCCGCGCGGACCAGCGCTGACCTGAGCGGTTGCTCATTCGCGGCCGACTGCGTCACCGTTAGGCTTGGCTTGGCGCGAGGTGGTATCCTAGTAAGACCGACGGGGGCGACACGGTTTCGACGGAAGCTGTAGCGGCCCGAAGGCATGCCGGGCGCCACCTGCCCGCAATCGGGTGGAACAAAACAACTGGCAACTCTCAGTTGGCTCTCGCTGCCTAACCAAAAGTAGGTAGCGCGTCTCCCCAAGCGTCGCCTGCGCGTTTGGGATGAGGCGTCACACAGTAGGCTGGCCGGTGCGTTTCGGTCCGTAACGCGCCGGCGAGATCATCGGACTAGTTGACGGCGCGTCTTGCTCGCTCTGAGCTCCGTCGGCGAAACCTTCGGAACGGGCTAAGCATGTAGTCTTCGGGTGGCAAGGCTTCTCGGACGGGGGTTCGACTCCCCCCGCCTCCACTTTTGCTTCTCGTCCCGTACGGACGGCGGCGGTTAAGAATCATGCCGATGCATCACTTTTTTCTCGACAAGCCCTTCCCTTCCACGCGATGGCTACCTATCGCATCTTAGCGCTGGATGGTGGCGGGATACGCGGGCTCTACACGGCGATCCTTTTGAATCGCCTGGCGAAGGAAGTGCCTGGCTTCACGAATCGCGCCGACCTGCTCGCGGGAACTTCCACCGGCGGCATTTTAGCCCTGGGACTTGCCTGGGGAATCCCAGTCGAGGCGCTAATCTATCTCTATAAAAATCGTGGCGCCGGAATATTTGCGCGGGGCGCATGGCACGAACTACGCGATTTGGGAGATCTCGTCGGCGCCAAGTACGACAACAAGGATCTCGTTCACCTGGCGCGCGTCGCATTCGGCAACTCCACACTGGACGACCTCTTACCGCGGCACGTTCTGGTGCCGACATTTGACTTGGACAATCAGGCAAAGCCGCCCAACCCGCGAATGTGGAAGCCCAAGTTTTTTCATAATTTTGCAGGTCCCGATTCTGACGGCGCGCAAAAGATTGCCGACGTGGTGTTGCGGACCAGCGCCGCTCCCACGTATTTTCCGGTGTATCAGGGATGTGTGGATGGCGGAGTGATTGCGAACAATCCGTCGATGGCCGCCGTGGCGCAGGCGCTGGATGCCGGCACTGGCAAACAGCAGTTAAACGATCTGCGAGTATTCTCGGTTGGCACCGGCATCACGCCAGCATTTGTTGAGGGCGATGCGCACAATTGGGGCCTCGCGCAATGGGCTCCCGTGCTTGCGGACATGATGCTGGAGGGAGGCATGGGTGTGGCCGATTACGAGTGCGCGCGATTGCTCGGCCAAAACTACTTTCGTCTCGCTCCGGTGCTGCCGAATCCAGTTCCCCTTGATAGCGTGGACAAAATCCCGGAATTAATTGAGTACGCGAATCGGGTGGACATCGCCTCGGCGGTCGCATGGCTCAAGGTGAATTTCTAACCGGCAAAGATACGTCGCGACCGCTCGTTAGCTTCGCGGCTTGAGGATGTCGCTGAGGTAATCGTGAGCGCCGGGGATGCGTTCGAGATGCGGGTAGCGGACGCCGCCAGTACAGTGAATCACGTAGGTTTGCACGGAATTGAAATTTTGGGCGACGATGGTAATTTTGCCGTTCGGGGGGTGAGCGATCGCATCGTTCAGCGCGTCGGCGGAATACGCGCGTCCATTGACGGCCAGAATCTTCATGTGCGGACCGAGGCCCGCCGCATACGCCGGAGTACCCTGCCACACATCGAAGATAGTGCCGTTCACTTCGACTTTTATGCCGATGGAATGCGAGCCGTAATACTCGATGGGGCTGATCTCGGAATCGAAGTGCGCGTTGTTGGGAGTGGAATTATAAACGAGCCGCCAGCCCGCGGCTTCCAGGCCATCGGTGGGCGGCGCTGGATTGACGTCGTAGATGCGCTTTTGGAAAAACGAATGCCAATCGTACGGCCAGACAGCGGATAGCGAGGCCTCCACATCCCGCCGCGTATATGGAACGACGATTGGGCCCGTGTCGCGCTGGCCGAAAAAGCTGCGCAGGAAATCGCCGAGCGACCGGCGGCCGTGCGATTGCTGCCGGATCAGGACATCCGCGCGCAGCCAGATTAGAGCGCCTTCGTCGTAGTAATCCTGGCTTCGGCGCAGCGAAGACCATCCGCCATCCACCGTGCGCAAAACCCAATCATCGGTGGCCGTGTCCACCAGCGGCGTGTATTTGCGGCCGGGCTCGGCGACAAAATCAGCGGCTCTCCGCGCCAGATACTCGCGCATGTACGCGGGATCGTTGAATCCGGAGCGCGTGGCCAGCAGCATGCCGATGTATTCGTTCAGCCCCTCGTAGACCCACAGGAGCGAAGTGCGCTCCGGTCCCTGAAAATCGGGTTTGGAGTACAGTTCAGCAGGGCGTCGATACTTTCCGTCCCAAGAATGGGATTGTTCATGGGCTAGTAGCGGCCAGCCGAGTTCTTCCAGTACCGACTTTTTCGAGAGGCCTGCGTCATCGATTGTGTTCCACGGCGAATTTTCGTGCTCGAGGCCGTCGTATGGATCGGATGCACTTTGAGAAATGAGAATGTGCATTTTCTTCCAATGCCGGAAGCCGAACATGGCGCGATCCTGATCGATGAGCTTGGCGAAGAGATCGAACGCGTGCGCCTTGTCAGCGTCGTCCACGGCAGCCTGGCTGTCGCCGGTGATGTCCAGCTCCGCGGGCCAGGTAGATGCGAGCTGCACCGCGCGAAAGTATTCGCCCGCGAGCACTGGAGAATCGATCAGGCGTTCCAGCGAAAGCGGCGAAAAATTGATGCGGTTTCCAGACTCACCGGCTACGTGCAGCGAACTGCCCTGTTTCCATCCCGGAGGCAAAATCACCGATGGCTCAACCATCAGCTCGAGCTTGTTGATTTCGAGCGGATACAGAACCACATCATTCCACGCCAGCAACAACTGGTGCGCGGAGATCGTGCTCTGCAGAAGTTCGTCGAAATCAACGGAGATGCGATCGGCGCCAGATGGAACGGTCACTTGAAATTGGAAGATGTTGTCCGGGTCCCGTTTCCACGGCAGCGTAGCGCCTCCGGCGTGAATTCGCAGCGCGGCCATATCCTGAATGGGACCGGTGGGCCCGTGCTCGCCCGGTATCCATTTCGGATAAGCAAGTTCGAGCGTGCCCGACTGCACGCGAATCTCCTCATGGACGAATGCGATTTGGCGGGGCGCTTGCGATTCATCCACGACCAACGTGACAACGGGCGCGTTTTGTTGTTGCGCGCCGACGGCCACGGCGAACGCCGCGATGGCGATAAACAGGAAAGCGAAGCGCCTAGGATCGGACAATGAATTCACGCGAATCTCTTGAGCTCGGATGAAATGGCCTCGCGCCGGGAAGTGTGCCAGAAAACTTGCCCGCGCGACCATTGAAATTCGAGGATCGGAAGCGTCTCTACCGGAGCCGCCCCGCTGCGTGAACGCTGTAAGTGAACGGCCGACTCGCCACTCACTTTGGAGAAGTTTTACCTTCGTATGCTCGCTGTAGGGTCGCGATATCCAACTTGTCCATTTGAAGCACGGCCTGCATCACTCGATTTGTCTTTTCAGGGTCGGGATCGCTCATAAGTTTGGCGAGCGCGGTGGGGACGATTTGCCATGACAGGCCAAATTTGTCTTTCAGCCAACCGCAGCGATCTTTTTTGCCGCCGACGGAAAGTTTTTCCCAATACTCGTCAACTTCCCGCTGAGTTTCACAATTCACCACGAACGAAACAGCCTCGCTAAACTTGAATTGCGGGCCGCCGTTGAGCCCCATGAAATCCTGACCATTGATCTGAAACATTACGACCATCGCCGAACCCGCGGGCCTTCCAGAAGCACTGGCGGCATTCTTTCCGTAGCGGCTGATGGTGCCCATTTTCGAGTTTTTGAAAATCGAGGTGTAAAACTTGGCAGCCTCTTCGGCATTGCCATCGAACCACAGGCATGGGTAGATATTCTGCATGAGAATCCCCTTCGAAACTTTATGGACAAAATCGATAACGGAATCGCATGTCGCTGTGCGTGCGCAGAGGCATCACCGACCGCAACTCAGCATGGCCTTCAAAGACCTCCTGCCGCAAACGCCTAAGCTCGGCTCGCTGTGGTCGCCTCGATGGCGCGGGGCTCCGCGTCGTACGCCGTCACCACTCCGCGGACGTGCTTGCTCAAGAAGATTGCCAGCCACCCCAGCACGCCGCATACCGCGCCGGAAATAATGATTTCCCTCGGCCGCCAGCCAGCTCCAAGCATCATACCGCCAACCAGCGGCCCAACAATCGATCCGACCCTACCAACCCCCAGCGCCCAGCCCACGCCAGTGGAACGAATCGGCGTGGGATAAAATTTCGCCGCTAGCGCGTTCAGACCCGCCTGCGCGCCGATCACCAAGAAGCCCATAGCGAATGCGACCGCCAGCGCGACGGGAAACGGCCGCGTGAATAGCGCCATGCCCACCATGGCCACGGCCGCCAGCAAGAACTCGCTGAGCAGCACCATGAAGGCGCCGCCCGAATTGATGAGCGATCCTTCGAGCAGGCAGGCGAAAATTCCGCCGAAGCTCACTACCGACGCAGCGAGCACTCCTTGCGACGTGGTCATGCCCGCCTGCTTCAACATCGTGGGCAGCCAACTGCTAATGAAGTAGATCAACAGCAAGTTCATGAAATTGGGAATCCATAGCAGCAGCGTGCCGATGGCGCGGCCTTCGGTGAATAGGTGCTTGACGGGAACTCCCTTGCGCGAGGCTTCGTCGCTCGTCTTCGTGAAATCCACTTGGGCGAGATCGAATCCCGGCGCCACACGAGCAAGGATTTTGGCAATTTTGCGCGGGCTTTTCTTTCGCGCAGCCAGAAATCGCGCCGATTCAGGCATCAGCGCGATCAGGAAGAATGCAATCACGATAGGCGCCACGCCGCCGATATAAAAAACCCATCGCCAGCCGTGGGTGGCCAGCATTTGGCGGCTCACCAGGCCGCAAACCGTTCCGCCGAGGGGCATGCCCGCGAATAAAACCGATACGACGACGGGCACCAGCCGTTTGGGGGAGTATTCCGACGCGAGCGCTACCACGTTGGGCATCGCTCCTCCGAGCCCGAGCCCGGTGAGGAACCGGTAGGTGAGAAGCTCGTGGTAGGTGGTGGCGCGGCCGGTGAGCAGAGAGAAAACGGCGAAACTCAGCTCGGAAACAATCACCACCCATTTCCGGCCCACCCGGTCCGCGATCGGGCCTGTTCCGAGTGTCGCAATCATCAATCCGACGAGCGGCGCCGCGAGAATGCGACCGAACATCGGTAGCGGAATGTGCGTGGCTGCGGCCACCGGCGTGGTGACGAACCCCATCGCCAGCCCGTCGTAGCCATCCATCACCAGCACTAGACCGCAAAGCGCGACCGTCCAAATTTGGAACGCACCCAGCGGACGCTGGTCGATTACCTCACCGACACCCAGAGCTCTCGATGCCATTTCCTTCTCACCCTGAAACGCCGCCTAAAATTCTCGTGCACTGCCGCGCACAGTCAAAGCATGGGCGGAAAGTCGCGTACCTTCGGTCCAGCAACGACTTGTCGCGAGGAATCGCTTGGAGGCTAGGCTAGATCATTCTGGCTTGATGTGGAAAATGCGCTCTGCGTTCTTGTGAAAAATCTTGTGCTTGTCGACGTCCGAAATCGGCGCCGCATTCATGAATTTCACGGCGTCCGGCGAGGTTTGATACGGATAATCGATCGCCCACATGATGTTATCCGCGCCCACCGCCTCGATGCAGAACTTCAGCACCGGATGCCAGTTCATGCCGCTGGTGGTGATGGCGAAATTCTGTTTAAAGTACTCGCTGGGCTTCTTTTTAAGTTTGGCGCGGTCGAAGTGTATGGAAGCAGTGCCGTGCATGTAATCGATGCGATACAGCCAGTACGGCAGCGCTTCTCCCATGTGCCCCAGCACGATTTTCAGATTCGGTATCGCGTCAAACACGCCGCTGGTGATCAGTCGCAACGCGTGCAACCCGGTTTCCGCCTGATAGCCCCAGATGGCGTGCTCCAAATGATCCAGATGGTACGCTTCCGCCATCGCCGGAATCGGCGCGCGCGGGTGAATGTAGAGCGCTGCTTTCAGCGCGGCAATTGCTTCGAGCAGCGGCCAGTACCTTTTGTCGCTCAGGTATTCGCCATTCGTATGCGAATTGACGATCAGGCCATTCAACTTCAACTGATTGATTGCTCGCTCGGCTTCTTTGATCGCGCCGGGAACATCCTGCGGCGGGACTGTTGCGAGACCGGTGAATCGCGCCGGATGCTTTTGGATCACGTTCGCCAACCGATCGTTGGCCGCGATCGCCACATCGAGCGCCCGTCCCGCTTCCATCATCTGCACGCCCGTGGACGTGAGCGACAGTAGATGCATATCCACGCCGTCGTGATCCATGATTTTGAGGCGCTGGTCTTCCAGGTCGAGCAGATTTTTGTTTACCGGCCCGTTTGGGTCCGTCTGAACCTTCCATAAAAACAGGTCGGGGTGATACTGCGTTTGCTGCGCCAAAATCTCGCGCATCGCGTCCATCTGTTCTGGCGTGGAGAACGCTTCTTCGGTGGCAATCCGCCGAAAATCCTTTTTTGTTGCCTTGGCTTTTCCTACGCTCGACTTTTTCGGACTCATCGTTCTGCCTCCTTGCGTTGCGCATGCAGCGCGTCCACTTCGCCGACCGCCGGGAACAGCGGCGCGCCTGGGCGCGGCGATCTGGACGTACGCGAGGCCCACCCCCGCGGCGATTCCTTATACGCCCGCCGCGCGAATTACTCAAGCGCCGCTAAAGCGCCTGAGCGAAGCGCGATCGATGGAGACTCCATCCGCAAGGCGGCCGACGTGAGACTCTCGGTATACCTCCCTCGGTAGAAGGCCCGATAGAACCTTCCGATTTCGCCGCGCATATTGGAATTTGCAAGCATGGTGCGGCCGAGGTTCTCGTCGCCAGCAAGCGCCACGCCGCATACAAATCGGTTCAGGAGAACGTATGTATCACCACGTGAAAAAATTGATGTACACAGTGAATGTGGGCGAACCCGATCCGCGGTTCGGAAACATGTTGCTCGAACAGTTCGGCGGCGCAAACGGCGAACTGGCCGCAGCCATGCAATATTCCGTGCAGGGGCTCAACTGCGAAGACCCTAAACGCAAAGATATGCTGATGGACATCGGCACCGAGGAACTCAGCCACCTGGAAGTCGTCGGCACGCTGGCCCGCATGCACTTGAAACCTCTCAAGACTAAGCGTAATGCGGCAGAAGCTGATCCGCTCATCGCCATCGCCGGAGGTGGAGGCGCCGCTCTCTGCAATTCCATGGGCGACCCGTGGACCGCCGACTACCTGAAAATCACTGGCGAGTTGGACGTCGATCTTCGCAGCGACATCGCAGCCGAAGCCCGCGCCAAAATCGTGTACGAACGCCTCATCAAGTCCACGCAGGATGCCGGCACAATCGATTCGCTGAAATTTCTGATGACTCGCGAGATCACCCACATGAAGGTCTTCATGGCAGCCCTCGAAAGTATGGGCAAGGATCCCCTTAAGATCGGCGATATCGATCCCGACCCGAAATGGGTGAACAAGTACTTCGACGATTCTACCGGACAGGGCGACCACGGTGAAGTGGATGCGCGCGGTCCCTGGAACGAAGGAGGTAACTGGGAGATCGTGGAAGCGCCTGCGGCTCGCGATCTGAAGGCGCTCGCGGCGAAATTGGGAGGGCGGTAGCCTTCCCAGGAACGACTACCGAACAGCAGCATGCGAGCGGTTTTTCATCTGCTCGGGCTGGAAGCCGCTCGCAACCGCCGAAATTTCATCTAGATTTCTGTATCCCACAAAAGCCGTTCGGTATGCAGCATCCGAACGCAACGAAGTCACAAATTTGAGGGACCGAGCCCTTTCGCTAAACTCTGTCCTACGGGACACTACATACCCGTTCGTCCAAGTGATCCTCGTTTTACAATACTCGACGTGCAAGACTCGTCCGAGTAAAATCACTTCGAAGTTGCTTCGAGAAAAAGACCGGTATAGTTCTACCCGCGGTGCATCTGGCAGCCATTCTCCACTAGTCTTTTTGGCGCGTAAATTTTCTCGATGGGTCAAAACACCCTGTGAGGAAAGATGAAGCATTCATTTCACACGCGAATACTGTTGTCCATCATTTCCGCTGCAATATTTTGTTCCTTCGGCGCGCCGCTTCATGCCCAGAACATCTTCGGCCCGATTCATCTCCAAGTCGACGCCACGCACGCGCCGCAGAAAATACTGCATGTTCGCATGCAGATGCCGGTGCAGCCGGGCCCGCTCGTTCTCTACTATCCGGAGTGGATTCCCGGCGAGCATATGCCTGACGGTCCGATCATGGACGTTGCCGGGCTCTACTTCAAAACAAACGGCAAAATCCTGCCGTGGCGCCGCGATCTGATCGACATGTATGAGTTTCATCTGAATGTTCCTCCAGACGCCCATACGCTCGATATCGCCCTCGATTTCCTGCTCTCCGCGCCGAATTCAGGATTTTCCGCGGGCGCTTCGGCCACGGCAGATCTGGATGTGATGAGCTGGAATCAGGTGGTGCTTTATCCCGGCGGATACCCTTCCCGCGATATCGACTTCATCCCCAGCCTCGAAATTCCGCAGGGCTGGAAATTTGGAACCGCTTTGCCAATCTCCAGGCAGGACGGCAACACCATCGACTTTGAGACCGTACCGCTCAACACTTTGGTTGATTCGCCGGTGCTGGCTGGCCGCTACTTCCGAAAAATCGAGCTGACGCCCGGCCAAAAGCCGATTCATGAGATGGACATAGCCGCCGATAGCGAGGCCGCTTTAGCGATGACGCCTCAGATGCAAAAGGACTTTCACAACCTGGTCGAGCAAACCGGCCCTCTGTTCGGAAACATTCGCCACTACCGCGATTACCACTTCCTGCTCACGCTCAGCAACCAAGTGGCCCACTTCGGCCTGGAACATCATGAATCCAGCGACGATCGGACGTACGAGCGCAGCTTGATCGATCCCGTCCGACGCATCTATTTCTCGGACCTAATCCCGCACGAGTTCACGCATTCCTGGAACGGCAAATATAGGCGACCGGCCGATCTGGCCACGCCCGATTTCCAGACGCCGATGGAAGACGATCTGCTGTGGGTCTACGAGGGACTCACCGAATACTACGGCGAAGTACTCACCGCGCGCGCTGGCTTCTGGAAACCGGAAATGGCTCGCGAAGCGCTCGCTTTCGTTGCCGGGCAGGCTGCCAACCGGCCCGGACGCGATTGGCGTCCGCTGCAGGACACTGCCGACTTCGCCTCGGTCTTGTACGATGCTGATCTCGATTGGTCGAATTGGCGCCGCGGCACGGACTTCTACCAGGAAGGCGAATTGCTCTGGCTCGACGTCGATTCCACCCTCCGCGGCCTTACGGGCGATCGCAAGTCGATGAACGACTTTTGTCGAATGTTCTACGGCGGGCCCAGCGGCAAGCCTGTACTGAAAACCTACACATTCGACGACATCGTCTCCACGCTAAACAGCCTTGCGCCCTACGATTGGGCGGGATTCTTGCACAAACGACTCGATTCCCCGGCGCCGGACACGCCCGAGGAATCGGTGGAAAAGAGCGGCTGGAAGCTCGTTTACAACGACAAGCCCAATGAATATCAGGAAGTGGTCGGTACTGTCCGGCACCGCGTGGACGTTACTCTCTCGGTCGGCCTGCTGCTAGGTGACGACGGTGACGTGATCGACGTGATTCACGGCGGCCCAGCCTACAACGCGGGGATCGGCCCCGGAATGAAAATCACAGCCGTTGACCGGAAAGAATTCACGCCGGCAATTCTGGAAGATGCTATCACCGCGGCTAGAACGAGTTCCGCGCCGATCGAACTAATGGTCGAGAATGGGCCTCAGTTCCAGACCGATGCCGTGAACTATCACGGCGGTTTACGTAACGCGCACATCCAGCGCGAACACGGCAAACCAGATTATCTGAGCCAGATTTTCAGCCCGATGCACGAATAGCTCTCAGCCTCAACGCGAAACGGCCGCCAGCTCTTCGCGCTCTCTCGACTTCTCAGCCTCCACGTTCTTGACGCGGGTTTTACCGGCAAAGCCGCGGTAGGTAAAAATCGTATAGCCGGCGGCAAGCGATATCCCAATCACCCACCAGATCAGCCCGATCTTGAGTCCACGATCGGCTATCCTGGAATTGGCGAGAGTCAGCGCGGAAAAAGGATTCAAGCTCGATGGCAGTACCGTCGGATACAAGCTGAACGTGATACTAGCCAGCATCCCGACCAGGTACGCGCACGACGATCCGAACGATAACGCCTCTTGCTGAAAGTGATTGAACCACAATATTCCCAGCAGTCCCGCGATCGCGAGAACGGGAAAGACGATGCCCCAGGGATGCAGCCGGAAATTCTCGAAAAGCTGCGGAAGCATCTGGAAGCTTACGATCGTGATAGCTGCCGTCAGCACTGCCACCGCCCACCAGAGCACGGACGCACCGTTTCGCGCCCGCTCGCGGACCTCGCCCGTCGTCTTCAGAGCCAACCAGCTCGCGCCGTGGAGCGTAACCGCCGCCAGCGCCACCACTCCAACCATCACCGTGTACCAATCCAAAATCCCGGTGTGGCCGACAGGTTGGAAGTTCGTCCATAACGGCTCGACGAAATGCCTCTCGCCGTTCATCGGCACGCCTCGCACCACGTTTCCAAGCGCCACTCCGTAAAAAACCGCCAGTAGCAGGCTGGCGCATGCGAAGCCACGGTCCCACAACCTTGACCAGGTGGACCTAACGATATGGCTGCGAAACGCCACCGAAATGCCGCGAATCACAAGCAAACCCAGCACGATCATCAGCGGCAGGTAAAACCCTCTGAATCCCTCGGAGTAAAGCGCTGGAAAAGCAAAGTAGAGCATGCCTCCCGCAGCCAAAAGCCACACCTCGTTCCCGCCCCACACGGGACCGATCGAGCGCAGAGTTACGCGCCGCTCCGCATCATCGCGCGCGATCCACAGATGCAGCACGCCAACGCCTAAATCGAATCCATCAAGCACTACATAGCCGGCTAGCATCACCGCGACTAAGCAAAACCAAATCGTTTCCATCCCGCTCCTTTCTAGCCCGCTATCGGACCATGTTCAATTTCTCCGTGCACGAGAAATAGAAACAGAATCCCCAAGATTGCGTATGCTCCCCAAAATCCCAATTGCGTGACCACGCTGCTGGTGGAAACCTGCGGAGATGCACGATTGCTGGTCCGCCTAACGGGCATGCCGAATTTGGGGGCCCATCGTGAGTCGCGAAAAAACAATAACGGGAGGTCACCCTGAAGGCGAAATGCAGGCGATCAACTGCCAAGGCGTCCGGCACTGCTCATTCTCCAACTGGCCGACGGGTGCCGGCACAGTACCCACGAAATTCCATCCGATGTCCTCACCATATAACAGCGAACCCACCCAAGCAAGTGTTACCCTGGACTGTTTTTCAGGTGATTACCCTAAAAAAGGCAATTTTTTCGAAGATTTTGGGGATCGGATGCCGATCGAGTTCCACAAGTTATCACAAATTATTAGGGGGAGCACGAGTCCTGACGCTGCCGGCCGGAATTTGCGCCAGCGAGTCGTCGGCTTGAGGTTTAGCCCGGCGCCAAAACAGAAGTCTATTTCAGTGGGCACGGCCACGTGCAGGATCGCACACGAGAGTTCGAAACCAGCGCCTCCACCCGGTCAAGCGCGCGTCGCGAATTGCGAATTACTGCCGTCGGTCCGCCGCCCCCGCCTTGCGTTCCTCCGCTCAGGCCTGCGATCGCAAGCCCTGCTACAACCAGCGCGGTAGCAAAACTTTTCGTCGCAAGTTGCCACCCGCGAAAATCTTCCTTCAGCCACATCGGCCTCAATTTAGTCAGCAGATAAGCCCCGATGAAGATCACCACAAAGCGCACCCCCGCGATGGCGTTCACCATCGCCGGTTGCGTCAAGCTAATAGCGTATACCACCAGGAACGCGCCGAAACCCGCCAGGAACCGGTTTACGAAGTACCACAATCTGTTACTCGGATTGTCATGAGCCGTTTCCTTGAAAATTTGCCGCCGCCAGGACGGGTGAATCAGCAACGACATGGACCCACCGAACGTCCCGATTGTGAACCAGACGTACCCGGTCACAAAGTTCGTATGGTTGTAAACAACCTTGGTGACCACCGTAACAAGGCCAAACAATCCGGCAGCAAGCAGCACCGGCAGCAGCAGTTTCTTTAGCTCAAAATCTTCGGACAGAAACATCGCAAACCCGCCGCCGGTCATCAGCGCGAATCCGATCAGTTCCCCGCCGGAGAGTTGGTGTGACAGCAAACCGTATCCAATCGCCAGCGTGGCCACCGGAGTGAAACCGCCCACCACAGCCAGCGATTCCGACGCCTCGCCAATCTTGAGCGCCTTGTAGTAGAAAAACGTGGCGATCAGGTCGATCACACCCACCCCGAACGCCAGGGCAATGACCCAAAGCTGCGCGGACTTATATCCAAACGGCACCAATACCACGCCAAACACACTCAGGCTGCCCATCCAGAAGATATAACTATATAAATTCTTGGTGCCCGGTCTCTTCAGCAGCACCTTGTCCCAGACCAGCGAAACCCCAATCAGCCCGTGCGCGATCACCGCGATCAGGATGCCGTTTTCTACGAACCCCAATATTTTTGGCACATGCATTGGCGCACCCCATTTAACCGATACACCCTTCGCAGACCCGCTACGTTATGGATTCACGCCCTTCCTTCACGCTTGCGCTGCTTGTAATTTTTCTTCTCCTTTCGCCACAAGATGTATCCCGCCACAAACACCGCGCCGGCAATGCCCCACGAAACTTTTTCTAGAAAGCCCATCAATGTTTGGAACTCGTCCGCAAACCCATAGCCGATCATCGAAATGAATGTCACCCAGGTGATCGCGCCGAGCGCGTTGTAAATGGCAAATCTCTTCCACTCCATCCCCAGCATTCCTGCGAGCGGCCCCGCAATCGTCCGCAGCCCAAAAATATAGCGCGCCCAGAAAACTGTAGCCCCGCCATGCCTTTTAATCTGGTCTTTGGCCGCGCCGACGTCGTCGTCATCCATTCGCAACAGCTTCTTCATCCACCGAATAAGCGTTTTGCCCCAGTGCCGACCCGCTACAAATCCGATGTTGTCGCCCATCACCGCCGCACTGATTCCAATCAGGATAACCCACTCGATGCGCAGTCGCTGCGTCTTGTGCGCCAGGAAGCTTGCGAACATCAGCGTCGTTTCGCCAGGAACGGGGAGGCCCGCATCTTCGCCCACTAAGCCTCCAAAAACGGCCCAGTATCCCCAGTGGGCCAGCATGTGCCGGACGGTATGAAAGAACCAAGCCATGGGGCGGCGTTCGGTAATCCCGTCTATTTAACGTGCATAGGCACACTCGTCCCCAGTCATCCGCGCCAATTCGCCGTCCGCCTCCCAGCATAATGCTGCGGGCGGATCACGTTATCGTTGGCGTTAAGGGGGTCGCGGTGCAAAATGCGGGCGTTGCGGGACAAAGACTCTTTCGGTGCGGGGCGCTGAGCGTCGATCATTGCTATCCTTGGCTTTCCGGTCTGGTTCAGCGCCCGCAGGGGCATGGCAGGCGGGACGATTCTCCCGCCCTGGCAGTTTCTAAAACTCGCTCATCAGCCGACGCTGATGGCGTCTCTCCGGCCCTGGAACTCGACGCGGGTCACCCGATTCTTATTGGAGAATATCTCCGTGTTATTGGGCTTTTGCTGTAGCTTCACCCAGTGGCACGGAACCGTGGCAACAACTTTTCCATTGTGGAGCACGCGAAGCTTATCCTTCGACTCATTCGCCTTGAGCGTGTAGTGGCCGGGTTGCAGGTCTGTATGTCCAATTTTAGTCATCTGAGTCACATCGTACCGGGTCGAGTCCGTGCGAGTGGATGCCCCAACAACCGTTGCAAAACCTAGAATTGCTAGAACACTAACGAACTGTTTTAAATTCAAACGCATTGCTTGTACTCCTCCTAAGATATGGCGTCATTCCTTGGCAGGAACCACACACTTGCCGTCTTCACAGCGAGCGTCGCGCGGTTCTTGGCCGTACAGACGTTCACCTTTTTAGATGCGGAATCGCCCACGTTCGAACCCCTAAACATTCATGAGTGGATAGCTTAGTGGACGCCTTCCCCTCTCTTGCCCCCCCAAATTGAATCGCTCGATCACCGAAACGCTGCCCATCGCATCGGCACTGCGGCTCTTGACAGTACTGGCGCCTTAATGACATTGTGTGTTCTCTAATTCCCTCGGAGGGCTCCGATGCAGCCACCCAGGCGACCCTGTATCTATGCATCGTTCGCGCTGCTGCTGTCGCTTGCCGCGCCGCGCACGTTTGCAAAAAATCTGACCATCACCAGTTCCCCGCCCGGCGCGCGCGTCGAAATCAATGGCGTTTTTGCCGGGACTACTCCTTATAAATCCGATTACCCCGGCGGCTATTTTCACAAGCCCCACACGGTATTCGGTTCGCGCCTAAACCACGCCATGGTCCTAAGAATTTCAAAGGACGGCTATCTCACGGAAAAGTTGACCATCACCGGCGGCCCATTCCAATGGATCTCCATCAACGGCCGCCATCACGGCGGCTACTTCCTGCTGAAGTCTTCTCGCTTCAAGATCCAACTTGAGCCGGTCTCAACGGGCGACGGCCGCCCGGTCGAAACGATCGATGGCCAAGGGCCCATGCGTCCGCCAAAGGTGGCGGACTCCCCGGACGAAAATAGCGGATCTCGAACCGATGCAGGACGCGTGGCGATCACATCCGACCCGCCCGCGGCGGAAATCTACGTGGATGGCGAATTTGAGGGACAAACTCCCGCGACACTTCGCCTGAAAAGCGGACTTCACCACGTGGAAGTTAGGTTTTCGGCGACGCAGAAGTGGCAACGCGATCTCGATGTGCTCCGCGGAAGCAAACTCACCTTGAACGCATCCAACGGAGCATCACGGTAGAGAGTTTAAACCGCGCCTCGATCGTTTCCAGGCGGCTTCGATCGCGCTCCTTCGGGTCCATGGCGCCGATTGAAACCACCACTCCGTTTCCGCGCCATCTATGCGCACAGTCCCTAAATCCAAGTTGACATCGTCTCGCCCACCTCTTGTAATTAACCTATCGACACTCGCGCAACTCCCGGATCACCTTTGGCCGTGCCGCGTTCCCAGACAGGAAAGTCAAACGCCGGCGCATCGAAACGCCACGCGTTTCTGGTCGCCTCCGGCATTTTTCTTAGCCGCATCGCCGGCCTTATTCGCGAGCGCATATTCGCACACTATTTCGGCAGCTCGGACGCAGCCGACGCCTTCAAAGCCGCCTTCCGCATCCCCAATTTCCTGCAGACCCTTTTCGGAGAGGGCGTGCTCTCCGCTTCCTTCATTCCCGTGTACGCAAGCCTGCTCGCGCAAGGGGATGAAGAGGAAGCTGCGCGCACTGCGGGCGCGGTTGCCGGCCTTCTGGCCCTCACCACATCGATCATCGTCGTCATCGGAGTGCTGCTCACGCCCTACTTGATCGACCTCATCGCTCCGGGCTTTTCCGGCGCGAAACGGCATCTGACCATTCAACTCGTCCGCATTCTATTCCCCGGCGCGGGCCTGCTGGTTATATCCGCATGGTGCCTGGGAATTCTCAATAGCCACCGGAAATTCTTTCTCTCCTACACCGCGCCCGTTCTCTGGAATGCCGCCATGATCGGCGCCATGCTCGGCTGGGGCGGACGCTATCGCCAATATCCGCTGGCGGAAATTCTCGCGTGGGGATCGGTCATCGGCAGTGGCCTTCAAGTCGCTATCCAATTCCCGGTTGTGCTGAAGCTGCTGCACCATTTGCGCGTCACTCTCAGCTATCAGACGCAGCACGTCAAGGAAGTCGTCCGCAATTTCGTGCCGGTATTCGTGGGCCGAGGTGTGGTGCAAATCAGCGCCTACGTCGACGCTGTCATCGCCAGCTTGCTGCCGACGGGCGCCGTCGCCAGCCTTGCCTACGCTCAAATCCTTTACATGCTTCCGGTCAGCCTCTTCGCCATGTCCGTCTCCGCCGCCGAATTACCGCATATGTCCGGCGAGGTCGGTACCGACGAAGAGGTTGCTCCGGTGCTTCGCGCTCGCCTGAATTCAGGCCTGCGCCAGATCGCGTTTTTCGTGGTTCCTTCGATCGCCGCATTCTTAGTCCTCGGCGATGTGATCGTCGCCGCCATCTACCGCACCGGCCGTTTTTCGCAGTCGGACGTGATTTACGTTTGGGGGATCGTGGCGGGCGCTACCATCGGCCTGCTGGCGTCAACTCTCGGCCGGCTCTACTCCTCCACCTACTACGCCCTGCACGACACAAAGACTCCGCTGCGTTACGCGATTATCCGCGTGATTCTGACGAGCGGTCTCGGCTACGCTTGCGCCATTCCTCTGCCGCCCGCCCTCGGAATTGAACCGCGATGGGGTGTTGCCGGACTCACCATTTCAGCAGGCCTGGCCTCGTGGGTGGAATTCACGCTGCTGCGGCGCACTCTGAACCGCAGAATCGGAAGGACGGGCGTACCTTCCGCATACATGGCAAAAATCTTCATTGCCGCCTTTGCCGCGGCCGGAGCTGGTTGGCTGATCCATCGCTCTTTCCGCCATCATTCGCCGGTTTTGGCCGCCGTCGTCGTGCTGGTACCGTTCGGCCTTCTCTATTTCGCTATCACGCTCGCGCTGGGCCTTTCCGAAGTCCGCGTCATGTTCGACCGCTTCATGAGCGCCGCGAATCGCACCCGCTAACTAGCGCCGCCGCGCGCTAACGAGACTTCGTTCCATCGGGCGCAGCACGCAGATACTGGGCGGGCCATGCAATCTCGCGCCCCAACTCTTGCGCCGCATGCATCGGCCAGTACGGCTGCCGCAGAAATTCCCGCGCCATTAGGACGAGATCCGCCTTTCCCTCGCGCACAATCGCATCCGCCTGAGCCGCGCTCGTAATCATGCCGACCGTTCCGGTCATCACGCCTGCTTCCCGCCTGATCTTCTCCGCGAATGGCGTCTGATACCCCGGCCCGATCGGTATTTTCGCCCCAAGCACTGTTCCGCCCGACGAGCAATCAATCAGGTCCACTCCCAGCGGCGCAAGCTGCTTGGCAAGTTCCACCGACTGTTCTGCGTCCCATCCTCCTTTAACCCAGTCCGTCGCCGAAATCCGCATAAAAAGCGGCAACTGCGCAGGCCACACCTGCCGTACGGCCGTGGCAACTTCGCGTGCAAATCGGGTCCGATTCTCGAACGCTCCGCCGTATCCATCCGTCCGCCGGTTCGAGAGGGGCGATAGAAATTCGTGAATCAAGTACCCGTGCGCGCCGTGAATTTCCACTACCTGAAATCCCGCCCTTGCCGCACGCCTCGCTGCCTCCGCAAACTCCTGTGCGATTGCGTGAATTCCCGTCTCGTCCAATTTCGCGGGTGTCTTGTATTTCGGGTCGAACGCGATGGCGCTCGGCGCCACTGGCGTCCATCCGCCTTCAGAATCGGCCACCGCTCCTCCGCCTTCCCATGGACGCCTCACGCTCGCTTTGCGCCCCGCGTGAGCGAGTTGAATTCCCGGCACGGCCCCTTGTTCGCGAATAAATGCGGCGATTCGAGCCAGCGGCGCTATGTGCTCGTCCTTCCAAATCCCCAAATCAGCTAGGCTGATGCGTCCCTCCGGCGAAACCGCCGTCGCTTCCGTAAATACGGCCGCAGCGCCGCCAACTGCCCGACTGCCCAAATGGACCAAATGCCAGTCCGTCGCAAACCCATCCGTGGACGAATACTGGCACATGGGCGACACCACGATTCGGTTCCTGAGCGTCACGTCCCGAATTTTCAGCTGTTCGAATAAATGCACGAATGCGCTCCACCTGTGCAGCCGGTCCAAAATGCTCTTACCCGCGTGCCCAATTCAAACCCTTAAATGGTGGTCAGTATCTCGTGAAACTGCCGCGGTTCGCACTCTAAACCGCTCGTTCGATGGTGGCCCATCCGCCGCGCACACCCGCGCCGGACTTACCAGCGCGGCTTACCGCTTCCGCGCCGCATCTTCAATCTTCTTCCCGATTCGATTGTCAGAATTTGAAAACGATGCCAGCCGAAATTTTAGGGCTGTACTGATACGAGCCGAAGAACCGCGTCCCTACCGCGTCCGCTTCGAAGCGGTACGCCATCCGCCGGTGATGCGCGCTGATGTCCACGCCGCCGCCCATTTCGTATCCAAAAGCGTTTTGCCCGCCGTAGGCGGTCTGCGGGAAATAATGCGTTCCTCCCAGCAGGCCATGCAGCCAAAACTGAGTCCCGCGCCGGCCCGCCCAGCGAATACGCGCGCCCCCTGATGCCAGCGTGAATTTCGAAGTACATCCCAACTGCGATCCAAACGTCGCCATCAAATCGCCTTCTCCGCCGATCCATCCTCCGCCGGGGAAATAGGTGACGGCCACGTCAAACCCGTTCTCCACGTTCTTGACGTTGGGAACTTCGTAGAAATTGAAAAAGGAATAGCCCGCGTACAATTCCCAATCGTAAAAAGGGCGGACAACTATCGGGCCTTGCGCGGCATCTGCGTCGCTCGACGCGGGAGCCGCGGCTGTGGAAGCTGCGCTGGAGCTAACTGGCAAGGCTTCGGCGAACAACTCCAGCTGCGGCGCCGGCTGAGACGGAAAACTTTCCATAGCGGCTGGGGCGGGAGCCGCCGGAAGCCGAGGGCCGTTGAGGTTCGATTGCGCACTGACTGTTGCCGCGAATAAAATTACCCCAAGCACAACCGCAGGACACTTCATCGCCTGGTCTCCCCAATGCCTCCCTGCCTACGTGGGTGCTTCATCTAATGTGAACGAGAACCGGATTCTCTGTCCACTTCAATTTCGAGTCGTTGTGGAATTGCGTAACGTGAGATGCGCCCACGCCCCTGGAGGTAACGCGGGTTGGCTGGTGGGATTCGCCGGCTGTTCGTCTTGAAGCCTACTTTTTCTTCTTGTCAGCCGCGACTTCCACGAACCGGTAACCGAATCGGCCCTTGATGCAGAGATTCCCGTGGGTCACGCTGTGGTCCAGCGGAGATGTGATTTTCACAATCTTCTCGTCCTGCGCATGGACCGTCAAATCACACCCGACGCCACAGTAAGGGCAAATCGTGTCCGTTTGCGTCTGCCGCGATTCGTCCCAGGTACCCGCCTGCCGCATGTCGTATTCACTTTTGAACATCAGCGCACCCGTCGGGCAGACGGCAATGCAATTACCGCAGTACACGCACGCCGAATCCGTCAGCGGCGCGTCGAATTCCGTGCTGATGTTCGCTGAAAACCCTCGTCCGGCCACGGCAATCGCAAACGTGTTCTGCGCGTCCACGCCGCAAGCCTCCACGCACTTGTAGCAGAGAATGCACTTTGAATAGTCGCGCACGTAAAGATCGTTGTCGATCTTCACAGGCTGCTTTACCGTCTCAGCCTTCGACCCGAATCGTTCTGGATCGGCCCCGTAGCGCTTCGAATATCCGGGAAATTGGGGCGCAGTCGAGACGTCCACCGAAGATGCCAAAAATTCCAGTACCATCCGTCGGCTGAGCCGCACGCGCTCGGAATCCGTCTTGATAGACATTCCCTGTTCCGCTTTGCGGGAGCAGGCAGGCACCAGCGTCCGCGAGCCTTCCAGTTCCACCACGCATACGCGGCACACATTCACCGGTGTGAGCGTATCCAGGAAACAGAGAGTGGGCGTATCGATGCCCAATTGCCGCGCCGCGTCCAAAATCGTCGAACCCTCTGGGACGGAAACGCTTTTCCCGTCAATCTTCAGCTCCACCATCGGACGGGTGCGCGGCGGCGGAGCTTCGGGTACCGGCCCGCGCGGAACTGGAATCAAGTCTTTCGGTGCTAAATCGCTCATGAAAAAAGTCTCCATCGGTCAAGGGCGGATTCCAAAGCGGCGGAAGCGGTCTGACCAAGCCCGCAGATCGACGCGTCGCGCATCGCCTGGCCCATTTCGCGCAACATCCGCACCTCGGTCTCTGCGGTTCCCAGCGGCCGCTGTGCGATCAGCCGCTCCAGCGTCTCGTGCTGCCGCACCACCCCGACGCGGCACGGCACGCATTGCCCGCAAGTCTCCTCCCGGAAAAATGAGGCGATACGCAGCAAAATCCTTCGCATGTCCACGCTATCGTCGAACAGCATGATCACGCCCGATCCCAGCGTCGCGCCAATCGCGCGCGTCCCTTCGAAAGTGAGCGGCACGTCCAACTCTTTCGGCGAAACGAACGCGCCCGCCGCGCCTCCCAGCAGCACGGCTTGCAATTTCCCGTTCCCGGCTACTCCGCCCGCCATCTGAATCACATCTTTCAAAGTGCCGCCGAACGGAATCTCGTAAACTCCTGGCCGCGCCACATGCCCGCACACGCAAAACAGCCTGTATCCGATGGAGTTTCCCGTGCCGATCTTCGCGTACGCCGCGCCACCCATGCGGATGATCTCCGGCACGTTCACCAGCGTCTCCACGTTGTTCACCGACGTCGGCTGCCGGAAAAGCCCCGCTTGCGTTGGGAACGGCGGCTTGTTGCGTGGCTCGCCGCGATAGCCTTCGATCGAGTTGAAAAGCGCCGTCTCTTCACCGCAGATGTAAGCCCCCGCGCCTCGCCGCAATTCGATATCGAATCGCAAGCCGCGCCCCAAAATATTGTCGCCCAGTAGTCCCGCTTTTCGCGCCGCGACAATCGCATGGTTCAGCCGCTCGGCCGCGAAGGGATACTCGCCGCGCAGATAGATGTAACCCTTCTGCGCGCCCGTCGCCACCGCCGCGATCGTCATACCCTCCAACACCGCGAAGGGATCGCCCTCCATCACCACTCGATCCTTGAACGTTCCCGGTTCCGATTCGTCCGCGTTGCAGATCACGTAATGCGTGCGGCCCTGCTTGCGCTGGTTCAGCAGCGCTTCCCATTTCTTACCGGTAGGAAAGGCCGCGCCGCCGCGCCCAAGAAGTTTCGATTCGATCACTTCGCGCACAACGGCATCGGGGCCTATTTCCAAAGCTTTGCGCAGCGCTTCGTATCCGTCCGTTCGCCGGTACTCGTCGAGATTCGTCGTGCTCGCCGTGCCAACGCGCCGCAGCAAGCGCAAACCCTTGCCGCCGGCTTGCGGGGCGGATGCCTTCACGTTCAATTCGTCCGCTTCCGCCGGCAATTTCCCATCAACGGCATCACGCAGCAATCCCTGCACTGTATCCGCATTCGCAGGCGCCAACACTCGCTCGCGCGGATTCTTCCCCGCCGCGCTCACCAGCGCCGCCGGGGCGCGTTCGCAAAGCCCCAGGCATGGGCTGCGCAACCAAGTCGCCTTGCCGCCCATGCATGGCTTCCCCGCCGGACCCAGCTTGCCCTCCAGCTTGTTGCAAATTTCTTCGGCCCCTTGCGTCATGCACGCGATGTCGTCGCACACGTGCGCCACCGCGGGCGCTCGCTCGGTCAGCGAAAACATCCCGTAAAACGAAGCCACTCCGTACACTTCCGCGGGAGGCAGCCCTAGCCGCAGCGATGTATAGTTGATCGCGCCCGGACTGATCCAGCCAATCCGCGCATGAATTGCATGCAATGTGGGAAGCAGTTTGTGCCGCTGGGAATCTGCGTCGTGCCCGCCAAAAGAAACTCGCCCGTCGGAGTTCATCTGGCGCTCCGCGCCCTCCCAGCTTGTTTCTGGGATTCCGAGTTCCTTATCGACCGCTGCTTTTTCTTCAACCGAAGGCTGGTCTGCGGTGAAATGTATGTCCAAACAACTCTCCCGTCACAATTTCAGTTGGCGCTGCACTTGTCGATGCGGATTGCGGTCGCCTTGAATTCCGAAACGCCCGACTTTGGATCGACGGCATCGATCGTCAGATCATTCGTCGCTACCTGGTCGTGGAAGTGCCCCGTCAAAAACGCTAGTCCTGGACGCAAGCCAGGATCGAAGCGAATCGGCGCGATCACTGAACCGCGTCGCGAAGTGACCCTAACCTTTTCGCCTTCTCGAACGTCGTATTTCGTGCCGTCTTCCGGCGAAATATCGAGTGCTTCCTGTCGCCGAAGCGGCGAGTCAAATTTTCCGCTCTGCACGTTCGTGTTGTACGAATCGAGCCGCCGTCCCGTGGTCAATCGAATTGGATATTCCGCGTCCAAAAGATCGACGGGTGGGTCGTGTTCCACCACGCTGAAAGGCGCTCGCGGCCCGATCAGCGGATCGGCCCACAGACGCGAATGCAAAAAGATTTCGCCTGGATGCGATTCGTCGTAGCACGGCCACTGGATCCCGCCCTCCGCTTCCAGCCGCTTGTAACTCATTCCGCCGTGCATCGGGCTCAGCGAACGCAGTTCGTCCCAAATACATTCTGCTTTTGGCTCTCCCCAATTGTGCCCCATGCGTTTCGCCAGCTCGTACACGATCTCGATATCGTCGCGCACGCCGGCGGGAGGAGGAACCGCGGCCCGCACGCGCTGCACGCGCCGCTCGCTCGACGTGACCGTGCCTTCGGATTCGCACCATCCGGCAGCCGCCGGCAACACCACGTCGGCCAACGCCGCCGTTTCGGTGTAAAAGAGATCCTGCACCACCATGAATGCCAGCCCGCCGAGCACCTTTTTTGCGTGATTGCGATCCGCTTCCGAATCCACCGGATTTTCGCCAAGCACGTAGGCGCATGTCATCTTGCCGTGCTCCATCGCCTCGAACATGCCGCTCAAATGCATCCCGCGTTTGGGATCAAGTTTCCGGCCATAAGCCGCCTCGAACTTCGCGCGGATTTCGTCGTTCTCCACGTGCTGAAAACCCGGAAAGCGGTCGGGGATCGCGCCCATGTCGCCGCCGCCCTGCACGTTGTTCTGCCCGCGCAGCGGATTCACTCCGCTCGCATATCGTCCGATGTGCCCGGTCAGCAGCGAAAGATTGATCAGCGCCAGCACGTTATCGACAGCGTTGTGATGCTCCGTAATTCCCAGCGTCCAGCACAATTCCGCGCGTTCCGCTTTCGCGTAGGCGTGCGCCGCCTGGCGAATCACTTCCGCCGGGACGCCCGTTTCCTGCTCCGCGCGCTCCAGCGTGAATTTCTCCACGTGCTTTTTATACGCCTCGAATCCGCTGGTCGCATGCTCGATGAACCAAGAGTGCGTCAGCCCCGCCTGAATGATCTCGCGGCCCATGGCGTTCGCTAGCACGATATCCGTGCCGACGTCGAGGCCCAGCCAAGCGTCCGCCCATTGCGCCGAAGTCGTCCGCCGCGGATCGATCACGAATAGCTTCGCGCCGTTGCGCACCCCTTTCAGCAAGTGATGAAAGAAAATTGGGTGCGTCTCGCGGGCATTCGAGCCCCAGAGCAAAACCACATCCGTCTCTTCAATGGCGCGGTACGAACTCGTCCCGCCGCCCGCTCCGAAAACCGTCGCCAGACCGGCGACGCTCGGAGCGTGTCAAGTACGGTTGCAGCTGTCGATGTTGTTGCAGCCGATCACCGAGCGCACGAACTTCTGCGTGATGTAGTTCAGCTCGTTGGTCGTTTTCGAGCAACTGAACATGCCGAACGTCTTCGGCCCGTGCTTCTCGATCTGGGCTTGGAAGCTCTTTGCCACTCGGTCCAACGCCTCATCCCAGCTCACCGGATGATGCGAGCCGTTGGTTCGCACGAGAGGCTCCGTCAGTCTGCTCTTCAACTTAATCGCCATAGCAGGCACTCCCTATAAGACAATTTTGCCACACGAAACCTTCTGCTCCAAGGAGTAACTCGCGGAAATCAGCGTCGCCGCGATTTTTTCGCGCGCTGATGAGCGTTTTTCGCCATTCCGCCGCAATTCGTCAATCCATTTGCCCGTATAATCCGCTTATGTAATGCAATGTCTCTTTCGGAGGACGCCTCGATGGCCCTATCTTCTTCCACATCGGCGGAAGCGCGCAACGGCACCTACAGTTTCCTTGTCGATACCTACGAGACGGAAATCCTGAAAATCACCGGCACATGGTCCGCCTTTTCCGACGATGCGCTCAGCTTTCGCCCCGCGCCAAAATCCCGCTCCGTGCTCGAGCAGATGGAGCATCAAGTCCGCTCCGAGGGCCACTGGATGGCGGCCATGCTCGGAATCGACACAGGGGACCCGAACCCCGCCGAGCAGACGGTTCGTGGCTACGTCGAGCAGTATCGTGCCGACGCCGCGCTCCGCCTCAAAAACCTTCGCGCGAAACCCGACGCCTGGTGGAGCGAAACCGCTACTTTTTTCGACGTTCCCCGCTCCCGCGCCTGGATTTTCGTCCGCCGCATGAACCACTCCACGCATCACCGCGGCCAGCTGATCGTTTATCTACGCGTCCTGGGATTGCGCGTGCCTTCGGTCTACGGCCCCACGGCCGATACCGGCGGCAAGGTCATCTATGAATTTTGATTTCTGTGACCGTCGGTGCGAGTTGATAGAATCGCGCTTCGCGCTCGCGTACGGTAAGTGCGCTTGATAAATGTTTCGGAGGTGTTCGATGCAATCCGCATTTATTTGTGAAGGCGTTCGCACGCCCATCGGCCGCTACGGCGGCGTGCTCGCCCGCGTCCGCACTGACGATCTTGCCGCCCGCCCCATCGCCGCGTTGCGCGCGCGCTTCGCCGCGAGCGACTGGGAATATCTCGATGACGTAATCTATGGTTGCGCCAACCAAGCGGGCGAAGATAATCGGAACGTCGCGCGCATGGCGCTGCTGCTGGCCGGAGTGCCGGACATCGTTCCCGGCTCGACCGTCAACCGCCTTTGCGGCTCCGGCATGGAAGCCGTTTGGACCGCGGCGCGCGGCATCGCAGCCGAAGAAATTTCGCTCGCGATCGCCGGAGGCGTGGAAAGCATGAGCCGCAGTCCGCTCGTGATGCCAAAAGCCAGTGCGGCCTTCCAGCGCGGCGCGGAAATCTACGATTCCACTCTCGGCTGGCGCTTCGTCAATCCGATGATGAAGAAAACGTATGGCGTCGACGGCCTCGGAGAAACCGCTGAAAACGTCGCCGAGCAATTCCAGATCGCCCGCGCCGCGCAGGACTGCTTCGCGCTACGCTCGCAACTCCGCGCCGCCGCCGCGCAAAAGTCCGGCATCCTCGCGGAAGAAATCGCTCCGGTGAACGTCCCCGGACCGAAAGGCGCGGCCACCGTCGTAAAAGACGACGAGCACCTCCGTCCAGACACCACTCTCGAAAAGCTCGCCAAACTCCAGCCCGCGTTTCGAGAAGGTGGCACCGTCACCGCCGGAAATTCCTCCGGCATCAATGACGGCGCTTGCGCCATGTTCGTCGCCTCCGAAGACGCAGCCGCGCGATTCGGCCTCCATCCGGTGGCGCGTATCGTGGGCGCGTCCGCCTCCGGTGTGATGCCACGCATCATGGGCATCGGTCCGATCCCCGCCGTGCAACGACTGCTCGTCCGGCTGAAAATCAGCATCTCTGAAATTGACTGGTTCGAGCTCAACGAAGCTTTCGCTTCGCAGTCGCTCGCCGTCATGCGCGCGCTCGGACTGCCCGACGACAGCGAAAAAGTGAATCCCAACGGCGGCGCCATCGCGCTCGGCCATCCACTAGGCATGAGCGGCGCGCGCCTCGTGCTCACCGCATCGATGCAGCTCAAGCGCACCAAAGCGCGTTACGCGCTCGCCGCCATGTGCATCGGAGTGGGCCAAGGCATCGCCATGCTTCTGGAACGCGTGTAGATCGGCCCGTCGAGACAAGGCGACAAGAGAGATCCTTCGCTCCGCTCAGGATGACAACGCCGTGCGTGATTCTGAGGGGAAATGTATGCTCCGAAGAATCTCGGTTATTTCGGTTCTCCTGCTGCGTGCTGTGGAGTGGCCCGTGCTAGCTGCGAATGCTGGCGGAAAAATTCGACGATGCGTGCTTCGCACCAAAACCGCTCGTCGCCGCCCTGGCGCGCGATAAAAGAGCAGTGCCCTCCGTGGCGCGGCGCAACCAGATGAATATTCGGATTTTCGCGCAACTCGCGCCGCTCGAATGTCGCGTACGGCACGAACGGATCGTCCTTCGCCGCCAAAATCAGCGTCGGCCGCCGGATCGCGCTCACCACCCGAATCGCGCTAGCCTGCGAGTAGTAATCCTCCGCGCCCGAGAACCCGCTGCACGGAGCGGTAATTAGCTCGTCGAACTGACGCACGCTACCAATCGAGCGCATCGCGCCGTTGTCCACTCGCGCCGCGTACCGCTCCGGAAATAATTCCGCCTTCCGCCGCATCCGTCGCTTCAGACGCCGCACGAAAAAACGCTCATAGATGAAATTTCGCCGCTCTTCCAGCGCGTCCGCACACGCCGCCAACACATACGAGGGTGCAATTCCCGCAAATCCGCACACCTGCTCGGGCACCGCGTCTCCAAATTCTCCTGCCATTTTCAAAACCAGGTTTCCGCCCATGGAAAACCCCGCAGCGAAAATTTCCGGCAGATGGTCGCGCTCGATCAGCTCCATCACCACAGCGCGCACGTCGTTGCTGCGACCGGAATGATAGAGGTCCGGCGTTAGGTGCTCGGTGCCGCCGCAATTTCGTTGATTCAAGCGCACCACGTTGAATCCCGCGACGAACGCTTTCTCCGCCGTCCCCAGAATGTATCCCGAATCGCTCGAACCCTCGAGGCCGTGCACCAGGACGATCGTGGCGTGCTCGCACCGATCTTTTTGCCAATGGCAATCGCCGCGCATCTGCGTTCCCGGCTCGACATCGAACAGGCGCGCCTCTCCCGCCGGCAAGCGCGGAAATTTTCGCCGCCAGAACGCGCCCGCAATGGTCATCAAGTGCGCGTTTCGCAACCAGGGATGCGGCTCGAAATCTTTCATGGCCTTTATCGTAGGGATTCGACCGCCCACGCGCAACTTCCCTGCCGCTCCAATCAATAGCAAACTGGGTGTACGATTTACAGCGCGCGCGGGAAAAATCGACAGCAAAGGCTGGTTGCGCGCGAGCAGGAGGCTCTCATGTTCCGAACGATCCACATTGTTCGCAGCGCCGCCATACATTCCATCGTTCTTGCCGCGGGCATCGCGCTGGTTGCGTTCGCCGCAGCCGCGCCACTTCGCGCGAAGCAGCAACCACAGCAGCGTCACTTCCCTCCGCTGCCTCCGGGGTATATCCGTCCGCCGATGACGGTAAAGCCCGGCAACGCGCCCAAAATGCACGTTGTGGAGTTGCCTACCGCCGACTCGAAAACCTACGAAGTCACTTTCGGCAAGGGCGACGAAATGATGTCCGGCCTCTACCAATTTGCCGAGCAGCACCACATCGTGTCCGCGCACCTGACCGGCATCGGCGGACTGATCTCCGCCAAGCTCGGCTGGGGATCTCCCACGGTGCCCGGAATGAAGGAAATCGACGTCACGCGGAAATGCGAACTCGTCTCGCTGATCGGCAATATCTCCGATTTCCGCGGCCATCCCTACGTGCACGTGCACGGCGTGGTGGCCTTTTCCGACGGCAGCACCAAGGGCGGCCACTTCATCGAAGCGCACGTCGATCCTATCGTCGAAATCTACGTGGTCACCACTGCCGCGCCGCTGCCGGAGAAAACGCCCGCAAGCCCCAGCGATCTTTCCGTTCACTGATTTTCGCGTGGAAAGTGACGCGAACATGTGCACCGGGACGTTCCGGGTGGAGGTATGCCCGGTTGTTCGTTTTCTATGACTTACGAGTGATTCTACTCGAGTGCCTGTTCCGGGTAAAAATGGCAAGTTGTCGGCTTGTTTTCGAGCTTCCGCATGAGTGAAAAACGAATAGACAAGACGGCGTACACGGGCGGGTTGCGCCGTGTCCGTCAGTCGCATCGAGTTGTCGCCGCACAGCCTCATTTTCGCGCGGGGCCAAAAACGCCCCGACTGACGCTAACAGAGTCGCTCGGCTGCGTCTAGATCGTAAAATACCCTACGCAAATCTGCGGACCCCTTGGCGGCGAACTGCTTGCATTCATGAGCTTTGACAGCTGTTCGGTGAGCTGTCGCTGACTTCGTTCAGATTCTGCGAAAGTGTAGACTCGCATTCAGCCCCACGATTTCGGGTAGAATCCTCCGCATGCCACGTCAATCGAACGTATACGAAGTACTCATCGCGTCCCCGTCTGATGTTCACGCGGAACGGACAGTCCTTACCGAGGTGATTGAGGATTGGAACTCGGCGAATTCCCGGGCTCGGAGCGTCTCGCTGCAAGCGGTGCGATGGGAGCTTGATAGTTTTCCCGAGTCTGGAGGTCGCCCGCAGGAGCTGATCAACAAGCAGATCGTGGAGAGTGCAGATGTTCTGATCGCTGTTTTTTGGTCCAGGCTGGGGACGCCAACGGGCGATGCAGCGTCGGGCACCGTCGAGGAGATTGAACATTTCCGCGAGAAGGGCAAGCCAGTGCTCCTGTATTTTTCAGAAGCAGATGTTCCTCGCAACCACGACCAGGACCAACTGCGCGATCTCAGGGATTACCAGATGAGGGTGGAAGTTCACACTCGCTACGGTACCTTTCGGGGGGCAGAGGCCCTTCGCCGAACGGCGGCGCGAGATTTGGCACGGCTGATGAACGAACTTGCGCCCGGTTCCGAATTCGGGTTTGAAGCGCAGCTCAAAGCCCAAAAGGTCCCAGGTGTAAAGCTTGTGTTTCAGACCCAGGGGCAACCCGTGATGCCGGGTACATCGGTCAAGCCCGTGAGAGTGTTCGCCACGATCGAAAATGCGTCGACGACGAGGCGCGTAAGGGAATATGCGGCCACACTTTCGGTTCCGCGCTGCTGCCTAGGGTTCCAGAACTCCGTTTACCCCGCCGAAGTTGAATCGCGCGATCCGAATTATCGGAAGCTTCGGCATACCGAGCGGGACTGGGGCAATCGACCAATTTTTCCGGGAGACCACTTGCAGGTAATATCGGTTGATGTTGCGGTCGGCCATTTATCGGCAGGTCAAAGAGAGACGTGCCTCGGGGAGGAGTTAATCGGAGACCTCGTAGCTGACGGTGAGGCGTACCAGGCTCGGGCTACGCTTTCGGAACTTCTGGTTGGCAAGATTTGAGGCCGACTGCGCGGCTTGCAATCGCGGTGGGCTGCGCCTAAAATAAGCGCATTCATGAGGTTCGTCGGCGAAACTAGAGCCATATCCAAGCCCGGCGCGGCGCGCTGGGCTTTGCTGTTTATGGGCGCTTCAAAGGCGGGCGGCATGAATCGGGGGCGAGCGACGGCGGCGATCAAGCCCACAATTACGAGCAATTTCGCATGCCGCCCTGAAAGGGCGGCGCTACACAACATTCGTACATGGACAGTAGGCGCCACAGACGCGCCGTTGCGGCTTGTCGACGAGTTTTCAGCGGCAACGCCCGGGGCTGAAGCCCTCCAATGTAATGAATCAATTTTTGCGGGGCTAAAGCCCCGCGCTTCCACCAGCCCTTCGCGGAGTTCGCGCGGGGCAAGGAGACGCAATGATTGATGGAGCCATACCGGACGGGCTGACGTTTGACGACGTGCTGCTGCTGCCGGGGAAATCGTCTGTGCTGCCGGCGCAGGCGGACACGCGCACCTGCCTTTCACGCAAGATCGCGCTGAACATTCCCATCGTGGCGGCGGCCATGGACACGGTGACGGACGCGCGGCTGGCCATCGCCATGGCGCGGCAAGGCGGCGTGGGATTCGTCCACCGCAACATGACCATCGACCGGCAAGCGGAAGAGATCGACCGGGTGAAACGATCCGAGAGCGGCATGATCGTGGACCCGGTGACGATCGCGCCGGAAATTTCCGTCCGGCAGGCGCTGGAGATCATGAACAAGTACAAAGTGTCCGGCCTGCCGGTGACGCGCGGCCCGAAGCTGGTGGGGATTTTGACCAATCGCGACCTGCGATTCGAGCGCAACCTGGACCAGCAGGTGAACGCGGTGATGACCAAGAACAACCTGATCACCGTCCCGGTGGGAACCACGCTCGACGAGGCGGAAAAAATCCTGCAGCAGCACCGCATCGAAAAATTGCTGGTGGTGGATAAGGACTTCAACCTGAAGGGCCTGATCACCGTGAAAGACATCCAGAAGAAGATCGAGTTCCCCATCGCCACCAAGGACGAGCACGGGCGGCTGCGCGCCGGCGCGGCCATCGGCGCCACCGGCGATTTTCTGGAGCGCGCGCAGGAAATGGCGCGCATGGGAGCGGACGCGCTGGCGATCGACACGGCGCACGGGCACACCGCGCGCGTGATGGAAGCGATCAAAGCCGTGAAGCACAAGCTGCCGGACATACAACTGCTTGCCGGAAACGTGGCCACGGCGGAAGGCACGCGCGACCTGATCGCGCTGGGAGTGGATGGCATCAAGGTCGGCATCGGGCCGGGGTCGATCTGCACCACGCGCGTGGTGACCGGAGCGGGCGTCCCGCAAATCACAGCGATTGCGGAATCGGCGCGCGCGGCGCAGGGCAGCGGAGTGCCGGTGATCGCCGACGGCGGCATCAAGTTTTCTGGCGACATCACCAAGGCGATCGCCGCGGGAGCTTCGTCGGTGATGATTGGGAGCCTCTTCGCCGGAACGGAAGAATCGCCGGGCGAGACGATTTTGTATCAAGGGCGGACGTTCAAATCGTACCGCGGCATGGGATCGCTCGGCGCGATGGAAGCGGGCTCGGCGGACCGCTACGCGCAGGAAGGCGCGGAGCGCGGCAAGACGGTGCCGGAAGGAATCGAGGGGCAGGTGCCGTACAAAGGGCCGCTTTCGGGGCTGGTGGAACAGCTCGTTGGAGGTCTGCGCAGCGGCATGGGCTACGTGGGGGCGGCGAATTTGAGCGAACTGCAGGAGCGCGCGAAGTTCGTCCGCATTTCGCAGGCGGGCTTGCGCGAAAGCCACGTTCACGACGTGATCATCACCCGCGAAGCGCCGAATTATCGATTGGAATAGGGCGGCTGGAACCGAAACTTGCGTGAAGCGCGGTCGCTTGCTTCCGGCGTCTGAATGTAACGCGCGAAACAAACAGCGGAAGCAAGCTCCCGCACTCCACATCGTCCCGGCAAAAAACGAACGGCCCGCTGTGGGCGCTGCGAACGCGCTTGGAGCGGGCCGTTCCGGTTTGCGTGGCAGCACAGCGCTGTGCCCCACGACTTTTGCGCGCAATTACTTTTCAGCGGCTACCGCTTCCTTTTCCTTTTCTTCCTTCGGAGCTTCTTCCGCCGCGCCTCTGCGAGACTTCTTGTCCTTCTTCTTCAGCTTCGAGCCGATGAATTCGAGGATGGCGAGTTCGGCGCCGTCGCCGAGGCGCCAGCCGGTGCGCACGATGCGGGTGTAACCGCCGTTGCGATCGGAGAAGCGCGGCGCGAGATCGGAGAAGAGTTTCTTCGTGGCGCCGGGCGTCATCAGGAATGCGGCGGCCTGGCGGCGCGCGTGGAGCGAGTCGCGCTTGCCGAGAGTGATCATGCGCTCAGCGAGCGGACGCGCAGCCTTGGCGCGCAGCAGGGTGGTCTGGATACGCTCCTTCTCGACGAGGTTCGTGACAAGATTGCGGAGCGTGGCGCGGCGATGCGCCGGGTTGCGTCCGAGTTTAGAGCCCGATATAAGGTGTCTCATGTCCGGTTCCGTGGCCGCGCGATCAAACGGCCGTGGTTTCCTCCGGCGAAGGCATGGCGGTCTGGCTCGGCAGCGGCGGCCAGATGATGCGGCCGTGGTCGTCAAATTTCATGCCGAGGCTGAGGCCCATCTTCGTGAGGATGTCCTTGATCTCGTTGAGCGACTTGCGTCCGAAATTTTTGGTCTTGAGCATTTCGGATTCGGTCTTCTGCACGAGTTCGCGGAGATTCTGGATGTTGGCGTTCTTCAGGCAATTGTAGGAGCGCACGGAAAGCTCGAGCTCCTCGACCGAGCGGTCGAGATACTCGAGGCGCGGGTCGGCGTAGTTTTCCACCGCTTCCTCGGGCAGGTCGGGCTGCTCCTCGAAATTGATGAAGATGCTCATGTGGTCCTTCACCAGCTTGGCGGCCAGGCCGATGGCGTCCTGCGGCGTGATGGCGGCGTTGGTCCAGACTTCGAGGGTGAGCTTTTCGTAGTCGGTCATCTGCCCCAAGCGCGCGGCCTCGACGGAATAATTGACCTTGCGCACCGGCGAGTGAACGGAGTCGATCGGGATGTAGCCGATGGAGAGATCTTCATCGAAGTTGCGGTCGGCGGCGACGTAGCCACGGCCATTCTTGATGCGCAGTTCGAGTTCGAGCTTGCCGCCCTCGCTGACGGTGGCGATGTAAATGCTTTTGTCGAGCACGGCGATATCCGCATCTTCTTCAATCTGCGCGGAGGTAACCGGCCCGGGCGCATCGACATTGAGCGTGATGGTTTTCGGCTGATCGGTGTTGAGCTTCAGCGGAATCTGCTTGAGGTTGAGAATGATGTCGGTAGCGTCCTCCACCACGCCGGGAATCGGCGAAAATTCGTGCAGCACGCCTTCGATTTTCACCGCGGTGATCGCAGCGCCTTCGATGGAGCTGAGCAGGGCGCGCCGCAGCGCGTTGCCCACTGTGGTCCCCCAGCCGCGTTCAAACGGCTGCGCAGTGAACTTTCCAAACTTATCGGTGAGCGACTCCGGCTCGGCAGCCAATCGCTTCGGTTTCTGAAAACCTTTCCACATCTTTGCCTTCCTTCCGGCCCGCCCGCGGCGGACCCACAAACGTACGGTTGCTGAAATCCGGGACCGCGCGTTATTTCGAGTACAGTTCGACGATGAGCTGTTCGTTCATCGGCGGCGTTTGGACGTCTTCGCGGCGCGGCAGCGCCACCACGCGCGCCTTGAAATTCTCGCGGTCGATATCGAGCCACGGAGCCATGCCCTGACTTTGCGCCAGATTGCGCGCTTCGAGAACCATGGCGTTCTGGTGCATGCTTTCCTTCAGCAGGACGTCGTCCCCGACCTTGACGAGATAGCTGGGAATGTTGACCTTGCGGCCCTGCACGCGAATGTGGCCGTGGAGCACCAACTGCCGCGCCTGCGCGCGCGAGCCGGCCAAGCCCATGCGATAGACGACGTTGTCCAGGCGGCGCTCGAGCATGACCACCAGATTCGAGCCCGTGGGACCCTTGATGCGCTCCGCCTCTTCAAAGTAGTTGCGGAACTGGCGCTCAAGGAGGCCGTAGGTCCGCTTCACCTTTTGCTTTTCGCGCAACTGCACGCCGTAGCCGACCATCTTTGGCCGACGCGCCTGGCCGTGCTGTCCGGGAACGAAATTGCGCTTCTCGATGGCGCATTTTTCCGTAAAACAACGGAGGCCCTTCAAGAAGAGCTTCTGCCCTTCCCGACGGCACAACCTGCAAACCGCTTCACGATGTCTTGCCAAGTGCTTCTCCTTTTTCCAATCCAACCGGGCGCTCCATACAGCGCGCCCGGAAGAAAATCCTCAGACGCGACGGCGCTTCGGAGGACGGCAGCCGTTGTGCGGCACGGGCGTCACGTCCTTGATCGAGTTGATGTGCAGCCCGGAGGACGCCAGCGCGCGCATGGCGGATTCGCGGCCCGCGCCCGGTCCCTTCACGCGGACCTCGACGGACTTCATGCCGTACTGGTCGCGCGCCACGCCCGCGGCGGACATGGCGGCCTGCTGCGCCGCGTAGGGAGTGCCTTTGCGCGAGCCCTTGAACCCCACCGAGCCGGCGGATGCCCAACTGACGGCGCGGCCGTCCGGATCGGTAAGCGTGACGATGGTATTGTTGAAGGTCGCCCGAATGCACACCACACCGTGCGGCACCACGCGCTTTTCGCGCTTCTTGCGAAATTCCTTTTTGCGCCTCGCGGGTTTTGCCGCCGGGGCTGCCGTTGCGTCCTGTTCTTTTGCCACGCTCGTTCCTCTCCTCGTGCGTCTCTACGAATTCACCGCTTACTTGCGGGCCATCACTTTCTTTTTCGCCGCCACGGCGCCCTTGCGCGGACCTTTGCGGGTACGCGCGTTGGTATGCGTGCGCTGGCCATGCACCGGCAGATTGCGACGGTGCCGGAGCCCGCGGTAACACTGAATTTCGATCAGCCGGCGGATGCTCATCTGCTGTTCCTTGCGGAGGTCGCCTTCGATGCCGCCCTCGGCTTCGATGGCCGAGCGCAGATGCGTGACTTCATCCTCGGTCAGATCCTTTATCTTCTTCGTGTGATCGACGCCGGCCTTGACGGCCAAGTTGCGGGCGCGACGCTGTCCGATGCCGTAAATCGCCGTCAGACCGATCCAAAGCCGCTTATTCGGCGGCAAATCCACTCCTGCGATGCGTGCCATCTAAACTCCTCCCGCGATTCCCACTGCTATCCCTGGCGCTGGCGGTGCTTGGGGTTGACGCAAATCACGCGCACCACGCCGCGGCGGTGAATCACCTTGCACTTCATGCAAATTTTCTTGACCGATGCCCGAACCTTCATGTCCTCGACTCCGTTTCCCGGCGTCCCGCGCTACTTATAGCGGTAGACGATTCGCCCGCGTGTGAGATCGTAGGGCGAAAGTTCCACCGCCACGCGATCCCCCGACAAAATGCGGATGAAATTTTTGCGCATCTTGCCGGAAATGTGCGCGAGCACCTGATGCTTATTGTCCAATTCAACGCGAAACATGGCGTTGGGCAGCGGCTCGATGACCGTGGCCATCACTTCGATGGCGTCTTCCTTGCCGCTTTCCTCGGACGGCTTTTTCCGGACTTTTTCAGGCCTTTTCGCCATAAACTCCCATCCGCTTCGCTAACAAAACCGACCTCGCGCTACCAGCACGGCCCGCTGGCTTCCCGCGGGCGCGTCAAAATCCATGGCCCATCCTTCGTGACGGCCACGGTATGCTCGAAATGCGCCGAGTCGCGGCCATCAGCGGTGACCGCAGTCCAATCATCGCTCAGAACTCGAACCGCCGGCCCGCCAGCGTTCACCATCGGCTCGATGGCGATGACCAAACCCTCCTGCAACTTCGGACCTTGTCCCGCGGGCCCGTAATTCGGGACCTGCGGCTCTTCGTGCATTTTCGTGCCAATGCCATGTCCGACAAACTCGCGAACGACGGAATAGCCGTGCTTTTCAACCCATTGTTGCACGGTGGCGGACACATCGCCGAGCCGGTTTCCGGGCCGGACTTTCTCAATCGCCCGGTCGAGCGACTCGCGCGTGACGCGCAGCAATCGCTCGCGCTCGGGAGAAATTTCCCCAACCGGAACCGTCAGCGCTGCATCGCCGAAATATCCATCGAGCTCGACGCCGAAATCCATCGACAGAATGTCGCCTTCGCGAAGCTTCCGCGAACCCGACGGAATTCCATGCACCACTTCCTGGTTGATCGACGTGCAGACCGAACCAGGATACCCGCGATAGCCCTTGAACGCCGGCCGCGCATTGTGCTCGATGGTGTACGACTCGGCGAACTTGTCCAAATCCTTGGTCGAAATCCCGGGCTGAACCATGGCACGCATTTTTTCCAGCGCGCCCCATACGATCAACCCCGCCCGGTGCATCTTCTCCAGTTCGGCGACTGATTTACAAACGACCATTCGAGCCTTCCGCACAATGCAAAATCGCGTCGAGCGCGCTGGTTACGTCGTCAACGCTCTTTCCAGCGTCCACAATTTCCAATACGCCACGGCGGCGGTAATACTCCGCCAGGGGCTTAGTCTGCCGTTCGTAGGCCGCCAAGCGCTCCTTCACCACTTCCGGCCGGTCGTCGGGGCGTTGCACTAGCTCGCCGCCATCGCGATCGCATACTGCCGGAACCTTCGGTGGCGCGTCGAACTGGTTGTAAATCGCGCCGCACACGCCGCATGTCCAGCGACCGCCCAGCCGGCGGAGCAGCTTTCCCAGGTCGATGCAAAAATCGATCACCACCGGCTTCCCAAGGCCCCGGGACTCAAGTAGCCCATCGAGCTGCCGCGCCTGCGGCAGCGTGCGCGGAAAACCATCGAAAATAAATCCGTGGGCGCAGTCAGGTTGCGTTAGCCGCTCTTCCACCATGCGCATCACCAAATCGTCCGGCACCAGGTCGCCGCGCGCCAGAATCGGCTGCACTGTTTTACCGAGCGGCGTTGCACGGGCAATCGCCTCGCGGAACATATCGCCGGTGGAAAGATGCGGCAACCCGCACCTCTTCGCGGCCAACTTCGCCTGGGTACCCTTCCCTGCGCCGGGAGGACCCAAAAAGATCAGAGCCCGATTGAGAGTCATCGTCACCGCCGAACGGGATTGAGCTGCAACTGCTGTCTACCTGTTCAACTACGGCGACTACGCGCCCGGCCCTTCCTCACAAACCCTTCGTAATTCCGCATCACAAGCTGCGCTTCGAGCTGTTGCACCGTGTCCATCGCCACGCCGACGACGATCAACAGCGACGTACCACCGAAATAAAACTGCACTCCCAAACCATCCAGGACGAAGCGCCACATATGCGTGTCAAACCAATTGCCCACCATCCACAAGTGCTGCAAGTGGATGCCGGAGATCATCCATTCCGGCAACAAGCAAACCACCGCCAAGTACACGCCTCCCACAAACGTGAGCCGGGTCAAGATGCGGTTGATGTACTCGGAGGTGTTACGTCCCGGACGAATGCCCGGGATGAACCCGCCGTACTTGCGCATGTTGTCCGCAAGGTCCGTCGGATTGAAGATGATGCCGACGTAAAAGAACGCGAAAAAGATAATCAGAACCACGTACAAGAGCGTATAAAGCGGCTCGCCCCAGCTTATGGAACGCGCCAGCGACTCGAAAATAGGCGACTTGGACTTAAACAGCAGCGCCGCAGTCTGCGGAAAAGTGAGCAGCGAACTGGCGAAAATCGGCGGGATTACGCCGCCGGCGTTGACGCGCAGCGGGAGATAAGTCATCTGGCCGCCCATCACTTTGCGCCCCATCACTCGCTTGGCGTATTGCACCGGAATCCGCCGCTGCCCGCTTTCGACGAAGACGATGAACGCCACCACCGCAGCCATCATTACGAAGAGACCGATGAGGGCGATGGGGGTGAACGAGCCCCACTGCCGCGTCTCCGCCTTGTCGATCAAATCGGTAACCGCGCTCGGCAAACCCACCACGATACCAGCGAAGATGATTAGCGACATGCCGTTGCCGATGCCACGGTCGCTAATCTGCTCGCCGAGCCACATGATGAATGCGGACCCGGTGGTCAGCGTCAGCATGGTCATCAGGATGAAGTGGATGCCCGGGTGATAGACCAGCGACTGGCCGTTTTCACCCTGGCGCTGCAGGGTCAACGCGATGGTGAACGACTGGAACAAGCTCAGAATGATCGTCAGGTAGCGCGTGTACTGCGTGATCTTGCGGCGGCCAAGCTCGCCTTCTTTCTGCAAGCGGTCGAGATACGGCCACACCACCACGAGCAATTCGAAGATAATCGCGGCCGTGATGTACGGCATGATGCCCAGGGCGAAAATGGTCAAACGACGCAGATTGCCGCCGCTGAAGAGATCGATCAGGCCGAGCACCGATCCCCTGTTCTCCTGGAAGAGCTGGCCGAGCAGCGTGGTGTTAATCCCAGGAGTGGGAATAAACGCGCCAAGGCGATACACGGCCAGAACGGCAAGCGTGAACAGCACGCGATTGCGCAAGTCCGGCGTGATAAAGATATTACGAATGGCCTCGACAAGCTTTTTCATGCGATGACTTCGACCTTACCTCCGGCGCGCGCGATTTTCTCTTCAGCGGACTTGCTGAAAGCGTGCGCACGCACGGTTAAAGCGACTTTCAACTCACCGTCACCGAGAATCTTGATGCCGTGGCGCGTGGCGCGAATCAGGCCGCGCCCAGCGAGCGATTCCGGCGTGACGGTTTCTCCCGCGGGAAACGCGTTGAGACTTTCGACGTTGACCACGGCGAAGGTTTTCGGGAATGGGCTGCTAAACCCGCGCTTCGGCAGGCGTCGATGCAAAGGCATCTGGCCGCCCTCGAAGCCGGCGCGCCGCGAATAGCCGCGACGAGACTGCTGTCCCTTATTGCCCGCGCCGGACGTCTTGCCCAGCTTCGAGCCCATGCCGCGCCCCACGCGTACCTTGCGGTGGCGCGAGCCGCGCGGCGGTTTCAAATTCGAAAGTGTCGGTTCCATGGATTCCCCAGCTACTTCTGGATTTCAACGAGGTGGTGGACTTTAGCGATCATGCCGCGGATCGCGGGCGTATCCTGGCGCTCGACCACCTGCTGCATCCGGCGGAAGCCGAGGCCGCGAATGGTTTGCCGCATGTCGCGCGGGCAGCCAATGAAGCTGCGCACCCACTTGATTTTCAACGTGCCCGATTGTTTTTTCGATGTCGCCATAATTCCTCAGCCCGCGGCTACGACGCCGCAGTCTCTTCCGGGGCAACTTTGCCGCGGGATTCCGCCACGCTGGCGGCGTTCTTCAAATGCAGCAGCGCGTCAAACGTGGCTTTAATTACGTTGTGCGGATTCGAGGTGCCGAGAGATTTGGTCAGCACGTTCTGAATTCCCGCCACCTCCATCACAGCCCGCACCGGGCCGCCGGCGATCACGCCAGTTCCCTCGGGCGCGGGCTTCAAGAGCACTTGCCCGGAGCCGTAAGACCCCAACACCTGATGCGGAATTGTAGAGCCGCGCAGATTGAGCTTCACCATGTTCTTCTTGGCCTGCTCGATGGCCTTGCGAATGGCCATAGGCACTTCGCGGGCCTTGCCCATGCCGAATCCGGCGTGGCCGTTCTGATCGCCGACGACGACCAGCGCGGAAAAGCTGAGATTCTTGCCGCCCTTCACCACTTTGGTGACGCGGTTGATCGAAACGACCTGGTCTTTCAGGTTGGCCTGATTGGATTCCACCGGCCGGCGAACCGACAACATATCCTTGAGCTCTTGTTTCGGCATAGGTTTCAGAACTTCAGGCCCGCCTCCCGGGCCGCTTCCGCGAGCGCTCGCACGCGGCCATGGTATTGATAACCGCCGCGATCGAACACGACATTTTCAATTCCCTTGGCGCGGGCCCGCTCGGCGATTATTTTCCCGACGACTTTGGAAGCGGCGACATTGCCGCCTCCGCGAATCTGCGCGCGCACGTCCTTATCGAGCGAGCTGGCCGAGACGACGGTGCGCGCCAAAACATCGTCGATCACTTGCGCGCGAATGTGGCGCGCGGAGCGGTGCACGCACAACCGCGGACGCTCCGCGGTGCCCGACACACGCTTGCGCATACGCATGTGGACGCGCTGGCGGTGCGCCTCACGCGAAAGTCTTCGAACCGAAATGGCCACGCTGCTCCTCCTCGAAAAAACGTTACGCCGATGCCTTGGCTCCGGCCTTGCCTGCCTTCTTCTTGAGCCGCTCGCCGGTGATGCGAATGCCCTTCTGTTTGTACGGGTCGGGCGGACGCAGCGCGCGCAGGTTCGCCGCGATCTGGCCCACCTGATTCTTGTTGGCCCCGGTGACCGTCATATGCGTCTGCTTTTCGATCGCGATCTGGATCCCCTCGGGAATGGGAAACTCGACGGGATGCGAATAGCCCAGCGCCAGGACGACGTTCTTGCCCTTCACTTCCGCGCGATAGCCGACGCCCACGATGTCGAGGTCCTTCTTAAAACCCTGCGTCACGCCGGTAACGGCATTAGCCACCAACGCCCGGGCGAGGCCATGCAGCGCACGCTGCTCGTCATTTTCGCGCTTGGCGACGAGCGTGCCGTCCTTCTGCTCGAAACTAATTCCGCGCGGCAAGGCGATGGTGAGCTTTCCCTTGGGCCCCTGGACGTCCACGGCGGATTTGTTGATCTGTATCTTTACCGCCGACGGAACCGGGATGATTTTGTTTCCAATTCGCGACATATTCTCGAAAACCTTTCTACCGGACCTTACTGCCCGAACTCGTCATCAATCGCAGCTACCAAACCTCGCAAAGCAATTCGCCGCCAATTCCTTCCTTGCGCGCCACTTGACCCGTCATCAGACCGCGCGGCGTAGAAAGAATCGAAATGCCCATTCCGCCCATCACCTGGCGGATGCCGGTCTTGCCGGTGTAGCGCCGCGCGCCAGGCTTGGAGATGCGCTGCAGATCGGTGATCACGCTGCGGCGATCGGAAGAGTAGCGGAGAAACACGCGCAGCGTGCGCTTGCCCTTTTCCTCCACGACCTTGAAATTCGAGAGGTAGCCTTCCTCTTTGAGGATGCGCGCGATCTCGACCTTGAGGTTCGAGGAGGGCACGTCGACGCGCGGATGCCGTGCGCGGGCGCCGTTGCGGATACGCGTCAAAAAATCTGCGATGGGATCGGTGGTCATTCGTTATTCCTTGTGGCGTTCATCCTTACCAGCTAGCCTTCACCACGCCGGGAATTTCGCCTTTGAGCGCCATGCCGCGGAAGCAGATGCGGCACATCTCAAACTTGCGCAGGAAGCCCCGCGCGCGTCCGCAAACGCGGCAGCGATTGCGTTGGCGGATCTTGTACTTCAGCTTGCGCTGCATTTTCGCGAATTGACTGGTGCGAGCCATACTTTTTCGATCTCCTTATACCCGGCGCCTACGCCCGGAACGGCACGCCGAGCAACTTCAATAGTTCGCGGCCTTCCTCATCGCTGCGAGCCGTGGTGGTAATGGTGACGTTCATTCCTTTAATTTTATCGACGCGTGTGTAATCGATTTCCGGAAACACCAGCTGGTCGCGCAGGCCCAGCGTGTAGTTGCCGCGGCCGTCGAAGGAATTCGGGGGCAGGCCCTTGAAATCGCGCACGCGGGGCAACACAACGGCAGTCATGCGGTCGAGAAACTCGTACATCTGTTCGCCGCGCAGCGTGACCATGCACCCGATGGGCATGCCCTTGCGGAGCTTGAAATTGGCGATGGACTTCTTTGCTCGCGTGATTACCGGCTTCTGCCCGGCGATTTGGCCGAGTTCGGCGGCGGCAGTATCGAGCAGCTTCACGTTGGCGCTGGCCTCACCAAGGCCGATATTCAGCGTGACCTTGGCCACGCGCGGCACGGCCATGTTGTTCGTGTACCCAAAGCGCTTAGTCAACGCCGGAACCACTTCTTTGCGATATCGATCGTGCAAACGGCTCATGATATTTTCGTCCGCCTCGTTAGCTCTCGAAGGTCTGATTGCACCGGCGGCACACGCGCACTTTCGTTCCGTCCGGAAGCGTGGTGTGACCCGCACGGGTGTGCTTCCCGCAACCCGGGCAAACCAGCATCACGTTGGAGACGTGAATGGGGCCTTCCTTATCGAGAATGCCGCCGCCCACGTTTTTCGAAGGATTGGCGCGCGTATGCTTCTTGATGATGTTAGCGCGCTCGACGGTGACCCGGCCCTTGGCCGGATCGACGCTGAGGACCTTCCCCGTCTTTCCTTTAGAGCGCCCCGCCATCACTTTCACGGTGTCGCCGTGGCGAATGCCCATCGGCGCGATTCGTTGGCTGTCTTTTCTCATGGCTACCACACTTCCGGGGCCAGCGACACGATCTTGGTGAACTTCTTGTCGCGCAGTTCGCGGGCCACCGGCCCGAAGACGCGCGTGCCTACCGGCTCGCCCGTATCGTTGATCAGCACCGCAGCGTTGTCGTCGAAACGGATGTACGTACCGTCCCTGCGCCGGTGCTCTTTTCTCGTCCGCACCACCACGGCCTTTACCACTTTGCCCTTCTTGATCTGGCTATCGGGCGCGGCTTCCTTCACCGCCGCAGTGATCACTTCGCCCAACCCAGCCGTCAATCCCGCATCGCCGCCGACCGGCAGGATGCAAGTCAGCTGACGCGCGCCGGAATTATCCGCCACCGTCAGCCACGTCCGCATCTGAACCATCGTCGTGCTCCCCTATCCCCCGGCTCAGGCGGCCCGATTCGAACGGGCCAGGATTTCCTTGAGCCGCCAGCGCTTCAATTTCGACATTGGCCGCGTGGAGACGAGGCGTACCGTATCGCCCACGCGCGCCTCGCGCCCTTCATCGTGCGCGTAGTATTTTTTCGCTGACCGCACCACACGGCGATACAGCGGATGCTGAGTCGTTCGCATGACTTGCACTACGATGGTTTTCTCCATCTTAGCGCTGGTCACCACGCCCACCAATTCTTGCCTCGCGCCGCGCTCGCGGACCTCTTCGTGCGCAGCGGTTACCACTGGTTCGTTCGCCATTACGCCTTCCTCGACTCGGTCTGCACTTGTTTTTCGCGCAGCAGCGTCTTCACGCGAGCCAGATCCCTGCGCGCCTCGCGCATTTTCCTCAAACCTTCTGCCTGCCCGGACGCGAGCTGGAAACGCAGCCGAAAAATCTGCTCGCTTAGCTCCCGCTCCTGGATGTCGAGCTCATTCGCGTTCATCTCGCGGAACTTCTCAACCCTCCGAGCCATCAGAGCATCTCCGAACGCGTGACGAATTTCGTTGCGATGGGCAGCTTGTGAGCCGCCAGCTCCATCGCCGCGGTGGCCGAGGCCAGATCCACTCCGGACATCTCAAACATGACGCGCCCCGGCTTCACCACCGCAACCCAGTGCTCCGGTGGCCCCTTGCCTTTGCCCATGCGCGTTTCGGCCGGTTTCTTGGTGAACGGCTTATCCGGAAAGACGCGAATCCAGAGCTTTCCGCCGCGCTTGATGAACCGGGTGATGGCCACGCGCGCCGCTTCGATCTGCCTGTCGGTGATCCACGCCGGATCGAGCGCCTTCAGCCCGTACTCGCCGAATGCGAGCGATCCGCCGCGCCACGCCTTGCCGGTACGCCGGCCGCGCTGCTGTTTTCTATACTTCACTTTCTTGGGCATCAACATAGCGATCTAACCTATTCCTTTAAGCCTGTAAACTTGCGGATCAAACTTACTGAGACGCCGCCGCAGCTGGCCGCGAGCGCTCCGGAATCTTTTCGCCCTGATAGACCCAGCACTTCACGCCGATTACTCCGTAAGTGGTGTGCGCCTCGGCGGTTCCAAAATCGATGTTGGCGCGCAGCGTTTGCAGAGGCAGGCGTCCCTGCAGGTACCATTCCTTGCGCGCGATTTCCGCGCCATTCAGCCGCCCGGCCACGCGGACTTTAATTCCCTTGCATCCGAAGCGCAGCGCCGAATCCACGGCCTTGCGCATGGCCCGGCGGAACGCCACGCGCTTTTCGAGTTGCAGCGCGATCGATTCCGCCACAAGCTGCGCGGCCAGCTCCGGGCGGTGCACTTCCTGAATATCGATGTGTACTTCGCGCTTGGTGCGCTTCTGCACTTCGTTCTTCAGCTTGTCGATTTCCGAACCCTTGCGCCCGATGATGATGCCGGGCCGCGCGGTGTAAATCCGGACGACCAGCTTGTTGGCCGCGCGCTCGACGTCGATGCTGTCGACACCGGCCGATTTCAGCCGCTCCTTCAGCTGCCGCCGCAAAACCACGTCTTCATGCAGCAGGTCGGCGTACTCTTTCTTGGCAAACCAGCGCGAGCGCCAGCCCTTGTTGTAACCCAGCCGAAATCCGTAAGGATGTGTTTTCTGCCCCAAACTGGCCTCCTACTTCTTTTTCTTTTGCTGCTTTTGCGCTTGTTTCGCGCGCTTCTCGATTGCCTTGCGGGCCTTGCGCACCGCTCCGCGCACGCCCTTGGATGCTTCCGCTTCGGCGGCCGCGGCGGCCACGCGGTCCTCGCTGGCCTTGGCGTGCTCGGAGACGCACACCACGATGTGGCTGGTACGCTTTTGATATCGGAAGCCGCGGCCCATGGGCGCGGGACGCATGCGCTTCCACCGCGGCCCTTCGTTGACGCAGCAACTGGTGACGTAGAGCGCGTCCACGTCGAGCGATTCGCCTGCATCGTCCGCCTTTCGCTCGGCGTTGGCGATGGCGCTGCGCAGCGTTTTCTCCACATCCTTGGCCACGCGCTTTTTGGTGAATCGCAACGTCTGCAGCGCGTCCTCCGCGCGGTGACCGCGAATCAGATCCACCACCAGGCGCGCTTTTTGCGGCGAGACGCGGAGGAACCGCGTGATCGCCTGTCCTTCGATTTGTCCCTGCGTTGCCGTCGCCATCATTTGCCTCTATTACCCTCAGTCCCCCAGGATGTGCGTCTTACGGCCGTCCGGCAGGCGCCGCCGCGGGCGCTCCTGGAGCCGTCGCGGCCGCCCTTTCGAGCGCCGCCTTCACGCCGTGGCCCTTGAAGCTGCGAGTGGGAGCAAATTCGCCGAGTTTGTGCCCCACCATCTGCTCGGTCATGTACACGGGAATGAACTTTCTCCCATTGTGCACGGCGATCGTGTGCCCCACCATCTCCGGCAGGATCGTGGACCGGCGCGACCACGTCTTCACCACTTTCTTTTCATTGCGGGCGTTCAGCGCCGCCACTTTTTCCTGTAGGTGGCCGTCGACAAACGGCCCTTTTTTCAACGAACGCGGCATCGGTCTCCTATTCCTCTACTCGGCGTAACTTGATCCATTGCGCCCGGCGCACTTTGCGGAACCCACGCACCGGACCCGGCACGCGGTGGGACAGCGGGCAGAAAGGGCATACAAACCGCGTTCCCTGCGCGTTCTGGATCTTTTCCACGATCACGGCCCATCCGCCCTTGCACAGCCGGTACAAAATTTGCGGCGGAGCCAGCTTTGCATTTACTTTCCCGGCCCGTTTAGCTACGGGGCGGGCGGCGGATTTTCCGGCGGCCTTCGTCGCTGGCTTCGCGGCTCGGCGCGAAGTTGCCTTCCGCGCCAGCCGCCGGGACGCGTGTCTCGACGTTCGTGTGGCACTCATAGCGACACTCTCGATTCCCCGCCGCGCCGGGTTCATATTTTTACTGCTGCTCCAAACTACGGCTTGCGCCGTTCGACAATCATCCGGTCGCTTGGCCGCTTCTTTCGCGTCTTCGCGCCCAGAGTTGGAAATCCCCAGGGAGTTTGCGGGTGGTTGCCCTTCACGCGGCCTTCACCGCCGCCGTGCGGGTGGTCCACCGGGTTCATCGCCACGCCCCGCACAGTGGGACGCTTTCCGTGCCACCGCGTGCGGCCCGCTTTCCCGTACGTTACGTTCTCGTGATCCAAATTTCCGAGCTGCCCGACGGTGGCCATGCAGTCCACGCTGAACCGCCGCACCTCGCCCGAAGGCAGCTTCACCAGCGCGACATCGCCTTCTTTACTCAGAAGCTGGGCCGCACCGCCAGCCGAACGCACCACCTGCGCGCCCTTGCCCGGATACAATTCCAAGTTGTGGACCATTGTGCCCGGCGGAATGTGCCGGATGGTTAAGGCATTGCCCGGCAGAATATCCGCGCCTTCGCCGTTCTGCACCGTCATGCCTACTTCCAGGCCTACCGGGTGCAGGATGTAACGCTTTTCGCCATCCGCGTAGTGTAGCAGCGCGATGCGCGCCGAGCGGTTCGGATCGTATTCGATAGCCGCGACCTTCGCCGGAATTCCGGTCTTCTCGCGACGGAAATCGATGGAGCGGTAGCGCCGCGCGTGCCCGCCGCCGCGGTGCCAAGCCGTCACTTCGCCGTGCGAGTTGCGTCCACCCGTGCGCTTCTTCGGCTCGGTGAGCGATTTCTCCGGCGTTTCCTTGGTCACCTCGCTCTTATCGAGCATGGTGAGGAACCGTCGCGACGGAGTGTACGGTCGAAATGTTTTCAGTGCCATCTTTGCCTCGAACGCCTGACTCAAACTTCTAGTGCTTCCGGCGCGCTATCTCGACTTACAAATTCTCCGCGTACTCAATCATTTTTTCGCCGGGTGCGAGCTTCACGTAGGCCTTTTTCCAGTCGCTGCGAAATCCTTCGGCGCGTCCCCGGCGGCGCAGCTTGCCGTGATAAATCGCCGTGCGCACTCGATCTACTTTCACCTTGAAAATGCGCTGCACCGCTTCCTTGATCTCGGTCTTAGTGGCGTCGTGCGCGACTTCGAAAACCACCGTGTGCTGTAATTCCTTCACGCCCAAACCTTTTTCGGTGATGATCGGGCGCCGAATCACTTGATAGAGCCTGGTGGCCATCGCTTAGTCCTTTTTCGCCTTGGGCTTCGGCGCAGCCTTTTTCGCGCCAGCCGCCTTCGACGCCTTGGGCGCAGACTTCCGAGCACGCTTGACCGGCTTGGCGGCGGCAGCCTTCGCCGGCTTCACTTCCGGGCCAGCGGCTGCCGGAGCAGCGTTCGCCTGCCCCGCGGAGCCATTCGACTTCGTCGCCGAAAGCGCTCCGCTGAGACGCGTGGCCGCCTCGCGCGAGAGCATCAGGCGATCGTGCCGCAATAGATCGTATGGACCGAGCCGCGACGGCGCAATCAGCGTGACCCCGGCCAGATTCCGGCTAGCGCGCTCCAGATTCACGTTATCGCCCGCATCCACCAGCAGAATCGACTTCGCGTCACCATCGAGCTTCGAGAGCGCCGCGCGGAATGCCTTGGTCTTATGCGATTCGAGGGACCAGCCATCCACCACGATCAGCTTTTGCTGCATCAGCTTGGTGGTCAGCGCCGAACGCAGGGCACCGAGGATCATTTTCTTCGGCAGGGCGTAGCCGTAGCTACGCGGCACCGGACCATGCACCGTACCACCGTGGCGCCAGAGCGGCGAACGAATCGAGCCGATTCGCGCGCGGCCGGTTCCTTTCTGCCGCCACAGCTTCTTGCCTGAGCCGCTAACCTCGCTCTTGTCTTTGGTCTTGTGCGTTCCGGCGCGCTCTCCGGCCAGGAAATGGCGCACCGCTTCGTGCAGCAGGTGCGGATTCACTTCCGCCGCGAAGACGTCGTCCGCCAGATCGAGTTGGCCGACCGTCTTGCCTTCCAAGTTTTTCACGTCCACAACGGGCATCGTCGTCTCTTCTTTTGGTCTTTCGTTTTTGGTCGGCGCTTACTTCCCCGCCTTGGCCTTGCGAATGTAAATGTAGCTGCCGGCCGGGCCCGGAACCGCGCCGCGCACCAGCATCAAATTTTCTTCCGCGTCCACTTTCACCACGCGCAAATTCTTGCAGGTCTTGCGCTCCGCGCCCATGTGCCCGGGAAAATGCTGCCCCAGCCACACGCGCGAAGGAAAGGAACTCGCACCAATGCCGCCCGGAGCGCGGTGAAACATCGAGCCGTGCGAGGCGTCGCCGCCGCGATAGTGCCAGCGCTTCACACCGCCCTGAAATCCCTTGCCCTTGCTAACGCCTCTCACATCGACGTACTCACCAGCCTTGAACCCATCCACCAGGACGCGGTCGCCGGCTTTAGTCTCGTCCTTCGACTCATCGAGGCGCACTTCGCCGAGATAGCGCATCGGCGCCACATTGGCCTTCTTGAAGTGCCCGGTCATTGCCTTGGTGACGCGCTGCGGCTTGATAAACTCGACTAGGCCGATCTGCACGGCGTCGTATCCATGCTTATCCTTGGTGCGCCGCTCGACCACCACGCACGGGCCGGCCTGCAGCACCGTGCAGGGAACCGCCGTGCCGTCTTCGGCGAAGACCTGCGTCATGCCCAGCTTGATTCCCAATATGCCGTTCACAGCCATTTCCGTGTCGTCCTTTATCTACCGTCGCTACCAGAAGGTTTCTTTGCTGCGCTCAGGATGACAATCCTCGCCGAGTCGTCACTTCGTCGTATGTTCCCGGCCAAAAGCTTTGATTTCCACGTCCACGCCCGGCGGTAGATCGAGCTTCATCAGCGCGTCCACCGTGTCCGGCGTCGGCTCGAGAATATCGATGAGCCGCTTGTGCGTGCGCATTTCAAACTGCTCACGCGATTTCTTGTCCACGTGAGGCGACCGCAGCACCGTCCAACGATTAATCACCGTGGGCAGCGGAATCGGCCCGGCCACTTCGGCGCCAGTCCGCTTCGCCGTGTCGACGATTTCCCGGGTCGACTGGTCGAGAATACGGTGATCGTACGCCTTCAAACGAATTCGAATTTTTTCTCCGGTTGGCATGTTTTACTCGATGATCTCAGTGACGGCGCCGGCGCCCACGGTGTGGCCGCCTTCGCGAATCGCAAAGCGCAGCCCCTTCTCCAACGCCACCGGAGTGATCAGCGATATCTCCGCCGACACGTTATCCCCCG
>JBOGMX010000050.1:0-45235 GCA_050746725.1 Candidatus Acidiferrales bacterium | reverse complement strand
TAAGCAGCCGCCCGCCGAACAAGCCAAACTCCTCAAAATCGTGCTTTCGAACTGCGCGATAGACGCCGCAAGTATCTATCCCACATATAGAAAGCCATTCGATCTGATCTTCGACAGAGCCAAAACGAGGGAATGGCGCGCCCGGAGAGATTCGAACTCCCGACCCTCTGCTTCGAAGGCAGATGCTCTATCCAGCTGAGCTACGGGCGCGCAGTGTGGACTGATTTTAGACCATTCCCTCGCCACGCGGCCACCGGTAGATGTTCCAGGTTTATTGAAAAGAATGAGGGACTAACGACGAAACGAAAAGCCTTTCATCCATCTGCCTTGCTAACCGCGGAGGCCTAACCGCAACCTTAGGCCGCACTGAAGCGGCCCGTTCCCTTGATCTTTTCCGCGCCCGCATCACGCAGGCGGTCTTCAAAATCCGCGCGAGACGCTGCTGCGGGATCAACCACTCCGATCAGGATCTTGCCGTACGAAATTTCCGGATCGTAGATATCCAGCTTCCAGCGAAGTAGCTTAGCGCTGATCAGCAGCGCGATCGCCGTCGTAAGGATCGCGCCCAGCATGGTCAACTCGTACGTGATAATCCCGCTAGGCCACTTGGCCACCAATGGCATGCCGCCCGAAATGATACGCGACGGATAGGCGACCTGCGTGTACCACGCCAGCAGATAGCCAGAGATGCCGCCTACCAATCCGCCCAGTGCCGCGATCCAGGGCATCGGCGTCTTGCGATCCGCGTGCGCGAATTCGTACTCGCCAAACGGTTCCGGCGACATCACCAGCAGTTTGTCAGGCTGGACTCCAGCGGCCTGCAGCACTTTGAAACCGCGATCCGCCGAACTGGGATCGGCGAACAGCCCGTAGATGGAATCGGCGTCCGGCATATCAGTCTCCCGCCTCGCTCGTGGCCAGTACGGCTTCGGGTGATTCGCGCTCCAGCGCCTCGCCGTCCTTCAGCTCCCAAACCGCAATCACCGGCACAGCCTTCGAAAACAGCATGTATAGCAAGCACATGCACGCGAACGTGCCCGCCGTGATCGTAATTTCCACCCAACTGGGCCGGTACGTGCCCCAGCTGTAGGGCAAATACTTCTCGGCAAGCGACGGAACGATAATCAGGAAGCGCTCCAGCCACATGCCGATCACCACCATCACTGATGCGATAACGATCCCGGTGATCGTGCGCAGCTTCTTGATCGCCAGGATCGGCACGGGAATGATGAAGTTGCAAAACACCATGGTCCAGAAAAGCGGTGAGTACGAACCTCGCTGCGTGAGCCAGAAAATCGGCATTTCGTATTTCTCATTGCCATACCAGCCCGTTAGGCGCTCGGCAAATACGAAATAGAACCAAAGCAAGCTCATCACCAGCAGCAGCTTTCCCAGGTTCTCAAAGTGGATCGGCCGCAAATACTCCTCGAGGTGCAGAAATTTTCGTAGGCCCGCCATGGCGATGATCAGCGCCGCGATGCCGCTGAAAATTGCGCCCGCTACGAAATAGGGAGCGAAAATCGTGGAATGCCACATCGGCACGGGCGCCATCGCAAAGTCCCAGGACACGATGCTGTGCACGGACACGGCCACCGGAATGATCGCGATTGCCATGATGCGCATCGCCGTCTCCAGCCGGTGCCACTGCGTGGGCGTTCCGCGCCAGCCGGCGGCGAAAAAGCGGCAAATCTTCTTCCGCAGTCCCGTCGAACGGTCGCGCATCATGGCGAAATCCGGCAATAGCGGAAGCAGCAAAAATGTGAGGCTCCCGAGCAAGTACGTGTTGATCGCGCAGAAATCCCACAGCAGCGGAGACCGGATGTTGGGCCAGAGTCCTCGCTCGCTCGGGTACGGAACCAGCCAGAATGCCAGCCACGGCCGTCCCAGATGGATCAATGGAAACATCGCGCTGATCGAAAGCGCGAACACCGTGATTACTTCCGCGCAGCGCGTCACCGGCCGCCGCCACGTGGCGTTGCACAATCGCAGGATCGCCGAAATCAGCGTACCCGCATGGCTCAGCCCGATCCAGAATACGAAATTGGTGATGTAAAACGCCCAGAATACCGGCCGCCGCAGCCCCGTCAGGCCGATGCCGTTGTACATCTGATCGCCGAACGCGTATACGGCCGCCAATACCACCGCCAGAAAACATCCCAGGACGATAAAGTAGCGCGGCGAAACCACGGACAGCGGTCGCAGCAAATCTTCGTTAATCTTTTCAGGCGTTTTCGTTGCCATTCCACGAGTCCCGTTGCAGATACGTGACCTTGGGCAAAGTCCCGAGGTCATCGAGAAGCTTCGTGCCGCGGCTTGAGCGCGCCATCCGCGAAACCTTGCTATTCGGGTCGCTCAAGTCTCCAAACACCATCGCGTCCGTGGGACAAGACTGCACGCACGCCGGCTGGATTTCTCCATCTTTCACGTCGCGCTTATCCGCCTGCTCCTTGATCTCCGCGGCCTTGATGCGCTGAATGCAAAACGTGCATTTCTCCATCACACCCACTTCACGCACGGAGACGTCCGGGTTCAACTGCAGATTGAGCGGCTTATCCCACTCAGGATTAAAAAAGTTGAAGAAGCGCACATTGTACGGGCAGGCGTTCCCGCAATAGCGAGTGCCGATGCAGCGGTTGTACACCTGCCCGTTCAAACCTTCTTCCGTGTGATAACTGGCGAATGTGGGGCAGACTGGCTCGCAGGGCGCGGCGTCGCACTGCTGGCAAAGCACAGGCATGAATTTCACTTTCACGTCCGGGAAACTGCCCTCGTAATAGCGCTCCACTCGGATCCAGTGCTTCGCGCGGCTGATCGCCGCCTGCTTGTCACCGACTGTCGCGATGTTGTTTTCCGCGTGGCACGCTACCACGCAGGCTTCGCACCCAGTGCAGCGGTCCAAATCGATGACCATGCCCCATTGATGACCCATTTAGCTCTCCAACTTGCTGCGCTTGTATTCAACCGCCTCGCGCCAGCGCGACTACCGATGCCTCAACACGCCCGAATCTTCCCGCAAATTACCGCCGAACAAAATCAGTTGCCCTTCGCCTACTCGCGAAATCTTCACCCGCGTCGCGGCCCATGCCAGAGTTCCAGTGCCCTCTACGGACATCGGCGCCAGAATCGAAATCGGATTCGCGCCCCGTTTGCTTGCGAACCGCGTGTAATTCTCGTGGCCCTGCCCGATCGGCATCGCGATTACATCTGGCGCGACTCCTGGCGTAATCATCGCCGGCGCGCGCAGAGTACCGTGCTGGGACGCGACCTCGATCAAATCAGCCTGCTTGATCCCCAGCTTGTTCGCCGTCACTGGGTTCATTTCGACCCAACTTCCCCACATCGCCGACGACATCGGGTCTGGCGCTTCCTGCATCCACGGCAAATCAGCCAGCGATCCGTCGTACAACATCTGCGACGGAAACGGCATGAAATAGAAAGGATATTCCGCAGCGTTTCCGTCGAATTCCGCCGCCGTGAATTTTACGGGGCCAGTGCCCTTTCCAGCGCTTGCCGATGCCGGTGCGCTTTCCTCCGGTCCCCACCAACCGCCCTGCAGTTGCGCGTTGGACCAGAAGTCGTCCGCACTCTTTGCATCCTTTGCGCGCTTCGCTTTGTAAAGCGCCACGAAGTCCGCCTGAATGGCTTCGTCGTACGTTTTCCACGGCAGATTCTTGCTAATATCGCCGCCGAGTTGATGCGCCGCGTCGAGCAGCACGTCGGGCATCGCGCGCGTGTTGTGCAGTGGCAGCATCGCCGGAGCCGCCACGCTCACCACAGTGCGCGTGGTACCCGTATCCGGCGTGTCTTCGATCCACGATTCCAGCGGCGAATGATCGGGCAGGATCAGATCGGCCAGGATGCTAGTCTCGTCGATGAAGCTGCCAAAGCTAGCGATAAACGGCACCTTTTCAAACGCTTTGCGCACGCCCCACGCGTCAGGCGTGGCAAACACCGGGTTTGCGCCGTAGAGTAGCAGCGCCCCAATCGACTTCGGATCGGATTCGATCTCTTCCGCCAGCGCCCTAACGGCATCCCCTGCGGCCACTCGCTCCGCAGCCGACGCATTTCCAGATCCTGAATTCCACACCGGGCTGAACTGAATTCCTCCCGGCTTCCCCGCGCCTCCGAGCAAGGCGTTCAGCGCATTGACCGCCACTGCGTTGAAGAGGCTGTTCGTGTGCGCAGCGGCCGCATCGCCGATAAGAACGACCGCCGGTCCATGAGCAGCAGCTTCATGGGCGATCCGTGTGATCGTCGCGGCCTTTACGCCCGTCCGCGCTTCCGCTTTTTGCGGCGCGTAATCTGCGAGCTCCGGCCAACCTTCGATCTCAGGCGACCCGGCGACTACTGCCGTCCGCAATTTGTCTTGGATCAGCACATGCGCGACACTCAGCGCCAGCACTCCCTCTGAACCGGGCGTGCACGGAATCCACTCGTCCGCGTTCGCTCCGGTCTGCGAAATGCGCGCCTCAAATTGAACCAACTTCCCGCGCATTCCCGCACGGCCCTTGCGCATTTCGCCGTATCCCAGCGATTGCGAGACCGGCGAATTCCAAGTCCCCAGGAAATTCGCGCCGAAAGAAATCACGTAGTTCGATTGGCCAAGATCGACCGTCGGCGGTGCGTCGTGATGGAAACTCGCGGCGTTCGCTGTCCGAATTACGCGTTCGTCAAAAAATGCGAACTCGATCAGCTCGGAATCCTTGAATCCGCCGACAAACTCCGCGCCAATATTTCTCTTCTTTCCGCGCAAAGGACTGAAAACGAACGTCACCCGGCCCTGCGGATTTCCTGCGCGCATGGGAGATAGCTGTGCTATCAACTGCTTCATCGCCTCGTCCCACGAAATTTCCTTGAACTGGCCGGAACCGCGCGGCCCTGAACGCGCCAGCGGATTGCGAACTCGGTCGGGATGATACGTCACCTGCAAGCCCGCCTGTCCTCGCGGACACAGCTTCCCTTTATTAATTGGGTGCGCCGGATTGCCTTCGAGCTTTTTCGCCAAGCCCATTTGCATCAGCCCAAGCTGGCCATTCCGCACCACTTCCGCGTCGCCTTCCATCACCCGCACCAGCAATCCGCATCCAGCCGGGCAAAGCGTGCAAACGCTCGGCTTCCACGTGGCGATGCCGGGAATCAGGTCCTCTTCCGGGATGAACCGAATCAGCTGGTGATCCGGACTCCCGCACGCATCCAGCGCGGCCGAAGCCCCGGTAATCGCCGAAATTTTTAGAAAGTCCCGTCGTTCCATTCGCTTCGTCTCATCCGCGGCTTTGCCGCGTCAACCGCTGGTCTCGGAAGCCTTGCGCTGTCTTTCCCAATCCAGCTTCACCCAGCGCGCGATTGCTCCCATACTTTGATAGGTCGAACCTTGAGGTCCGACATTAAACCTGGATCCCTCAAAAGCGCTCCCTTGAGGCCCTCACTCTAGTAATGGCACGTCACGCAATCCACGGACGCCCCATGCTGCTCATGGCATTTCACGCAATATCCCATCGTCAGATTCACGGACCGAACGGCGACCGTCTGCTTCGTCATGTCCCCGTGGCATTTCGAGCACGAAACGCCCGCGCGGATGTGCGGTGCATGATTGAAAAACACGTGCGCTTCCGGAGCGAACCCGTACACCCCCTGCCACGGCACGTCCTGTCCCTTGTTGTAATACGCCGCCAATTTTTTAATTTCGGGATTGTTCTTGGCAATCACGCGGTGGCAGGTCATGCAGAACTTCACGCTGGGAATCCTGGCGTCCGGCCCTTTGTCCACTCCTGCATGGCACATCACGCATTGCAATCCATTCGCAATGTGCACTTTGTGTGGAAACTGGATCGGCTGGACGGCCTGTGGACGGTAATCGAAAAAATCCAACACGGCGTCCCAGATCGTTCGATGCGCGGGCGTGAAAACCGGGGAGCCCTGGTCTTGCCACTCGTCAAATGGCCCGTTCTGCGCGGAAAGTCCGCGCGCCACTGCAAAGTATGCTAGGCCCACGGCCCCAACGATCACTGCGATCCGAAGCCAACGGTAAAAACCGCGCCGGGATGAAGACAAATGAGCCTCGTCTACCTCAAGGTCGTTCGCGACGCCGACATACTACACATCCGGTACCCCGCTGTAAACCGCCATTTGAAGCCTACATTTTTTTGCTTTCTGAAAGAATTCGCCCAACAAGCTTCGGAAATACGTGACTTTATGGCTGGCATCAAGCGCAGAGGTCCGCGCTGTCCCCTTTTTTCTCGTTTGGGAACAAAGGAGAGCTCGCTCTCTTCGCCCAGTTGCCTTCACAGCTTAGCAACTTGCCTGTCACTGCACAGGGATGATCAGAATGGCGTATTTCGTTCCGCCAAACATCACAAACGGCCGTCGCGTATCCGGATGAGCGTCCTTCAAGGGAAGGCCGGATTCGTTGGCGATCTTGGCGTCCAAGATCATGATGTGGGGCGGGATATGGATGTAGTCTTTCGCGCCTGGAGGCAGTTTGGCCGCGAATGGATCGAGATTGCTCCACGCCGAGCCACCCTGCAACATGTAAGAGTATCCGGGTTTGTTGGGATCGGGTGGGTGCCCGGTGTCGAAAGCCTCGATAAAAACTAGCCCGTTAGCATCGAAACAAGCGGGCAGAGGGTCGGGATCGCCACTACTCGCCGGAATACAAGTCCAGCCGTCGTCGCCGTGGCGCAGGATAATCCATTTGCCGTTTTTGCCTCGAATAGCAACCATCGCGCGCGCAGCGATGGCAGCCGGAGCAGCCGATAGTGCACGACGTATCTGCGCCCCACGCTTGTCGGAGTGTACGGATGCACCGGCCACCGCTACGGATAGGACTACCATCACGGGGAGCCGAAACCACCGCAAGGTCATCAGGTCTCCGAGATTCAGAACGGAATTCGACCCGCTACAGGCTTAGCACTGAAGTGCCGGCAGGTTGCGATGCAAAAACCAGCGATCCAGCACGACGTGACGCGAAAACCACCCGTTTGCCAGAAGCGCGCGTCCCAGAGCATCAATCCAGCGCGCCGAGAGCCGCGAACCGACGCTGGTCGAAAGATCCCGGCCCGATTCGCCAAACCGCGCGGCAAGCGCCGCCCGATACGGCTCCAAATTCTCCCGCGTATATTTCCCTGCCGCGCCAGCGATCACTTTGGCCGCCAAAAGTCCTGATTCGATTGCCGGACGAATTCCTTCGCCGCTCTGCGAATACGCCACACCCGCGGCGTCGCCAATCAGAACCGCGCCCTCGTCGATCAGCTTCCGATTCGTTTTGGAGTAGAGCAGGTATGCATGCCCCAGCATCGATACGGGCAAATCGAACGCAATCTTCCCCGTGTTCCGCAGAAACGCCACAAACTCCGCCACGTGATTCGGCAGCCCTTTCGGATCGAGCCGGCCCAAACCAATGTTCAGATAATTTTGTTTCCGGAAGCACCAGCCATACCCCTTCATATCCGCGCAGAAGAACAACTCCGGTGCCTCGCCTCGAATCGTGCATTTCTCCCGCTGTTCCGGAGTCATCTCGAATTCCATTTCCTGCGCCGCCACGGCCGTTTCCTTGCGGGCATCCGCTCCCAGATGACGCGCCAGGGGGCAAAAATGTCCGCCCGCTCCGATCAAGATCCTTGCTGTCAGTGCCGCGTTCACCACCCACCCATCGCCGGCTCGTTCCAACTGCTTTAAAGGCGTGTCCTGGAGGACGCGCGCTCCCGAGCGTTCCAGCAGGTACGCGTCGAATTCGCAGCGCCGAATTCCATAGCTGACCGGTTCACCGTAGTCCGTCCGCACCTCCTGCCCTCCGATCCGGCCAGTCAGGAAACCAGTTAGCGGCTGCAAGACGCGCTTTTTGCCGTACTCGTTGGGATCAATCTGAAGTTCCTGGAGGACTGCGGGCGTGATCCACCCTCCGCATACCTTATTTCGAGGAAAAGTGCTCCGGTCGATGATCGCAACGTCGAGACCCGCCCGCCGCAACGCCCACGCGCAAGCGGATCCTGCCGGGCCGCCTCCCACGATCAGCGCGTCGCATGCATCCATTTTTGCTCTTTCACCGCAGGACGCTGCTCTTCGTACAAATGCGCCCGCGTCCATGGAATGTGTCGGCAACCCGAGCCGGCAAACGCAATCTGGAAGAGCTGTAACGAGCCGGTGCGGAACGCGGCGATCGAACCCGCCAAATACAGCCGCCACGCCCGAACGAATTCCGGCCCGAACATCTGCGTCACGCGATCCGCGGAGCCCTCGAAGCGGTTCAGCCAGTGCTCCAGCGTTTTGGCGTAGTGCATGCGCAGATTCTCCACGTCGAGTACGGAGAAATTCCACGGCTCGAATAAACGCATCGCTTGGCTTAGAGCCGGCGCGTAGGCGCCCGGAAAAATCCGCTTGCGTATCCAGGGGCTAAACGGATGCGGATGATTGCGTCCAATAAAATGCACCAATCCGCGTCCCCAATCACCGATCGTCCTGTGAATGCTCCGCGCCATTTCGTCGTAATGGTCCACTCCCACATGCTCCAGCATTCCCACGGACATGAACACGTCGCGCCGCCCCGAAATATTCCGGTAATCGTCCTCGATGAATTCCACCTGCTGGGTCAATCCTTCGCGCTTGGCCTGCTCGCGCGCGAACGTAATCTGCTCGCGCGAAATATTGAACGCCTGTACCGTAACGCCGTAATGCTTGGCCATATGCAGCGCCAGCGCGCCCCAGCCGCACCCCGCCTCCACAACCTTATCTCCGGGCTGCAATTGGACTTTCCGGCATACGTGATCCATTTTCGCCAACTGCGCGTCTTCGAGTGTGGCGGAAGCCGTCGGGAAATACGCGCAGGTATACACCATCCGTTGGTCGAGCCACAGCTTGTAAAAATTGACGTCCAGATCGTAATGCCGGTGGATGTTCTTCCGCGACCCGCGCGTGGTGTTGTCGGCCGCCCGGTCCAGCCGCCACGACGTTAATCGCGCATAGAAGCCGCTCTTATCCGTCTTCTGCATCGACCGCATCAGCTCTTCAAGAAACTCCACCAGGTCGCCGTGGACCTCGATGCGTCCTTCCGAATACGCATCCCCAAAGGCTACTTCCGGATCGAGCGCCAGTTTCGCCAGCGTTCGGCGGTCGGACACAACCACAGTTGGCGAAGACCCAGCGCCATTTTTCGTTGCCAGATGAGTATCCGCGTCGCGTCCGAGCACCAGCTGAAACGGTGGATGTCCCGTCATATCGAGCACTTTTCGCGCGAGCCATTTTTCCGTGGAAGAGAACTTCATCGTGCCACCTCCGCTTGGAGCGGCCCTCAATTTCCGCTTAATAATGCAAGAAGATGTGTAGTCTTATTAATCCAGCAGCCGGTCGAAAGTCAATATTCCTGGGCGACTGATCGCGCCCCGCGCTTTTTGCGGATATTTCACCCCCGACAGATCAGGACTCCCGTGAAGTCAGCATGATTCGCAAACACCCGGACAAGAATCGGCATTAGCCCTGTCTGGTCCCGCCGCATCAGGCCTCGGGCGAGATCACCTTTCCCACCGCCGCCGCAAACTGCCGCGAATCGCGTTTCCCCACGATCCGAACGGTGCTGGCCTGCGGCCCCTTCTCCCCCTTCTCCTCAGCGAAGTTCACTGCCGTCCCAACCTTCAAGCGCTTGAATGCGCCGTTGAGGACGCTGTCCTGATGAAAATAAATCTCGCGGCCATCGGGCGCCGTGATGAACCCGTATCCGTCGTCCGGAAAGATCCGGCTCACGCGCGCCACCGGCGGAGGTTCGTGCCGTTTCACTTCTCGGCGCTGCTTCCGCGCGTACTCCTGCAGACGCCGGCACGCGGCCTGAAAAGCCTGATTGATGGCGATGCGGAGATTTTTGCGCGGCGCGTCCAACTCTTCCTGTTTGGTCACCGCCGTTTGCCGCACTTGCCGCAAACGATTCGCGAGCGTGGGTGCTCGCTTCACCACGATTTCACCCCCTGGCAAGGTGAGGTCGATGCGTACCCCGTACGCCGCGCCTTTCCGGCGATGACGGTGCGGAACCTCTACCGCCACGCGGCAACTCATGATCGGCTGATAAAATGTTTCAAGTTTTCCGACTTCCGACTGAATCCACTCCTTTACGAGTTCCGAGGACTCCATGTTTCGAAAGGTGATCTGTGTGGGCAACTCCATAGGTAAGCTCCTGAAGAACCTCTGCACGCTAACCGACATCCGAAGCCGATTCGCGGCGGCCGTCGTGCCGCAACCGCCGCCTTCGGCTTCTATTTTTATGATAAGCCTACTGGTTTCATCGGGAAACCAATTGCCGCACGCAAACTGCAAATTGGTGCAAATCTCGCCGTAACGCAAGGCACGAATGTCGGCCTATCTATCTCATCACAAAAGGATTAGGCGCGCTTCCGGCAGTGTCTATCCAGACGCTCTTCGTCTGCAGATATTCGCGAATGGCATCGACTCCACTTTCGCGCCCGAAACCGGATCTCTTATAGCCTCCAAAGGGAGACATGTAGCTCACCGCGCGATACGTATTCACCCACACGGTTCCCGCCTCCAATCGCTCCGACATCGTCAATGCGCGGCGAATGCTTGTAGTCCACACGCCCGCCGCCAGGCCGTACATCGAATCGTTGGCGATGCAAATCGCTTCCTCTTCGTCCTCGAAAGCGATAATCGAAAGCACTGGACCGAACACTTCCTCCTGAGCGATCCGCATGTTTGGTTTTACGCCGGTGAAAATTGTTGGTTCCACGAACCATCCGCTGCCGCATTCGGGGCGTGTCGCCGGTCCTCCGCCCAGTCGGCAAACCGCGCCTTCTTCCTTGGCGATGCGAATGTAATCCAGCACCTTCTGATACTGCGGCTGCGTAGTTACCGGACCAACTTGCGTCCCCGCATCGAGTGGGTTGCCCATTTTCGTCGTTTTGGCCATGGCCAGCAGCTTTTCCACAAACTGGTCATACACGGACCGCTGAATCAAGGCTCGCGAACCCGCGATGCACGTCTGCCCCGTGGCCGCGAAAATTCCAGAGATCACGCCCTTCGTCGCTTCGTCCATCTCGGCATCGTCAAACACGATGTTCGCGGACTTTCCTCCCAGCTCCAGGGTCACCGGCTTAATGCCGCGCGCCGCCAGCGAGTACACGTGTTCGCCGGTCTTGTCGCCGCCAGTGAACGCCACTTTCGCAACGTCCCTGTGCGTCACCAGCGCTTCGCCCACTTCGTTTCCGAAACCGGTGACGATGTTCACCGCGCCCGGCGGAAAGCCGGCGCGCTCGAAAAGCTCGCCAAATTCCAATGCCGAAACCGACGCAAATTCCGACGGTTTCCACACCACGGTGTTCCCCGCCGCCAGCGCCGGGGCCAGTTTCCACGCGGCCAGTAGCAACGGAGAATTCCACGGCGTAATTGCCGCAACCACGCCTAACGGCTCTTCGCGTGTGAAGTTGAAGACGCCGGGCTTGTCGATGGGGATCACCCGGCCTTCGATTTTATCCGCCAGCCCGCCAAAATAATGAAACCACTGCGGGATGTATCGAACCTGCCCGCGCATTTCCACGATCAGCTTGCCGTTGTCCGTGGACTCGATTTCCCCCAGACGATCCGCCTCTCCCGAGATCAAATCCGCTAGCCCGCGAAGCAGATGCCCGCGCGCCGTGGCCGTCAATTTTCGCCACGCTGGATCGCGAAAGGCCGTTTTCGCGGCCGCAACCGCTCGATCGATATCTTCTTTCGCGCCTCGCGGAATCAGCGCCCAAGGTTGCGCCGTATAAGGATTCACCGACTCGAACCAATTCCCCGTGGTTGGCTCGACCCATTTTCCGCCGATCAGCATTCGGTGCTTCTTCATCTCGCCCGGTTTTCCTTGCTTGTCATCGACCTGCGATGGGATGTGCGCGGCCATGTTTTACGCCTTCGACGCCGCTTCTTTCTGCTCTTGCAACACTTCGCCCGCGACGCGGAACGAATCCACCGCCGCCGGCACGCCGCAATAGATCGCCACCTGCAGCAGCACTTCGCGAATCTCCGCGGGCGTCACGCCGTTCACCAGCGCGCCCCTCACGTGCGATCTCAATTCGTGCGGACGGTTGAGCGCGCTAATCATCGCCAGATTCAGCATGCTGCGCGTTTTGCGCGGCAACTCCTCGCGTCCCCAAATCGCGCCCCAGCAATATTCCGTCACTAGCTCTTGCAGCGGCATGTTGAAATCGTCCGCCGTCTCAAACGCCTTGTCGACATACTCCTTGCCCAATACCGCGCTGCGAATCTTCCGTCCTCGCTCAAATGTCGCCTTATCCATTTTGATCGTCCTCTCTTCGATTGGAAAACTATCCTAAATCGCCTGCTCGCGCTCGCACGCTTGCTCCCCGCTTACTTCAAGCCAACCTGCACGCCCGCCCACGATTCCACGGTCTTCGTCATTGCCGTCATATCGGCATCGAAGCCTTCCGCGGCGGTGGAAATCGAAAGCAGTTGTCTAACTGCGCTCCCGACGACCATCGGCACACCGAGCGCGTCCGCTTCACCCATGCACAACCGAATGTCCTTGTTCAGCAGCCCGATTCCAAACCCATAGCTAAAAGTCCGCGAGATCACGTGTTGCTTGATTTTGTCCTGCGTGGCGCTGTTGCGCGCCGTCCCGGCGTTGAACACGTCCACGATCAGCGATGGGTCGAGCCCCGCCTTCACGCCCATAACCATCGCCTCCGACGTGATCGCCAGCGCCGCGGCCGAAAGCAGATTGTTAAGAAGTTTCATCGTCTGGCCTTGCCCCGGCTGTGTGCCAACGACGAAAATCTTGCCCAATACTTCCAGCACCGGCCTTACCGTTCCCAGCACGCTTTCAGGACACGAAAGCATCACCGCCAGAGTTCCCTTCTCCGCTCCCTTAATTCCGCCGCTCACCGGCGCATCAACCTCCACGATCCCTTTCGCAGCCAGCCCCTCTGCCATTTGCTTCTCCACCGTCGCGCCGGTGGTCGAGACGTCTATAAAAATCTTCACGCGCTTGCCTTCGATCACTCCCTTCGGCCCGAGCGCCACGGCATGCACAATCGGAGGAGTCGGCACGCTGGCGAACACGATCTCCGCAGCCGATCCCACCGCCGCCGGCGAATTGGCCCGCACCGCGCCCTCCTTGACGAGCGGCTCCATCGCGGATTCCACCGGGTCGTAAATCGTCACCCGATAACCGGCCGCAATCAGACGCTTCACCATCCGCGCGCCCATTCTTCCAACGCCTACAAAACCCAACTCCGGCTGCGCCATTGTCTCTTCTCCAATTGAACTAGTCACCGCACTCGCAAACCGTCTCGCATTATGCTCCTTTTGCTCTAGCTCTCTCAAACTCGCGCCAGAAATATTCAACGCACGCGCCTCTATCCAGATCGATACTTCCCTATTGACAGCCGATACGAACAGAACTACCGTACCCATCGGTCGTCTATAGGAGATTCACCTTGGCACCCGAACCCACCAACCTGCTGCAAGGCACGCTCGACCTGATAATCCTGAAGGCGCTCGCGCTCGAAGAAATGCACGGCCTCGGAATTTCTCGCCGCATCGAGCAGATCACCAAGGGCACGTTTCGGGTTAAGCCCGGCTCGCTCTTCCCTGCGCTCCACAAAATGCAAGAGGCCGGCTGGCTGACCTCCTCATGGGGCGAGTCGGAGAACAACCGAAAAGCCAAGTATTACAAGCTGACCAAAGCCGGCCGCCGGCAGCTCGAATCGGAAACCGCACGCTGGGGACGTATTTCACTGGCCATCGCCCGGGCGCTCGAAGCGTCCTGAGAGGAGCCTCCGATGCGACTGTTCTCAATCGCGAAGAGCTTCTTCCGATCTCTGCTCCGCAGGCGGCAAATCGACGCGGACCTCGACGAGGAAATTCGCTCCACCGTCGAATTGCTCGCTGACCAAAAGATGAAAGACGGGATGCCTCCCGACGAGGCGCGAAGAGCGGCGCGAATCGAACTCGGCGGCGTCGAGCAGGTCAAGGAGGCGGTGCGGGAAGCGCGAGTGAGCGCATGGCTCGACACCCTGCTGCAAGACCTCCGCTTCGGCCTCCGCATGCTGCGCAGGAGTCCTGGCTTCACCGCCGTCGCGGTGCTCACCCTCGCCCTGGGAATCGGAGCGAACACAGCAATTTTCAGCTTGATGGACGGGATCTTGCTCCGCGAACTGCCGGTGCGCGACGCCGCAAACCTGGTAGTGCTGAGATGGAGCGCGCGCAAATCTCCGGAAATTCACGATAGCTGGAATTATGGCGATTGTGATGAAACCTGGTCCGGCGGGAGATCCTCTTCGAGCTGCTCCTTTTCCGAACCGTTCTTTCATGACGTCGTCTCACACGCGAGAGCCTTCTCCGGCGTGGCTGGCTTCGCGAATGCAGGGCAGCTTGACCTCAGCGGCAACGGCGCGGCGAGCGTGCTGAGCGCCGAAGCCGTTTCCGGTGGATTTTTTCCGGTTTTGGGCGTTGGACCGGCGGCAGGCCGCCTAATCGCCCCGGCCGACGATTCCGCGTCCGCTCAACCCGTCGTCGTGCTCAGCTACGCGTATTGGCAAAAGGAGTTCGGGGGCTCGCTCGCCGCGATTGGCCGCACGATTCGCCTCAACGATTTCCCGTTCACTGTTATCGGCGTCGCCGATGCGCGCTTCGATAGCCTAAGCCCCGGCGAGATTACTGACGTGTGGGTCCCGCTTTCCGTAATGTCTCAACTGAACTCGAATCCGTTCATGGCCGATCGCGCGACCGACGTTTACAACTGGTGGCTCGTCACCCTTGGACGTCTCAAGCCGGGCGTCACGCGAATGCAGGCGCAGGCCGAAGTATCCACACTCTTCCGCAATGACATGCTGCACGGCGCGACGCCTCTTTCGAAGTCCCGGGATAATCCAAGAGTTGCCGCACTGCCCGCGCAATCTGGGCTAACTGGCGAAAAGACAAGTATATCCACAGACTTGTACGTGCTCATGATGGCAGTCGGAATCGTGCTGTTGATTGCGTGCGCCAACGTCGCGGGGTTGCTGCTGTCGCGCGCCGCGGGGCGCCGAAAGGAAATCGCGGTGCGGCTGGCGCTTGGTGCGGGGCGCGGGAGAATCGTTCGCCAACTGCTGACCGAGAGCGTGTTTCTTTCCATGATTGGCGGTGCGCTGGGAATCCTGTTCGCTATCTGGGGTACGCACGCGATCGTCGCGCTGTTCACCAGCGGTTCGGACCACCCGTTCGCATTCCATCCGGGGATTAATCCGCGCGTGCTGGCATTCACCTTTGCCACGGCGCTGTTGACGGGAATTATTTTTGGCTTGGCGCCCGCTTTTCGCAGCACGCGCATCGATTTGACGCCCGCGTTGAAGGAGGGCGCAGGCAGCTCCGCGGTCGAAGGACGGGCGGGCGGACGTTCGTTCAGCCTCGGAAACGGGCTAGTGGTCGCGCAGGTCGCGCTGGCCGTTGTCGTTCTGGCCGGTGCGGGGCTTCTGGTGCGCACGCTGCAAAACTTGAGAAACGTGGATCCAGGATTCGACACCCGCAATCTGCTCACGTTTCGGCTGGACCCCACGCTGATTGGATACAAAACGCCGCAAATCGACGCGCTCTATCAGCGGTTGCAGCAGCGGCTCTCGGCCATGCCGGGCGTTGAATCGGTGAGTTATTCGACCATTGCGATCCTGAGCGGCGGCCTATGGCGCACGGGTTTTCATCTGCCTGGCACGCCAAAAGACAGGCATGAGCAAACGGACTCTCTCGGAGTCGGCGCGAATTACTTCTCCACCATGCACATGCGCCTGCTGGCTGGCCGGAGTTTCACCTCCGCGGACATCGCGCAGGCCGAAACCGCAGCTGCAAGGGAGAGGGAAAGGCAGACCGCCGCCGCGGCCAAGGACGCGGGAGTTGCTCCTGCCAAAGCGGCAGCACGCAAGCAAAAGCCAGCGGGAACAGCCTCCAAAATCGCTGCAAAACAGGCGCCCCTCGCCGTCATGGTGAACAAGACTTTCGTGGAAAAGTTTTTCCTGAAAGTGAATCCGATTGGGCAGAGTTTTGACTCGAACGACACGCAGCGGGTGATTGTGGGTGTGGTGAACGACGCTAAATTTCAGGGCCTTCGCAGCGCGATGGAGCCGACGATGTATTCGCCCGCGAGCGGACTGGGCACTACTTTTGAGCTGCGCGCGCGCGCGAATCCCCTGGCACTTGTTCCCGAAGTACGCAGCGTGGTCAGCCAGATGGACAGTAATCTCCCGGTGTTCGATGTGCGCACGCAAACGCAAATCATCGAGGGATTGCTGCGCCAGGACCGCATGATCGCGGAATTGTCGAGCGCTTTCGGCGTGCTGGCGCTGGTGCTCGCGTGCGTCGGATTGTACGGGCTGCTGTCCTATGAAGTGTCTCGGCGGACGCGCGAGATTGGAATTCGGATGGCTCTGGGCGCGGAACGGCGTGATGTACTGCGGCTCGTGCTCGGCCAGGGGTTTATGCTGGCGGTTGTTGGGGCGATTGTGGGCGTCGCTGCAGCGCTGGCATTAACGCGATTCCTGTCATCGCTGCTATTTGGCGTTAAGTCGTCCGACCCAGCCACGTTCACTGCGATTGCTGCGTTGCTCGTGCTCGTTGCGCTCGCCGCATCGTACATAGCTGCGCAACGCGCGACTCGCGTCGATCCGATTGTGGCACTGCGCCACGAATGAATAACGGCCGGGCTGGGCGACGAGCTCACGGCTTAAATGGAAATGAGACTGACGAGGACGTCGCGAGAATTGACGTTGCCTCATCCTTGGTTCATCCTAAGCCGCCCATCGGGATGACCGACGCAGAGAGGCTCGCGTGCCGATCGAACCATTCGAAGTTTTCGCGATTCGCTACGGACATCTTGGCAACCGGCGTCCGCACGACAATTTCATCGCCGCCGATCCGCATGAATCTGCCTCCGATCTCGACTACTTCGTTTGGGTGGCGCGCCGCGGAGATTCCACGTTCGTATTCGACACCGGATTCGCCAACGAAGCTGCCATTCGCCGACGCCGCGAGTCGCTTCGCCATCCCGTCGATTCCCTGCGACTGATCGGCGTCGATCCGGATCGCGTCGCGGACGTAATCATCACCCATCTTCATTACGATCACGCCGGTAATCTCGATCGCTTCCCTGCGGCGCACTTTCATCTGCAGGATCGCGAAATGGCCTTCGCCACGGGACGCTCGATGTGCCATCGAGAGCTTCGCGCGCCGTTTGACCTGGAAAACGTGCTCGAAATGGTTCGTCACGTCTATTCGGAAAAAGCGATCTTCCACGATGGCGATTACGAACTCGCTCCCGGCCTCACCATGCACCGCATCGGCGGCCATTCCGCCGGACTGCAAAGCGCCCGAGTCTGGACGCGCCGCGGCTGGGTCGTTCTCGCTTCTGACGCCGCGCACCTCTACGATAATTTTGAAAAGCGCCGCCCCTTTCCGATCATGTACAACGTCGCGGAGATGCTCGAAGGCTTCGAACTTCTTTACCGCCTCGCCGACTCGCCCGCGCATATCGTACCCGGGCACGATCCGCTTGTGATGCATCGCTATCCCGCTCCGAAGCCCGAACTCGACGGCGTCGTCGTTCGTCTCGATGTTCCTCCTAGCGGCAGCTAGCTCGCGAAAAAAAGTCCTCTAACTCACGTGCGCTTTGCGATTGCCCTTGTGCGTCCTCGGCCTTGACGTAGAATAGCCCCGCGCAAGCGCGAATCTCAGAGGCAGACGGCGATGAAATTTGGCAGCTCTTTTCTGATGCAGCTTCCCCGGCCTTGGAACAGCGAATCCGAACGCACGATGCTTTCGAACGCGCTCGACCAGGCCGAACTCGTCGATCGCTGCGGCTTCGATTATGTCTGGTCCACCGAGCATCACTTTCTGGAAGAGTATTCACACTCCTCCACGCCCGAAATTTTCCTGGCCGCCTGCAGCCAGCGCACTCGCAACGTCCGCCTAGGCCATGGCGTCGTTCAGACGCCGCCGAACGTCAACCATCCCGCCCGCGTCGCCGAACGCATCGCTGCTCTCGACCTGATAAGCGGCGGCCGCTGCGATTTTGGCACCGGCTCCGGCGCCACCATCACCGAACTCGGCGGTTTCAACGTAGCTCAGCCCGAAAAGAAAGCAGCGCAGCTGGAGGGCTTCCGCGTTGCCGTGCGGATGTTGGTCGAAGATCCATTCACGGGCTTCGAAGGCCGATATCTCAAAGTGCCGCCGCGCAATCTCGTGCCCAAGCCGTTGCAAAAACCGCATCCACCGCTGTGGATGGCCTGCTCGCGTCGCGAATCGATTCTAGACGCGGCCCGCCTGGGCCTCGGTGCGCTCACATTTTCTTTCGTTAATCCCGCCGAAGCCCGCCAATGGGTGCAGGACTACTACAACACAATCGAAAACGAGTCGATCCCCCTTGGTTATGCCGTGAATCCGCATTTCGCCGTGGCCGCTCCGTTCCTTTGCCATCGCGATGAAAAGTATCTCCAGAAAATCGCGGACGAGAATTACGGTTTCTTTCTCTACGCCCTCGGCCACTACAGCTTTTTCGGCGAGCATCGCCCCGGCAAGACGGACATTTGGGACCAGTATAAAAATCATCCCAATGGCGCCGCTCCGCCCGAAGCAGTTGCGCAAACCTGCGTCGGCACGCCGGACTTACTCCGCAAGCGCCTGCGTGAGTTCGAAGAAGCAGGCATCGACCAGGTCGTCTCCATCGGCCAGGTTGCAAAGGTGCCACACGAACTTTACTGTTCTTCCGTCCAGCTATTCGCGGACGAAATACTTCCCGAATTCAAGGATCGCGAAATGGCCAACGCCCGCCGCAACACCGAGCGCCGCGCGCGCATCTTCGAAAAGGCCATGGCTCGCAAGCCCAAGGAAGAGCCCGTTGCCGTTGATATCGTGATCCCTTCGGCTGGTCACCACTAGGTCCCGAAGCGCTTTTGCTCGCGGATTTTCGCCCCTTCGCCGCCAACAGCTCGTTTTCTCCCAGGAATAGGCTCTTCCCCTTAGTTCTCCTCCCCGCTTGTCGGGTATGCACCCGTTGTTCCGCGGCTGGCGCGGTAGCTACACTGGTTTCCCAGCGATTTCGCGCTCTCGCACTCGGAGGAAGTATGAACATGTTGGTTAAACGCGCCATCCAGTACTCGCTGATCCTGCTCCTCGCTTCCGTCCTGCTCATCCCGCAGGAATCGTTTGCCCAAGCTCCGAATCACGTGGTCTCACCGTCGCAGCTGCAGCGCGACGTGACGTCCGCATCCGCCGCTCGTCAGCAAAACATAAAAGAAGTGGAAAGTTTCCTCGCCACCCCGGGCGCTCGCGAAGCGCTCGCGTCGCAGAATATTAACCTGCGCCAGGTGCAGGACGCCGTACCGCAGCTCAACAATCAAGAACTCGCGCGCCTCGCAAAGATTTCGCAAAACGCGCAGAACCAGTTCACTGCGGGCAGCCTGAGCAACCGGGATTTGATCTGGATCCTGATCGGCGTGGCCGTGATCATTCTGATCGTCGTGGCAGCCTGATCCGCGGTGAATCTCGCATTCGGCGTGATCCACGCGCTCTAGTCCAACGTGGTGGCCGTTTTCTGACCTTGGGAAATGATGGACGGCGGGTCTGGCGAATGTTGCGCTCTGCCTTGCGAGACACTTCCGAGCGCGGCTAGACTACTTCTTCCAGCCCGCGCCCACTTTCTCTTGGAGGAAACATGAACAGGCTTATCACACGCGCAATCGGACTGGCTTTCGTCGTGTTGCTCGCTCTCCTCGTTGCGGTTCCGCAAGACGTGTTCGCTCAAAATCACGTGGTCTCGCCATCTCAGCTCCAGCGCGATGTCGCTTCCGCATCCGCTGTTCGCCTACAAAACATCAAGGATGTCGAAAATCTCCTAGCCACTCCGGGAGGCCGCCAAGCCCTGGAATCCCAGCATCTCGACTATCGTCAGGTGAAGGACGCTGTCCCCGAACTCAGCAACCAGGAATTAGCTCACCTCGCCAAAATGTCGCAGGACGCACAGCAAAAATTTGCCGCTGGCGACATCACCAACCGGGATCTGCTCTGGATTTTGGTCGGCGCAGCGGTGATCATCCTAATCGTTGTCGCTAAATGACCTAAAATGACAAAGACGCCAATCCGCGTCAGTCTCGCGATCTTCGCGCTCGCCGCGTCTGGCGTGTTCTCCTTGTGCGTCGCCCAGTCGCCGGCGCTCTGGATCGATGTTCCGTACGTCGCGCAGACTCGCGACGGCTGTGGCTCGGCATCCATTTCAATGGTGTTGCGCTATTGGGCGAAAAAGGAGGGCCAAGCAAGCCCTCCCTTCGCCGACCCGGCGAAAATTCAGTCGAAGTTGTATTCGCCGAAGGATCGCGGCATCACTACCACCAGCATGGAGGCTTACTTTCGTAAGTCTGGCTACCAAGTATTCGCGTTCCAAGGCCAGTGGAGCGATCTTGCGCACCACATCCAGCTCGGTCGGCCCTTGATCGTCGGACTTCAGGCCAGCGGCCCTTTGGGTCCGCTTCATTACGTGGTGGTGGTGGGAATCGATCTCGCGCGCGATTTTGTCTTTGTGAATGACCCTGCGCAGCAGAAAATGCTTCGCGTCTCGCGCCAGGGATTCGAATCCGAATGGAGCCACACGCACAATTGGACACTCTTGGCTCTGCCGCTCCCGCGCAGCTGATTCCGAGTTCACGCCATGCAACTAACACGCACCCTGTCATCCCGAATCCGGTCGCCCGCTCTTGGCGAACGAGGGTGAGGGATCAGCTTTGCGCGAGACGTCGGCTGATCCTGATAATCGTCCTGTTGGCCGTCGCGCCGCGCGCGGTCGCACAGTCCGCCGCGCTTACAACCAAGCAAGTAAAAAAAATCTACGACGCAGGCCTTTGGCAAGCCGTCGTTCAAGCCGTTTCCGATTCTCCCGGCGAGCCCGCCGCACTCGAACTCTATCGCGGGCTCGCTCTCGCGCAGTTGCACCGCTTGGACGACGCCAAGCAATCCTTCCAAATCGGCCTGCTGCGCCATCCGCGCGATGCCCGGCTGATTGTCGAACTGGCCGGAATCGATTACCAACAAAAACACTTCGCCCGCGCGAAAAGCTCCCTGCGGCGCGCCCTCTCGATCGAACCGCACGATACGTACGCGAACAACTTTCTCGCCTCCATCTATTTTCTGGAAGGCAATCTCGAAGCGGCGCTTAAATACTGGAATCGCGCTGGCAAACCGCAAATCGAAAATCTCACCTATGCACCCAAGCCGCCTCTCAATCCTCTGATTCTCGACCGCGCTTTCGATTTTTCTCCCGGCCGCGTCTGGACTCGCCAGCAATATCTCACCACCCAAGCGCGCCTCGCGGCGCTCAACCTATTCCCGCTGATGCATTTCGATCTGCAACCTCAGCCCAGCGGCTCGTTCGATCTCCTCTTTCGAGCGCCGCAACGCGCCCCTTGGACGCGCAATTATTACCTCAGCCTTTTCATGTTGCTCCGGGGCCTGCCGTTTGAAACAGTCTATCCGGAGCTGTACAACATTCACGATTCCGGCACAAACTTTGTCTCGCTTCTCCGCTGGAACGACCAGCGCCGCCGCCTCTCCGCCGAACTTTCCGCACAGCTTTTCGCTAATCCGGCGCTGCGTTACCGCCTCTACTTCGGCGCGCGCGATGAAAACTGGAACGTCACCGATACCATCAATCCCGCCGCGCCCTTTAGCGCTCGCTTCAATCTCGAACGAGTGACCGCGGGCGCACAGCTACGTTTCATCGAAAGCGGCCGCTGGCAATGGAGCATGGGCGCGGAATACACCGACCGCCTCTATCGCACGCAGATCGGAATCCCGTCGCAAGCTTCGCCATTCTTTACGGGCGGCTCATCGCTGGCATTGCTCTCAACGGTCAACCGTTCATTGATCCGCGTTCCCGAACGGCGGTTCACTCTGGATGGAGGCGCGACCGGGGAAGTCGGCACGTTTTTCGCAAAACCGCTCGGCCGCTACGCGCGTCTGCAAAGTTCTCTGGCGGCCAATTGGTTCCCTAAATCGCAGGGCGAGGACTACCACCTGCAGGCGCGCCTTCGCGCGGGAGTCACTTTCGGCCAGGTGCCGCTCGACGATCTTTTCGTGCTCGGCTTTGATCGCGATACGAATCTCTGGATGCGTGGATATCCCGCGCTCTATCACGGACAAAAAGGCAACGCTCCGCTCGGTCGCGACTACATTCTTTCCAATTGGGATTTCGACAAAGTCGCCTACATCCGTCCGCTCTTCACCGTCTCGGTTGGCCCGTTTCTCGATTCCGGCGACGCCTACGATCCTTCCAGTTATTTCGGCTCGCGCCGCTGGATGTGGGATAGCGGCTTGCAGACCAAAATCCGCGTGCTCGGCCGCACCCAAATCGTCCTCGGCTGGGCCGTCACCCTCCGCTCCGCCCGCAGCTCCTTCTTTGCCACCGTCAACCCATAGCAACGCGCCGCACGCCCCCGGCGCGCAACGGCGCAAGGAGGAAGTACCCCAAGCCCGAAATCAGGGCTACCTGGCGAAGGAACAACCGGGCCAAAGCATTTCTGAGCGACGCAAGCGCGCCCTTTACTTCCCCCACCTCGCGGCGTTCCGCTGTTTACTCGTACCTGAGTGCGACCATTGGATCGACGCGCATGGCTCGCCGTGCCGGTACCCAGGAGGCGAAAAGCGCCGTCGCGAAGAGCAGCACAGACACGACGATAAACGTTGCGGGATCATTCGGGCTGACGCCGAATAGTAGCGAAGACATCAGTCGAATCACCACAAACGCCGCAATTGTCCCGCTTGCCACGCCGGTACCAATGAGGAGCAATCCTTGGCGAACGAACATTCGTCTTAATTCCTGCGGCTGCGCTCCCAGCGCGATGCGAATAGCGATTTCGCGCGTCCGCTGTGAAACGGAATAGGCAACCACGCCATACAGACCCACGATCGACAACAGCAGAGCCATGCTTCCCGCAACACCGAGCATCACGAGTGTGAAGGTAGTGCGCGCCATCGATCTGTCGTAGAAATATTCCTCAGTGTGAACGCTGGCCACAGGGAGGCTGGCGTCCACCGACCAAACCGCACGACGTATCTGATTCAGGAGGGCTTGCGAGCCAGCGAGAGGGGTCCGGACCACGAACGTAACGTCGCGGGCAACCCGAAGTGGGTTCCCGTCGAAATTCGCGACAGCTAGTGGGAAATACAGGCAGAGACAATTCGGCTGGTTCATACCGTCCATTCGAACATCACCCACCACGCCAATGATCTCCCGCCAGTCGTCCGTGCTGGAAGCGCGAACCCGCTTCCCAATTGCTGAGGCGGGGTCATGCCAGTATTCGCGGGCGATTTTGTCGGAAACGAGTGCGACGGGAAATCTATTGTAGGTATCGGTCCAGGTCAGGTTTCGGCCTGCGATGATCGGTATCCCCATCGTTTGGAAATACTGGGGAGATACAAACACGAAAGTGCGAACCGGCGGCACTTCACCCATGGGGCGCTGGCTATCCGCCGTCCAGATAGGATCCTGGTACTCTCCTCCCGCCATAGGTATGCTGCTCGCAAATCCGACCGAAGAGACGCCGGGGATCGACGCTATCTTCCTCAAGATGTCCTGACTCCCATGCACCGCTGTCGTGGGATTGGGTATGTCCTTTTCAGATATGTGAATGCGAAACGTTTGGAGCTGCGCCGGGGCTGAAAATCCCGAATTAACACCTATCAGCGCGGCAAAACTACGAATCATCAGGCCCGAGGAGATCAATAGGACAAACGCGAGCGCCACTTGGATCGTCACCAGCGTTTTCCTGGCGCGATGCCGTTCGCGGCTCTGGCTCAGAGATCTGCCTGCCTGGCGCAATCCCGCCCCAAAACGAGAGCCCACATACCTAAATACGGGAACGGAGCCAAACAGCAAGGTCACCAACAGCGCCACAGCCAACGTGAACAGCAACACGTTGGCGTCGATTCCAATCTCACCCACACGAGGGAGATTCGAGGGCGCCATCGCGACAACGATACGCAAAGCCCAATACGCTAATCCGAGACCCAACGCGCTACCGATTACTCCGATTACAAAACTCTCCAGAAGCAGCTCAAAAGCGATTCTCGTGCGTGTGCCGCCGAGCGCGGCGCGGATCGCTAGTTCTTGCTGGCGACCCTCGGTACGAACTAAAAGCAGATTGGCCACGTTCGCGCACGCAATCAGCAGAACCATACCGATTCCGCCCATCAACACCCAAAGGAGATTGCTCACGTCTCCGACAACCTCCTGCTTCAGGGGGCGCACGTCTGGACGCGGGTGCAGCTTTTCAAACAAGTCCAGGCTGTAGCCGGGAGGGGGCGGAAAACTCCGCAGCACGGTGGGAAGCAGGCGCGAAATATCGGCATCCGCATCGGGGATAGTGATTCCTGGCCTGAGACGGGCGATGCCATCGTAATGAAATTGGCCAAGGTAGGCATGATTTCGATCAAGTTGCAGCGGCAAAATGACTGCGGGGTCTTGCTCCGCGAGAAAATGAAATCTCTTGGGCATAACGCCAACGATTTGGCGTAACTTCCCGTCCAGAGTGACCGTCCGCCCGATGACATCACGATCTCCGCCGAACTTCCGCTGCCAGAAAGCATAGCCAAGGACCACCGTTCCCGGTGAACCCGGCAAATCGTCTTGCTGATTGAACCAGCGTCCTAGTATGGGCGGTATCCCTAAAACGGGCAGCACGCCTTGCGTGACGTCGAGCGCCCGCACCTGCTCCGGCTCACCGATGCCAGTGACGCTTACCGAATCGTCCTCATACAGCCCCACATCCTGAAACGCGCGACCCTGATCGCGATAAATAAAGTAATTGGACGGACCGAGCGGAACCCGGCTCTGGGTGAGAATGGTTTGCCACACGCCAACGAGTTGTTCGGGTTTCGGATACGGCAAAGGCTTGAGCAGAACCCCTTCCACTACACTTAAAACGGCAACGTTCGCGCCGACTCCCACGGCAAGCGTGAGAATGGTGACGGCGGTGAATCCCGGCGATTTGCGCAACCTGCGGAGTCCGAATCGAATGCCTCGAACGGAGGTTTCGAACCAGGCACCCGCCCGAGCCGCGCGGACCCGTTCCTTGACCTGCTCGACGCCACCTAGTTCGATTCGCGCCGCGCGGCGCGCTTGTTTCGGCGTCATTCCCTTCGCGATGTTCTCGTCCGTTTTTGCTTCGATGTGGTACTGGATTTCGTCATCCAGTTCCTGATCGACTGCTCGCCGATGCAGGAGCGCGTGAAACCAGAATGACACCTTGTAAAACCAGCGCACCGGTCGCATTGCCGCCTCCTAACGTGCTCGAATCACTTAGGCCTCTTTAAGTTTGACCACTCGCGAAATTGCGCTCGACAACCTGCCCCAGTTGTCAGCTTCCTTTTCAAGTTGTCTCCGCCCCAGCCGCGTGAGCGAATAGTATTTCGCGCGACGGCCATTGACGGACGTCTTCCACTCCGCTGTGATCCAGCCCTCCTGCTCCAATTTGTGCAAGGCTGGGTAGAGCGATCCATCGCTCACCCGGAGAATATCGCCCGACACTTGCTTCAACCGCTGGCTGACGGCAAAACCGTTCATCGGCTCAAGCGCAAGAATTTTCAGCAACAACATATCCAGCGTGCCCTGCACGAGATCGGAAGGCTTGCTCATGTTTATGTCCTCGGTAACCAATGATAATGGTTCTTCCCTCGGTAAGCAAGGGGAGGGCGTTTCCTGAAAAAATGGTGACGGTCAAGGTGATTCCGACGCAGCCACACCGAAAGGAGGCTGTTCGCCTCGTACGCGCGTCCAAACGTGATTCAGGGCCAGAAGCGTCCGCACGAGAATGCTGATGGGAAGATTGTTCACCGATGGCCCTGTTCTCGGCTTTCACAAGTTTTCCTCAGTGATATGCGCTTCCTTGGGTTCGCATGCTCCGACCCTGTGCTAGAATCCGTTGCCCATGGACCGCGCCGGAGATTTTCTCAGCAACGTAATTCGCCGCATCAATCGCCCGGACGCTACTCTTGCGTGGATCGAGAGCGCTTGGCCCTCGATCGTCGGCGCGCAAATCGCCGCGCATACTCGCCCGCTTCGCTGCGCGGGTGGCCGCCTGGAGCTTTCCGCCGATACCCCCGCATGGCAAACACAGATATCGAGGATGGAACAGGACCTTCGCGCGCGCATCAATTCCGCATGGGGCACAACTCTCGTTCGCGAACTTAAGTTCGTGCCGTCCGAGGCCAAGGCCCCCATTCCGCACGAATTCGACAACTCGCATACGCCTTTTATCCGCCGCCGCCCGTAAGTAGCTGTGCGCGCACTAGATTCAGCTCGGCTCCGAACTGATTCCCAGCCTGTCTGCTGTTGACCCGAGCTTTGCCTTGCATTCAGAACTACGCCATGCTAATTGTGGTTGTTTTCAGTTGCTCGCTTGGAGGGCGCAGAGAGCGGGTGGAATGAATGGAAATCGCGCACCGGCGGCTCAGCCACAAATCGCCGGTACAGGGAAAAGGGAAAATGGAGCTGGTAGCCAAATCGATGGCGAAACGCGTTTCGCAAGCGCGCAGCCTGCGGCAGTCGTTGGCTGTCTCTTCGCCCCGTTTGCGGGTTGAGCGCTCGCTGCATGACCGCCTCCGCCCGTCCCCGGATCGGGAAAGCCCGCGCGCGATTGTCCGTTCAAACTCTTCGCATTTATTTCGTTTCTCGTCCCTGATTTCTGTCCACAGAGTCGCTAATTCTACCCGGAACAGCCTTTCGAGTAGAATCGCATCTAACTTGTTGAAAACAAAAGACCGGGCATGCTCTTACCCGGAACGTCCCGGTGCAGCCGAAACGGCGGTTCTCCGGCTGGCTATGCTCCCATGAAAATCTCCCGCGAGGATGTTCTGCGGGTCGCCGAACTCGCCCACCTCGGCCTTTCCCCGGAGGAGGTCGAGACCCACCAAAAGCAGCTCGATGCCATTCTCAGCTATGTCGATAAGCTGAACGAGCTTGACGTTTCGAACGTCGAGCCGATGGCGCAGGTGCTCTATTCCGCCCCACAGGGCGCGTCAACCGTCGCGCCTGGCGCTGAACCTCATCCGGAGCTCCGCGAGGACGTCCTGCGGCCTTGTGAAGCTTCACAGGCCATACTGGCGCAAGCCTCGGACTCAGCGAAGCCGTTCTTTCGCGTGCCGAAGGTGATCGACCGGTGAGCGCCGCGCCGTGGACCGTAGCGAGCGTGCGAGCCGCTCTCGAATCTAAAAAAATATCCGCCCGCGAACTGGCCGCTGACTATTACGCGCGAATCGAGCGCCGGAATCCCGAGCTAAATGCTTTTCTGACGCTCTCGCCCGAGCGCGCTTACGAGCAGGCCGGCCGCATTGACGCGATGGTCGCTCGCGGCGAAAATTTGCCGCCTCTCGCCGGAGTCCCCATCGCGATCAAGGACGTGATCAGCACGCGCGACATCCGTACCACCTGCGCATCGAAATTTCTCGAGAACTACGTTCCGCCGTATGACGCAACCGCCGTCGAGCGCCTCGATGCCGCAGGCGCGGTCTTCCTCGGCAAGACCAACTGCGACGAATTCGCCATGGGCGGCTCTAACGAAAATTCCGCCTACGGCCCGGTACGCAACCCTGCGGCCCTCGACCGTGTTCCCGGGGGGTCCAGCGGAGGGTCGGCCGCTGCCGTCGCGGCGGATCTTGCGCTGGCATCTCTGGGAACCGATACCGGCGGCTCTATCCGGCAACCGGGGTCTTTCTGCGGTGTTCCCGGCATGATGCCGACCTATGGGCGCGTCTCGCGCTACGGCCTCGTGGCCTTTGCGTCTTCACTCGATAAAATCGGCCCATTCGCAAAAAGCGTGGCTGACGCGGCGGCAATTCTCTCCGTCATCTCCGGGCACGACGCCTGCGACTCCACTTCAGCGGCGCTGCCGGTGCCGAATTATGCCGCTGAAATCGACCAGCCCGTCCAGGGGCTACGCATCGGAGTGCCGGAAAACTACTTTGGAGCAGGCCTCGACGCCGAGGTGAAAGCGCAAGTCGAATCCGGCATCGCGCTGCTCGAAAGACTCGGCTGCCGCCTCATTCCGCTGAAAATGCCGCACACGGACTACGCAATCGCGACCTACTACGTCATTGCCACGGCCGAGGCCAGTTCGAATCTTGCGCGATACGATGGCGTGCGTTACGGCCTTCGCGTCCCTGGCTCGACGCTCACCGAGATGTACCGCCAATCCCGCGACCGCGGCTTTGGTCCCGAGGTGAAGCGCCGCATTATGCTAGGCACCTATGCGCTTTCAGCTGGCTATTACGATGCCTATTACTTGCGCGCCCAGAAGGTCCGCACGCTGATTGCACGGGATTTCTCGGAGGCATTTCAAAAAGTCGATGCAGTCGTCACCCCTACTGCGCCTACGCCTGCTTTTCGCCTGGGGGAAAAAACCGCCGACCCGCTGCAAATGTACCTTGCGGACATTTATACGGTAACCGGTTCGCTTGCCGGCGTACCTGGCATTTCGATTCCCTGCGGCAGAACCAAAGACGGCCTCCCGGTCGGCATGCAGATTTTCGGGCCTCATTTTGGCGAATCGCGTGTCCTGCAAATTGCGCGCGCATTCGAAAAAGAACGTAGCCCCGCGAATTGAAAGCGAAATTTACCGGGCGGCTGTCCCTCCGTTAATCTGTAGAAATCTTCCGCCGATATACAGATCGTTCCACTTAGGCGCAAGCGATTGAAACTAGGCTGAAATTCGGCGCGGATTGGAATTGCATAAGCCATTCGCTATGAGTGACTTACGGGGGCACCTGAGAATTTAGTTTGCTGGCGCTGGTACGGAACTGCTATTGCATGGATACGTGTCAACGCTTAACCTGCGTGTAATTGGAAACCAGACTGAGAGGCCAGGGATGGTCCGAGTCAAAACCAGTCAGAAGTTCTTTACCGAGGAAGAAGTCTCCCGCTTGACGGGCATTTGCCGCGAGCACCTACGCGGTTTGGCGCGCAACAAGCACCTCGGCACGCTCGCGCGAATGGCGGAAGTGGTGGATCCAGAGACGTGGCTATTCACGCACGCCGATCTGATGATCATGAACCGCCTTCAACCGCGCTGCGAACACTAGATACCGCCGATCTCGTCGCCCCGCCGGCGTCGTGCCGGAGTCCCGCCAATTTTTTCCCTCAACGCCCAGAGAATTTGCGCCTTGGCCCGCTCGGAGCTAACCTGTCTTCAGACCAAGTCGCTTGGCGCCGCATCCTACGTATGTGAGGCGAATCGGCCATGCCCAGCAGAAGGCAATCGGAAAATTTGGTTCCGGCAAGACCGATCGCCTTGACGGCGCTGCTTTTCATCACACTACTTTTCTCGGGCCTCGCTCCGGCACAATCCAGCACCAAACCAAACAATTCCACCGGTGAAAACGCTCAGCCACACTCCGGCAAATTCGTTTCGCCTATTCCCCGCGGAACAAAGCTGATGCTAAAGGATGGCAGCTACGAGCTGGTCAGCGAATATGACATTCAGGGCGACCGCGTCCGATATTACAGCATCGATCGATTGCAGTGGGAGGTAATCCCGACCTCCATCGTAGATTGGGACGCGACGCGTAAGCGGGAGGCGCAGGAAGAAAAGAGCCAAGCGTCGCTCCTAAAAAAAGCAGAGAAGCAAGAAGACGAACGACGCGCCGTGCCGACGCTCGACATCGACGCAAGCTTGGTAGTGGCGCCCGGAATTTTCCTGCCGCCCGGCGACGGCCTTTTCGTTTTTGACGGAAAATCGGTGCTGCAAGTACCGCAAGCGGAAACCGATTCGCATGTCTCCAAAACGCATTTCCTAGAACGGGTGCTCGTGCCCGTTCCGATCATTCCTTCCCGCAACGTGATTTCGATTCCCGGGAAACACGCGAAATTGCGCCTGAACAGCAGGCAACCGGAATTCTACCTTCGCACCGGCGATCCTCGCGAGCCGGATGTGATGTTAATACGCGCCAAGGTTCAACACGGCGACCGGCACATCATGAACCTGGACACCTTGATGGGCAATCAGCATACGAGCAGCGACGCGTTGCCCTTGCAGCGCTGGGTGATCGCAAAAGGGGTTTATCGCTTCACGATGGGCCGGAAGCTTTCGCGCGGCGAGTACGTGATTGCGGAGATCCTACCAAATCAAGGCATGAGCCTATACGTGTGGGACTTCGGCGTGAACTGATCCTCCGCTCCAAGAAATCAATAGGCGAGGCCGCTAACAGGATAGAGGAAGCGCCGCAAGCTTACCGCTTGAATAAACCGGCCAAGAGATCCGCCAGCGCGCCGATGTGAAACGGTTTTTGCAACACGCCAGATCCTTTCTCCCTCAACCGGTCAAAAAATTCCGATTCCACCAAATCGCCAGTCATGAAAACGAAGCGGGGCAGCTGCGCCGCCCTGCTCTCCGTTGTGAGACGTTTGAAAAATGTTTCGCCGCTCATACCGGGCAGATTGAAATCGGAGATTACTACGTCGCAGCGATTTGCTTCGAGATACGACATCGCTTCCTCGGAGCTTTCGACTGCGTGCACCTTCATTCCTCGCGCGGAAAGTCCTTCCTGGACGATCTCGCGGATGCTTTCTTCGTCATCAACGACAAGAACCGTGTGCCCGGCCAGCGGTTGCGACCCCTCCGGCTTGGTGGCGCCAGCATCCGGACGCGTTTGCTGAAGCCCCTTCGTTTCCTCGGCAACTGACGGCAAAAATACACGGAAAGATGCCCCCTCGCCTGGCGTGGAGTTCACTTCGATGGTTCCACCGTGCTCCTTCACCACGGCCAGGCAAATCGTCAGACCGAGACCGCTTCCGCCGCCTGGGCGCTTGGTGGTAAAGAAAGGATCGAAAAGTTTCGGCAGGTTTTCCGGAGGAATTCCGGCGCCGTCGTCCGCGATCGTGACGCACATGCGCCCTTTGAGGTCGCGCAGCGAGATTTCGATGGCGCCGTGGCCGCGCGCTGCCGCGATGGACTGCTCGGCATTGCTGACTAGGTTCGAGAATATCTGGGAGAGCAGCCTGCGATCACCCTCGACCTCCGGCATCCCCGCTGCAGATTCGAATTTGACGTCGATTTTCTTTTGAGCCAGCGACGCGCTCTGCGCGCGCACGATCTCGCGCAAGAGTTCGTCCAGGCGAAATTTCGGCCTGCCTTGCGCCGAGGGCCGGGAGAAGGCGAGCAGATTTTGTATGATTCCAGCGGCGCGGCGCGCCTGCTGTAGGATTAGGTCGATCTGCCGGCGAGTTGAGTCGTCCGTGGCGCGTTCGCGGAGCAGGTCGCTGACTCCCAAAATAGCCGTGAGCGGATTATTGAGCTCGTGCGCCGCGCCAGCCATCATCTGACCCATGGCCGCGAACTTTTCCTTTTGTGCAATCTGCTGCTCGGCGAGATTCGACTCGGTGACGTCCCGTACGGACACGACCGCACCAGCGATGCGCCCGTTTTCGTCGAACATGGGGCTGGCCGTGGTACGAAGCGTGCGCCACGTTCCGTCCGAATGACGGACGCGGCTCTCGATCTGCAAATGCTCGCTCCGCCCGTCAACAATGTCGTGAATCATTCTAGCGAGATCTTGCCGGTCTTCCGCGTGTGTTGCGCCTCCGATCGTTCGGCCAAGGTACTCCTGCGGAGAGACTCCCAGCACTTCGCGCACCCGCTCGCTCAAGTACGTAAACCGGCCTTCGCGATCCAGCACCGCGATCATGTCCGGAAAACATTCGACCAGCCGGCGAACGAATTCCTGCTCGAGATGGAGTTTCTTTTCAATCTCCATTCGGTCCGTTACGTCCACCAACGTTCCCTGGAGGCGCACGACGCGACCGGACGAGTCGCGCGTGGCAAGCCCGGAAGCGAGGCAGCAGATTGTCTTGCCGTCTTTGCAGCGCAGGACCAGTTCGTTATCTTGAAGCGAGCCCTTCTTTTCAAGCAGGCTGATGAACTTCGGCCGGTCCGCCGGATCGTCGTACATCTCCGACAAATTGTGTTTGAGCAATTCCTCCTTGGTGGCATAACCCAGCATACGAACGAGCGCCGGATTCGCGTCGAGAATGCGGCCTTCCGGAGTAGAGAAAAGAATGCCTTCCTGCAGGGATTCAAAGAGCTCTGAAAAGCGATTTTCGGATTCGTGCTCTGAGGTTACGTCGCGAGCCCAACCGATCACCGAAGGCGTCTGGCCTTCCTCATGCACAACTTGCAGCCAGCACTGAAAGAAGCGCAGTTCCCCATCCCTTTTCAGGCGAATCGGTGATATCCCCGACCAAGATCCGATCCGCAGGAATCCGGGGAGAGAGCGCTCGACCTCCGCTGAACTTGGCGATTCCACAAAATCGCTTAGTTTGCCGCCAATCAGGTTCTGAAAGGAAGCTCCAAGGATTTGCGCGAGGCGCCGATTGGCGACTCGAATTTCTCCCTGAAGCGACAATGTGAAGAGGGCCTGATCCAGGTTGTCTATGAGTTCGCGGTAGCTACGCTGCGAACGGGAAATCCGCTCCGCCAAACCTTCGATCGGCGACTCGGAAGAGGCGCCGGAGCGCGTCGTATCGTGATGGTTGTTCTTGGGCATGTATCGGAGCAGATCCCACGCAAGCCGGTATGCCGGAAATGCTCAGTCAAAATTTTACAGTCGGGATCGAGCGGACGGGAAAATAAAGCCGCGGGATTGCCAATCTGTTCAACACCGCACGGAAGGCGCTCGGAGGACTGTGATAAACAAAAAGGGCGGACCCTGAGGTGCCAGGGCCCGCCCGATGAACTCAACCTAATGTGAAGACTTCAGTCGCATTGCTCTCTCACGCTGACTATCCTTACCGGATGGTTAGCTTTCCGCGACCGCGTCCGCATCCTTGCGGAGGAAGTCCAGGGCTGCGGCTTCTTCCGGCGTAAGTTCGGGCTCGATCGGTTGCGGCTCCTCCCGGGGAATTTCGGTAAGGAGCTGGATATTGCGGTAGCGATCAAGTCCAGTGCCCGCGGGGATCAGGCGGCCCATGATGACGTTTTCCTTCAGGCCGCGAAGATAGTCCACCTTTCCGGAAATCGCCGCCTCGGTTAGGACGCGCGTGGTTTCCTGGAAGCTGGCCGCGGAGATGAACGAGTCGGTGGAAAGCGACGCCTTGGTGATTCCGAGGAGCAGCGGACGGCCCGTTGCTGGGCGGCCGCCTTCGCGAATGATGCGGTCGTTTTCCTCGCGGAAGCGGAACTTATCGACCTGTTCCTCCAGCAGGAACGTGGTGTCGCCAACATCCTCGACCTTCACCCAGCGCATCATCTGGCGGACGATGGTCTCGATGTGCTTGTCGTTGATGTTGACGCCCTGCAGACGGTAGACCTCCTGGATCGAGTTCACGAGGTAGGCCTGCGTGTACTTTTCTCCGAGGACGGCAAGAATGTCGTGCGGGTTGAGCGGTCCATCGATCAGCGGCTCGCCGGCCCGGACATGTTCGCCTTCTTGCACGTTGATGTGAATGCCGCGCGGGATGGAGTACTCCTTTACGGTCTGTCCGACGGATCGGCCGTCTTCGCTTTCCACGTAGATTTTGCGCTGGCCCTTAGCGATTTCGCCGTACTTGACGACGCCGTCGATTTCGCTAATGACCGCGGGATCGCGCGGTTTGCGCGTTTCGAATAGTTCGACGACGCGCGGTAGACCGCCGGTGATGTCCTTGGTCTTGGTGGTCTCGCGAGGGATCTTCGCGAGAACGTCGCCCGGCTGGACCTCGTCACCATCGGCGACCATCAAGTGCGCGCGCGAAGGCATGAGGTATTTTTTACGGGCGCGTCCCTGCGAATCGCGAACCAAGATCGTGGGCTGGTGCTTTTCGTCGCCAGGAGGCAGCGTGACCACCAGCTGCGAAAGACCGGTTACCTCGTCCACCTGCTCTTCGATCGTGATGCCGGGTTGCAAGTCCTTGAACTCGATCGTTCCGGCCGATTCGGTCAGAATCGAGAAGGTGTACGGATCCCACTCAACCATGGTCTGGTTGCTAGTGACCGGCTGCCCGTCCTCAACCTTGAGCCGCGCGCCGTAGACGACGTGGTGCCGCTCTTTTTCGCGGCCTTTTTCGTCCACGACGGCGATCAAGCCCGAACGGTTCATGGCCACGATGGTCTTGCCGCGGCCCTCGACGATGTTCAGGTCAATGAACTTCACGAAGCCGTTGTTGCGGGCCTCGACCTTGGATTGTTCGGTGACGCGAGTAGCCGTTCCGCCGATGTGGAACGTGCGCATGGTGAGCTGCGTGCCGGGTTCTCCGATCGATTGAGCGGCGATCACGCCGACGGCTTCGCCCATTTCCACGAAGCGACCGGTGGCCAGGTTGCGGCCATAGCAGCGGGCGCACACACCGCGCCGAGATTCGCAGGTGAGCACGGAGCGAATTTTGACGCGCTCGATGCCGGCAGCTTGCATGGCGTTGGCGAGCTCTTCCGTGATCTCCTGGTTGATCTCGACGATGACGTTTCCCTCGTAATCCTTGATCTTTTCGAGAGAGACGCGGCCAATCACGCGATCGCGCAGAGGCTCGACTTCGACGCCGGCTTCCAAAATCGGCTCGACGAAGATGCCGTCGGCCGTGCCGCAATCGAACTCGTTGATGATCACGTCCTGAGCCACATCGACCAACCGCCGGGTCAAATAACCGGAGTCGGCGGTCTTGAGCGCCGTATCGGCCAAACCCTTACGGGCGCCGTGCGTTGAGATGAAGTATTGCAGCACGGTGAGGCCTTCGCGGAAGTTCGAGGTGATCGGCGTCTCGATGACTTCGCCGGAAGGCTTGGCCATCAGCCCGCGCATCCCGGAAAGCTGCCGAATCTGCTGCTTCGAACCTCGGGCACCGGAGTCCGCCATGACGTAGATCGGATTGATCACGCCCTGCTTATCCTGCTCTTCGAGGGCCTTAAACATTTCATCGGCCACTTTTTCGGTGACGTCGCTCCAGATGGCGATGACTTTGTTGTAGCGCTCGCCATTGGTGATGGCGCCATCGAGGTATTGCTGCTGCACTTTGACGACCTCGTGCTCGGCAGCGTCCACTAGCTTGGGCTTAACGCTGGGGATAACCATGTCGATGATGCCGATCGAAACTCCTGCTTTGGTGGCATAGAGGAAGCCGAGTTCCTTCAAGCGGTCGAGTACCATCACCGTCTTTTCCAGGCCAAACCGCAGGTAGCAATACTGCACCACGGACTGCGCGCCCTTCTTCTTGAGCAAACCGTTGATGAAGGGCATATCAGACGGGAGATGATCGTTGAAGATCACGCGACCGACAGTGGTGTGCAGGAATTGCTTGTTCAAGTGCACCGGTTCCGTGTGCGAGACGTCCTGATCGTCGAACGCGTTGGTCAGGTCGATCACCTCTCCGGTGTAACGGAGGCGGATTGGAGTGAGAATTTCCACCTCGCCCGCATCGAGAGACATGAGCACTTCCTCGGTGGAACCGAAGGCGCGGCCCTCGCCCTTGGCGTGTGGCTTGGCCTTGGTCATGTAGTAGATGCCGAGGACCATGTCCTGCGTCGGGACGGACAAGGGGCCGCCATTCGCGGGCGAAAGAATGTTGTGCGAGCTGAGCATCAACACCGTGGCTTCCACCTGCGCTTCGGGCGAAAGCGGAATGTGCACGGCCATCTGGTCGCCGTCGAAGTCCGCATTGAACGCGGTGCAGACGAGCGGGTGAATGCGGATGGCCTTGCCCTCAACCAGCGTAGGCTCAAACGCCTGAATGCCGAGACGGTGAAGCGTGGGAGCGCGATTGAGAAGCACCGGATGCTCGCGGATCACGTCCTCGAGAATGTCCCAAACGATCGATTCCTGCGCTTCCACCAACTCCTTGGCTTGCTTGATGGTCGTGCAATGGCCGGCGGCTTCGAGCTTATGGTAGATGAACGGCTTGAAGAGCTCCAGAGCCATCTTCTTCGGCAGGCCGCACTGGTGAAGCTTCAGTTCGGGGCCGACGACGATCACGGAACGGCCGGAATAGTCCACGCGCTTGCCGAGCAGGTTCTGGCGGAAACGGCCCTGCTTGCCCTTGAGCGTATCGGAAAGCGATTTGAGCGGGCGGTTGTTGGTGCCGCGCAGGACGCGTCCGCGGCGCCCGTTGTCAAATAGCGCGTCGACAGCTTCCTGCAGCATGCGCTTTTCGTTGCGCACGATCACGTCCGGAGCATGCAGCTCCATCAGTTTCTTCAGGCGATTGTTGCGATTGATTACGCGCCGGTAAAGGTCGTTCAAATCGGACGTGGCGAAGCGGCCGCCATCGAGAGGAACAAGCGGGCGCAACTCCGGAGGAAGCACGGGAACGACGTCCAAAATCATCCACTCGGGTTTATTGCCGCTCTTGCGGAAAGCTTCCAAAACCTTCAGCCGCTTGGCGAATTTGATTCGCTTCTGCAGACTTGGGTCAACTTTCATCTTTTCGCGGAGCTCTTCGCAGAGCTTTTCCACGTCCACGCGGCGCAGAAGTTCCTTAATCGCCTCGGCGCCCATGCCTGCTTGGAACTTGCCGGGATTGTCGCGCTGTAGTTCGCGGAATTTTTCCTCAGGCAGGATTTCCTTTTCGCGCAGTGAAGGAACCTCGCCTGGATCGATGCAGACGAAGGTTTCGAAGTAAAGTATGTGCTCCAAATCGCGCATGGTGATATCGAGCAAATAGCCGATGCGGCTGGGCAGTCCTTTGAAGAACCACACGTGAGAGCAGGGCGAAGCTAGCTCGATATGGCCCAAGCGCTCGCGGCGCACTTTGCTTAGCGTCACTTCCACGCCACACTTATCGCAGATCACGCCGCGGTGCTTCATGCGCTTGTATTTCCCGCACAAGCATTCCCAGTCGGTCACGGGGCCGAAAATCTTGGCGCAAAACAGGCCGTCGCGTTCCGGCTTGAAGGTACGGTAGTTAATCGTTTCCGGCTTGGTCACTTCGCCGTGCGACCACGACCGGATCTTTTCAGGACTCGCCAGGCTGATGCGAATGGAATCAAAATCCGCGATCTGGCTGGCACGGTCATAAGGGCTCGAACGATACAAGGGCTGCCTCCTCCCCGGCTACGCCGGGGTTATGAAACTCGAGAAAACCTTTCGAATGCCACGGCGCGAACTTCCGCGCCGCGCGCTAATCAGCCGCCTCGGCTTTTTCCAACTGTGGCTTCTGACGCTTCATGAGCTCGACATCCAAGCAGAGCGACTGCAGCTCGCGCACCAGGACGTTGAACGACTCGGGGACACCGGGCTCGATTCCCGGCTCGCCCTTTACGATGGCCTCGTAAATTTTGGCGCGGCCATAGACGTCGTCCGATTTGGCGGTGAGCAGCTCCTGCAAAATGTGCGCCGCGCCGTACGCCTCGAGCGCCCAGACTTCCATTTCGCCGAAGCGCTGTCCGCCGAACTGGGCCTTGCCGCCGAGCGGCTGCTGCGTGATCAGCGAGTACGGACCGATCGAGCGGGCGTGGATTTTGTCGTCAACCAAGTGCGACAGTTTGAGCATGTAGATGTAGCCGACGGTGACCTGCTGAGCGAATTCGTCGCCGGTCATGCCGTCGTACAACGGGATCTTGCCGCTTTCGGGCAGTTCCGTGAATTCCAGCAAGTGGCGGATATCGCCTTCACGAGCGCCGTCAAAAACCGGCGTCGCAAACGGCACGCCCTCGCGGAATCCATGCGCCACTTCGAGCAACGTTTCGTCATCCAGCTCAGAGATCGTCTTCCAAACAGACGTGGGCCCGAAAGCTTCCTTGAACCACTTGCGCACCGATTCAGCACGTGCCCCCGCATCAATGAGCGCGGACACACGCTCTCCAAGCGCCTTCGACGCCCAGCCGAGGTGCGTTTCCAGGATCTGGCCAACGTTCATTCGCGAAGGAACGCCAAGCGGATTGAGAACGATTTCCATCGGCGTGCCATCCGGCATGTACGGCATGTCTTCGGCCGGCACGATTCGCGCGATCACGCCTTTGTTGCCGTGCCGTCCGGCCATTTTGTCGCCAACGGAAAGCTTGCGCTTCATGGCGATATAGACCTTGACAAGCTTAATCACGCCCGGCGGAAGTTCGTCGCCCTTCTTGAGCTTGGCGACGCGCTCGTCGGTGATCTTGCGCAGCACGTCGATCTGCCGCGAGGTCATCTCCTCGATTTCGTCGATCTTCTCAATGAGTAGCGGATCTTTGTCGTTCAGACGCAAGCGTTTCAGGTTGCGGGTGGAAATTTTCTCCAGGATGTCTCGCGTGAGCTCGGCACCCTTGTTGAGCAGGCGCTTGTTGGTGCGCTCATCGTGCAAGTCGGCGACGAGCTTCTGGCCTCCGAGCAAGTCGTTCAAGCGCTTCAAACGCTCATCGGTGAGAATGCGAATCTCATCGGCGAGGTTCTTTTCGAGCTTGGCCACGTGCGCGGCCTCGATGGCCTTGTGCCGCTCGTCCTTTTCCGCGCCCTTGCGGCAGAAAATCTTCACATCGACGATCGTGCCTTCGATGCCCGGCGGGCAGTAGAGGGAGGCATCGCGAACGTCTCCGGCCTTTTCGCCGAAGATCGCGCGCAACAGCTTCTCTTCCGGGGTCAGCGTGGTCTCGCCTTTCGGCGTAACCTTGCCGACCAGAATGTCGCCGGGCTTGACGGTGGCTCCGATGCGAATCACGCCGCTTTCGTCGAGGTTGCGCAGGAAGCTCTCGTTGATATTCGGAATGTCGCGAGTAATTTCCTCGGGACCGAGCTTGGTGTCGCGCGCCTCGATTTCGTATTCCTCGATGTGTATTGAAGTGTAATAGTCCTCCTTCACCAGCTTTTCGCTGACGAGAATGGCGTCTTCAAAATTGTAGCCGCGCCACGGAAGGAACGCGACCAGCACGTTGCGCCCAAGCGCCAGCTCGCCGCGATCGGTGCAAGGGCCATCGGCCAGCACCTGGCCCTGCTTCACGCGGTCTCCCGCGCGGACCAACGGCTTTTGGCTGACGCAGGTGTTCTGGTTCGATCGCTTGAATTTCGTCAGTAGGTAAATGTCCGATCCGACTTCGCGGCTCAGCACGCCGGACTGATCCGATTCGACGCGCACGATCACGCGTTCCGAATCGACCTGATCCACGATGCCGTCGCGCCTGCAAACGATCACCGCGCCGGAATCACGCGCGGTCACACGCTCCATGCCAGTGCCGACCAACGGCGCTTCGCCCTTGATCAGCGGAACGGCCTGGCGTTGCATGTTGGAGCCCATCAATGCGCGGTTTGCGTCGTCATTTTCCAGGAAGGGAATCAAACTGGCAGCCACGGAAACGAGCTGCTTCGGTGAAACGTCGATGTAATCCACTTCGTCCCGGCTCTTCAGGACGAAGTTGCCGGCCTGGCGGCAGTTCACCAGGTCCGTGATGATGCGCAGCTTGTCATCGAGAGGAGCGTTGGCCTGCGCGACCACGTAGCGATCTTCCTCCCACGCGGAGAGGTAGAAGCAGTAAGGCTCGACCACCACGCGGCGGCGCTTCAGTTCGTCGTTTGTTTCCTCGACCTTTTCCCGCTCCACAATTTCGCCGGCTTTGAATTCGCTGTCGCCGGCGTTGACGATCTGCACGTAGTCGATCACGCGGCCGCCCTTCACCTTGCGGTAAGGCGACTCGATGAATCCGAACTCGTTGATCCGCGCGTAGCAGGAGAGCGAGCTGATCAAACCAATGTTCGGGCCTTCTGGCGTTTCAATCGGGCAGATGCGGCCGTAGTGTGTGGGATGGACATCGCGCACTTCGAATCCGGCGCGCTCACGCGAAAGCCCGCCTGGACCGAGCGCCGAAAGCCGCCGCTTGTGGGTGATTTCGCTCAACGGATTGGTTTGATCCATGAATTGCGAAAGCTGTGAACTGCCGAAGAATTCGCGAATCGCAGCCATTACCGGCTTCGCGTTCACAAGGTCGTGCGGCATAGCCGTGGACATTTCCTGGTACACCGACATCTTTTCCTTGATCGCGCGTTCCATGCGGACCAGGCCGATGCGGAATTGATTCTCGAGCAGTTCGCCCACCGCGCGGACGCGGCGGTTGCCGAGATGATCGATATCGTCGACCGTTCCGACGTTGCGGCGCAGCTTCAGCAGGTACTTGATCGCGGAAACGAAATCGCCCGGATCGAGCGTGCGCTTATCGAGCGGCGTTTCGATGCCCAGCTTGATGTTGAATTTCAGGCGCCCGACCTTGCTGAAATCGTACTTGCGCGGGTCGAAGAACATGCCGTTGAAGAGCGCGGTGGCGGTTTCGAGCGTAGGAGGATCGCCGGGGCGCAGCTTGCGGTAAATTTCAATCAGCGCTTCCTTGGGCGAGTGGATCGAGTCTTTTTCGAGCGTGCGGGTGACGATGTTGCCCACATCATCGCGGTCTGGGAAGCAGACGTCCACTTCGGTGATTCCGGCCTCGGCAATCGCGGTCCAGATTTCCGCGGTCAGCGGCTTGTTGGCTTCTAGCAGCACTTCGCCGGTCTGGCGGTTCACCAGTTCACCGACGGTCACCGCGTTTTCGAGATCAGCCACGCCGATTTCCGCCTGCGTGACGTGCGCCTTCCCCATTTCCTTATAGAGCGCCTCGCTGATCCGCTTGTGCACAGCAACCACCACTTCGCCGGTCTTCGGATTCTTGATCTCGCGCGAGAGCTTCCGGTCAATCAAGCCGTCAGAAACATTCCAAAATATATTATTGCCGCGCAGTGAAATCCGCTCCACCTGATAAAAGGTGCGTAAGATCTCCTCGTTGGTCTTCATTCCCAGCGCGCGCAGGAAGATTGAGCCCAGGAATTTCCGCTTGCGGTCGATACGGACGTACAGAAGATTCTTGCTGTCGTATTCAAACTCGACCCACGACCCGCGGTACGGAATGATCTTGCCGAGAAAGAAGGAGCGGTTGTTGGCCGTCTCGTAAAACACGCCCGGCGAACGGTGCAGCTGGCTGACAATCACGCGCTCGGTTCCATTGATGATGAACGTGCCGTTCTCGGTCATTAGCGGAATATCGCCGAAGAAAACTTCCTGTTCCTTGATGTCGCGAATGGATTTCGCGCCGGTGTCGGGATCCTTGTCGTAGATGGTCAGGCGAATCGTGACCTTGAGAGGCGCGGAGTAGGTCATACCGCGCTCCTGGCATTCGTTCACGTCGTATTTCAGCTGGAGTGTGACCGGGTCGCCGCACTTATTGCAAAAGGTCGGCGTGTTTTTGTTGAACGTGCCGCACTTCGCGCACAGCACGTCGCCCGTCTTGTACGGGTTGGTGACGACCGACGCGCCGCAATTCCGGCAGGTGGCGCGCAAGTGATGCAGGCCGCGCAAATGGCCGCACTTGCACTCCCAGTTGCCGATGGCGTAGTCCACGAAGTCCAGTTGCGAAAGACCGCGAAAATCCTGAATGGGAAACACGGAGGCAAACACGGACTGCAAGCCCGTGTCCTCACGCTCGCTTGGCAGCAAATCCATTTGCAGAAAGCGCTGATACGACTTTTTTTGCACGTCGATAAGGTTCGGGATTTGCACCGCGGTTTTGATCTTGGCGAAATCCAGGCGCTCTCGCTCCCGAATTGCGCGGTTACCGTTACGATTACTCATGGGCGATCCCCTTCAATTCAATAATGACAACGGAAAGACGGCGCGGAGAGACACCCGCACCGCCGGTCCGGATAGGACGTTTTTTGAAGTGCCTTGGTTCACAGGAGCGCGTAAAAGCGCGAGTTCCTTTGCAGTCCCGCTGGCCGCTAACGCAAACTGCACTACTTGATCTCGACCTTAGCCCCGGCCTCTTCGAATTTCTTCTTGATCGTGGCCGCCTCGTCCTTGCCTACCCCTTCTTTCACAGTCTTCGGGGCACCGTCGACCAGATCCTTGGCTTCCTTCAAGCCCAGGCTGGTGACTTCACGGACAGCCTTGATCACGTTGATCTTGTTAGCGCCGACCGCAGTCAAGACGACGCTGAATTCCGTCTTTTCCTCAGCCGCCGCGCCTGCTGCACCTGCCGCCGCGCCCGCCATCACCACGGGAGCTGCCGCGGCCGCCGAAACGCCGAAGGTCTCTTCCATCTTCTTGACCAAATCGGCAGCCTCAAGCAGCGTCAGGCCCTTGATCTCCTCCAGAATCCCCTCCACTTTGCTAGCCATCGCCTTCTCATCCTCCTCGAAAATGAAAAACGTGAAATCGACAAAACACCCGATTACTGAGCGACCGGGACTGCCGGCGCATTTTCCGGCTCCTGACCTTGGGGACCAAATTTGTTGGCCTTCACTGCTTCGCTGGTCACCACCGCGAGGTTCCGCGGCAGAGCCGCCAGCGCCGAGGCCACGCGCTGCGCCGGAGCGTTCAGCAGGAACATGATCTTGCTGATCAACTCCTCCTTGCTGGGTAGCAGCGCGAGCTGGCCGATTTCCTGCATGGAAATCACGCGGCCTTCCACCAGGCCGGCGCGAAACTTGAAGGCCGGCACTTCCTTTGCAACCTTGGTCAGAATCTTAGCCAGCGTCACTGGATCGGTCTTGGTGTAAGAGATCGAATTGGTGCCCTTCAGATTCTTGAGCAGCCCTTCGGCCGGCGTGCCTTCCGCAGCGCGCTCCACCACCGTGTTCTTCACCACCTCGTACTTGCCGCCAGCAGCCTCCACAGCCCGCCGCAGTTGCGTATCCTGCTCGACCGTAATTCCCTGAAACGTGGAAAGAATGACGGTTGAAACCGTCGCCAGCTGCGCGCGAAGCTCTTCCGCTTGTGCCTTCTTTTCGGCTTTCTTCTTCATGGTTGACCCTTTTCTCTACGCAGCAACCGCCGTGGCCGTTTCCGCTTCCGTGTGATCGATCGTGACTCCGGGGCCCATCGTCGACGTAAGCGTGATTTTCTTAATGTATTTGCCCTTGGCCGCCGCGGGCTTCGCCTTCACCGCAGCGTTCAGCAGCGCCTGCGCGTTCTCGGCCAGGTTCTTCGCCGGAAAACTGATCTTGCCGATCGGCGAATGAATGATCCCAGTCTTGTCCAAACGGAACTCCACTTTGCCGGCCTTGATCTCTTTCACCGCGCGCGCGACTTCAAACGTGACCGTTCCGGTCTTCGGGTTGGGCATCAATCCGCGCGGGCCGAGCACTTTGCCGAGCTTTCCGGCCGACTTCATCATGTCCGGCGTCGCGATCACCGCTTCGTAATCCGTCCAGCCCTCGGAAATCTTCTGGACCATGTCGTCGCCGCCAACGAAATCCGCGCCGGCTTCCTGCGCCTCGCGGACTTTTTCACCGCTGGCGATCACCAGCACGCGCTTCGACTTGCCAAGCCCGTGCGGCAGTACCACCGTGCCACGGACCATCTGGTCCGACTGCTTCGGATCCACGCCTAGATTAATCACCAATTCGACCGTCTCGTCGAATTTGACGAAGTGTGCCTTGCGAAGGAGCTCGGCGGCCTCTTCCAGGCTATAGACGCGCTCCTCCACCAGCTTTCGGGCGCGGTCGATGTTCTTGCCTCCTACTTTTGCGCTGCGGCCCATCGGTCTCTCCTGCCCTTCGTTATTCCGCGATCTCAATGCCCATACTGCGGGCCGTCCCCATCACCGAACGGATGGCGGAATCGAGCGCCATGGTGTTCAGGTCCTGCAGCTTGCTCTTGGCGATTTCTTCCACCTGCTTGCGGGTGACTTTCGCCACTTTATTTCGGTTCGGTTCCGGCGAACCTTTCACGATTCCCGCGGCGCGCTTCAGCAATTCGGACGCGGGCGGCGTCTTCAGGATGAACGTGAAGGTGCGGTCCGTGTAGATTGTCACCAGCACGGGAATGATCATTCCCTCCGGCTCTTTCGCCGTTTTCCCGTTGAACTGCTTGCAAAAATCCATGATGTTCACGCCGTGCGGACCAAGCGCCGTGCCCACCGGAGGGGCAGGCGTCGCTTTCGCCGCCGGCAACTGCAATTTCACCGTTGTTTGAACTTTCTTAGCCATTTCTTATGCGTCCCCTGCGCGCTCCAACATTCTCTTACGCGACCTTCTCCACCTGTGCGAAATCGAGTTCCACGGGCGTGGAGCGCCCGAAAATCGTCACGGAAACCTTCAGCGTGCTGCGGTCGGGATTCACTTCGTCAACGGTACCAGTGAAATTCGCGAACGCGCCTTCGTTGATGCGAACCTTCTCGCCGCGCTCGAACGACAACTTCGGCTTCGGCTTTTCCGCCGTGGTCGTCGCCCGGTTCAAAATGTTTTGAACTTCTTCCTCCGTGAGCGGTGAAGGATATTGCCCGGAACCGACAAAACCCGTCACCTTGGGCGTGGAACGGACCACGTGCCAGGTGTAATCTTCCATTTCCATTTCCACCAGCACGTAGCCGGGATAGCACATCCGCGGCGAAATCACCTTTTTGCCACCGCGCACTTCCACCACCGATTCCGTTGGTATGATGACCTGTCCGATTTTGTCCGTTAGCCCGAACGCCGCCACGCGGCTCTCGAGGCTCTCCTTCACCTTTCGCTCAAACCCCGAGTAGGTGTGGACGATGTACCACTGCTTGGTCATCGAATTTCCTTCAGTGACTTCCAAAATAGCTCAGCACCCATTTCGCCGCGTGGCCAAACACCGCGTCTGTCGAGAAGAAAAACAGTCCGAAAAAAGCCACCGTAACCGTGACCACGATCGTGGTGGACCAGACTTCGTGTCGTGAAGGCCAGTTCACCTGCTTCATCTCCACTTTTACTTCGTGAAGGAACGTCCGCAGCCGCCGGGGATAGCTGACTATCTTTCCGACCGGCTCCGGTACCGAGAATGACGGCCCTCCGTTTGCTTCTTCCTTGTTCAATTTTGCCGCCTGTGCCATGTCGCGCCGGTTGCCTTTAAATCTAAGTCTCGCGTTGCTTCTTGGCCGGCTCCCCGCTCAAAACTGGCAGGGGAGGAGGGATTCGAACCCCCACATCCGGTTTTGGAGACCGGCGGTCTGCCGTTGAACCTACTCCCCTAAATTCTTGAGCCTGCGGCTCGAACTCCGCCGGGAGCCTCAGGACTCATTCCGCCGAATGTTTACTTCACTTCCTTGTGAGCTGTGTGCTTCCGGCACGTGTTGCAAAATTTCTGCGTCTCCAGCCGGTCGGAATGCTTTTTCCGGTTCTTGGTGGTGGTGTAGTTTCGGTTTTTGCACTCGCCGCACTGCAATGTAATGATTTCTCGCATGTTCCTTTGCCTACTCGATGATCTCAGTGACGGCGCCGGCGCCCACGGTGTGGCCGCCTTCGCGAATCGCAAAGCGCAGCCCCTTCTCCAACGCCACCGGAGTGATCAGCGATATCTCCGCCGACACGTTATCCCCCG
>JBOGMX010000049.1:0-45821 GCA_050746725.1 Candidatus Acidiferrales bacterium | reverse complement strand
AAGGGGAAGGCAGAGACTGCATCCCGCGACAAAAACGTTTCTGGCGCTGCGGATAGCGGTGAATCGAGAAGAGGAGGAACTCGAGCAGTTTCTTTCACGGACCCCTGCCACTTTGAATCCAGGAGGACGATGGATCGTCCTAAGTTATCACTCCCTCGAAGATCGCCGCGTGAAGCACGCTTTTCAGAAATTGGCGCAGGAGCGGAGCGTTCGAGTGCTTACGAAGCGGGTCATCCAGCCCACCGCGGAGGAAAGCGAAGGCAATCCGCGCGCGCGCAGCGCGAAGATGCGCGTCGCGGAAAAATTGGCGCCGGCGGAGGGCTTGCCGGCGGGGAGTTGGTCATGACCGAGTATTACACCGTGAAGCGGATCGATAATTCGCGCCTGATGCGATATGCGCCTCCCGCGAAATTGAAGGAATTCTGGCGAAAAGTCGGCATAGGCGCGGCGATCACGGCGTGCCTGCTGTTTTATGCCTGGCAGCATTTCGAGTGCATTCAAATCCGTTACAAGATCGAGCAGTTGGACGCGCAGCGGGCGCGCTCGGCGGAATTGAACGAGCAGCTACATCTGGAAGTCGCCACATTGCGCTCGCCGATGCGCGTGGATGCGATTGCGCGAAATCAGCTGGGATTGACGGTGCCAGTGCCCGGCCAGGTGGCTCCGGTCCAGGGAACGGGCAATGCGATGCTCGCCGATGCACGCATGCTGGAACAAGTTCCCCAGCCCTGACTGCGGCTGTCAACAACGAATTCAATTTGATTTGGTTGATTTGGGTGGGCGCGAACGAGCGGCCCGCATGCAGGGCCCTTCCGCGCGAGCAGCGTCGAACGCGCTGGAAGATCTGTTTCGATAGGGTCGGATTCCATGGAGCAGCGCAACCGGCGTCTCCGCTGGCTGGTGGTCTGGGTGCTGGCGGTGGTATGGATGGCGGCGGTGTTGTTCCGTCTAGGTTACCTGCAGCTCTTCCGCTATAGCGAATACCTCGCAAGAGCCGATCGTCAACAAGAGCGCATTTTCGAGATCAGCCCGATGCGCGGCACGATCTACGACTCCAAAGGCCGCGAACTCGCCGTCAGCCTGCCGATGGACTCCGTTTTTGCCGATCCGTCCGAAATTACCGATGTCGATACGGTTGCCGATTTGCTATCGCGCGCGCTGAATGTTTCCGCCGACGACCTGGCGGCCCGAATTCGCGGCGCGCACGCGCCGGTTCGACTGGCGAGGAAACTTTCGCCCGCCACGGTTCAGCGCATCTCGGACATGAATTTGCGCGGCGTGTTCTTTCAGAAAGAAAACCGGCGCGTATATCCGCAACGCGATTTGGCGGCTTCCGTGGTCGGCTACGTGGACGTGGACGAAAAGGGCATCGGCGGTATCGAGCAGTCGCTCGACAAAGAGATTCGCGGGCGCCCGGGCCGAATGATGGTGATGGCCGATGGACATCGCCGCTGGTACGACCGCACCGAATCGGCCGCTGATCCCGGCGACAGCGTCACGCTGACGATCGACGAAACCATCCAGTACATCGCCGAAAAAGAATTGGCGCGCGCCATGCAGGAAACGCATGCGAAGCACGGCACCGTGGTGGTGCAAAATCCGAATAACGGCAACCTGCTCGCCGTGGCCAATTGGCCCAAGTTCGACCCAAACGATCCGGGCGCATATTCGGCGGACGCGCGCATGGACCGCGCCGTCACCGCCGCGTATGAACCAGGCTCCATATTCAAGCCGCTCACGATGACCGGCGCAATCGAACACGGTGTGGTGAGCCCAAATGAATTGATCGATTGTCAAATGGGCAAAATCCTGGTGGCGGGGCGCGTGATCCACGACTGGCACCCGTTTGGAATGCTCACGGTACGGCAAGTACTGGCAAATTCGAGCGAGGTCGGCACAATCAAGGTGGCGCTGCGGCTGGGCGCGCCGCGCTTCTATCGGGTCATCCGCCAGTTCGGCATCGGAAAGCTCACGGGTATCGACCTGCCCGGCGAAAGTCGCGGACTGCTGCGGCCGCTTGACGACTGGTCTGCCACTTCAATCGCCTCGATCGCCACGGGGCAGGAAGTGGGCGTCACAGCGATTCAGATCATATCGGCCATTTCAGCCATCGCCAATGGCGGGATTCTCTACCGCCCGCGCATCGTAAAAGAAATTCACGGGCCACATGGCCCAGTGCGGTTGCATCGCGGCGATCCACCACGGCGCGTGACCGACGAGCGCACCGCCGCCGAGGTGCGGGAAATGATGGAAGATGTCATGATAGAGGGTACTGGCAAACACGTTCAACTCGATGGTTATACCTCAGGCGGCAAAACCGGCACGGCTCAGAAGATCGACCCGGCAACCGGCAGATATTCGCGAACCAACTACATCGCCTCGTTCGTCGGTTTTGCCCCAGTAAACGATCCGGCGGTAACGATTTTGGTATCGCTCGATTCCCCCGTCGGAGAGTATTACGGCGACGAGGTGGCTGGCCCGGTTTTCAAGCGAATCATGGAGCAGGTGCTCGCGTATCTCGATGTGCCGCGCGACGTTACCATGCAGTCGGATTTGGAAACGGCGAGCAACAAGCCCCTGGAAAAGCCCGATCGGGCGTCCGCGCGAAGTAACGCTAGCGTGGCGCGTTTTGAGAAGGCTGTCGCCAAAAGCAAAGTGTCTGGCAATTCGGCGCCCACGGCTGAATTCAGTGATTCAACCGCCGTGGTGATGCCGAATCTCGCGGGGCAAACGATTCGGGGCGTGATGCAGGAATGTTCGCGATTGGGACTGGCCCCTTCGGTGATTGGAGACGGAATTGCCCTGCAACAGTTCCCCGATGCGGGATCGCAGGTACCGCGCGGCAGCCAGGTGACGGTGCTCCTCGGCGCTCCCGGCACGTTGGCGCCTACATCGATGCGGCAGGCTTTGAATTGAGGGTCGCCGCGAAATCAGATTCACCGGCCAAGCGGGCGCGGAGGACGGTTAGCGGCAGAAAGCACGAAATGAAGCTGCAACAATTGCTTGCGGGGATCGACGTCGCTGCGGTGACTGGTCCTTCGGCTGTCGATGTTGTATCCGTCGAATGCGACAGCCGCAAGGTGACTCACGGCGCAGTTTTCTTCGCCTTGCATGGCGCAAGGCTGGAAGGCTTGCAATTTGTCGAGGACGCGCTGCGGCGCGGAGCAGTTGCCGTGGCCAGCGAAGCGCCCAGGCCGATTGGCTTTCCAGCAGAAGCCGCGTGGATTCGTCTCGCGCAGGGCACCGACCGGAGGGCGCTGGCGGCAGGAGCCGCGAATTTTTATGGGCATCCGGCGGATGCGCTACAGCTCGTCGGCGTGACCGGAACGAATGGAAAGACTACCACGACGTATCTAGTGGATTCCATTTTGCGCGCCGCCGGCCGCACTGCGGGACGAATCGGCACCACCGGATATCGGACGCCCAAAGGCGAAGGCGACGCGCCGAACACCACGCCCGAATCGCTCGAACTGCAGAGGATTTTTGCCGAGATTCGCGATGCTGGCGGAACGCAAGCCACGCTCGAAGCCAGCTCGCATGCGTTGGCTATGGAGAGGTTGTGGGGCTGCCACTTCGCGGTGGCGATTTTCACGAATTTGACGCGCGATCATCTGGATTATCACCAGACGTTCGAGGCGTACTTCGCGGCAAAGCGGCGACTTTTCGAAGGCACCGGAGCGGCCGCGCCGGATGTGGGCGTGGTCAACACCGATGACGCGTACGGGTCGGCTCTGAAGGGTCTTGCGCGTAGCACTTTGGCCTACGGCCTAAAAGGCTCGCCCGACGTAGCCGCCAAAAAAATTTCGTTAAGCGCCGCGGGTCTGGAATTTACGGCGCAAACTCCGGCAGGTGATCTCAGCGTTCGTTCGCGGTTAGTGGGCCGCATGAACGCGTACAACATTCTGGCGGCGATTGGCGCGGGGATCGGGCTCGGAATCCCTCTCGACCAAATCGAACGCGGAATTGCGGGTCTCGACGCGGTGCCCGGGCGATTCGAGCGCATCGATGAAGGCCAGCCGTTTTTGGTGGTAGTGGATTACGCGCACACGGACGATGCGTTGCGCAACGTGATTTCCACTGCGCGCGAGCTATGCGCGTCGGCGCGCATTATCACTCTGTTTGGCGCGGGCGGCGAGCGCGACCGCATCAAGCGTCCGCTGATGGGCGAAGCAGCTGGCTCGCTGAGCGATCTGGTGGTGCTCACCAGTGACAATCCGCGGAGCGAGGATCCGCTTCGAATCATTAACGACGTGGTCGTGGGATTGCAGAAGGCCAACGCGAAATACCGGATCGAACCCGACCGCGAGCAGGCAATAGCCATTGCGCTCGATGACGCGCAGCCGGACGACATCGTGATTCTGGCGGGCAAAGGGCACGAGACGTACCAAGTCCTTCGCGATGGCGCCATCGACTTTGACGACCGTGAGAAGGCGCGAACGATTCTGCACCGCAAGGGCTATGCCAAAGAAGCCAGCCGGTGACGAAGATAGCCGTTCGCGGAGAGTGTGGCGGCTGGCGTGCCGATTACCAATAAGGACGACGATAGAGTGGCGGGCAAACGATGCGTTGGACGATAGCTCAACTGGCTGAGGCGCTGAGCGTATCGCCGCCCAGCGGGCTTGACGCGCTGGCTACCGTGACCGGAGCGTCCATCGACTCCCGGACCATCCGGCCCGGAGAACTGTTTATCGCCATACGCGGTCCGCGTCACGATGGACACGGTTTTGTGGCGAGCGTTCTGGAGGCGGGAGCTACGGCAGCGGTCGTGGAGCGCGCCCGGCTCGCGGATTACGCGCCGCTTGTGCGGGCGAAACTCTTTGCCGTGGACGAGACTTTGAAAGCGCTGCAGCAGTTAGGCGCGCGCGCATGTGAAGTTTGGCGCCGGCAGCGGCCGGGCCGAATGGTCGGCGCTGTGGCCGGATCGGTCGGTAAAACCACGACGAAAGAAATTTTCGCGGCGCTGCTGGGCGCGCGGCATCGCGTGCTGAAGACGCAAGGAAATTTGAACAACGAATATGGTTTGCCTTTGACGTTGCTGAAACTCGACGAGCGGCACGACGCGGCGGTCGTGGAGTTGGGAATGTCGCACCGCGGCGAACTGGCGGCGCTGACGCACATTGCTTCGCCCAATGTAGGCGTGGTCACGCGGGTGGCCGTTGAGCACCTGGAATTTTTCGCGTCGGTCGATGAGATTGCGCTCGCCGAGCGCGAGCTGATCGAAAACCTGCCGTGGCCGCAGGCGACAGCCGTCCTGAATGCTGATGACGAGCGGGTGGCGCGGTTCGCCGAGGTTGCACGCGGCTCAATGATTCGCTTCGGTATCAACGCGCAAGCGGAATTTCGCGCGGAGTCGATCGAAGATCGCGGCCTGGAGGGTTCGGCGTTCGATTTCGTGTCGCGTGAGGGCCGCGCTCGTTTGGAGTTGCCGCTGATCGGCCGCCACAACGTGATGAACGCGCTCGGGGCCCTTGCCGCGGCGAGCGTATGGGGAATCGGAGCCGCGGAAGCGCGGCGCGTGTTTCCATCGCTCGTGCCGGCGGATAAACGTGGCGAAGTTGTGAGGTACGAGGAAGGATTCTCGGTGATCAACGATTGCTATAACTCCAGTCCCGAAGCGCTCAACTCCATGACCCAATTGCTCGCCGCGACTCCCGGATACCAGCGGCGAATTCTGGCCGCGGGCGAGATGCTCGAGCTGGGGCCCTCGTCCGCTGAATTGCATCGCGAATGCGGCCGGCGCGCCGTCCAACTCGAAGAGAACGCCGGCAAAATCGACTGGATATTCGGTGTGCACGGCCATGCGGCGGATTTACTCCAGGCAGCAGTGGAAGCCGGGCATCCGCGCGCGCGCGCGAAAGTTTTCGCGAACTCGCAGGACGCGGCCAAATTCGTGGAGCGATTCGTGCAGCCGGGCGATTTGCTGCTGCTGAAAGGTTCGCGCGGAGTGAAGATGGAAAGAATTTTGGAAGCGCTCGATGGGCGGCACAAACGCGTCAATGCGAAAGCCGCCGAGCCGCTCGAAACGGCAACCAAGAGACCGCGCTGAGATGCTCTACTACCTATTCTTTTTCTGGCTCAAGCCGCATTTCAGCCCGCTCAACGTTTTTCGCTACATCACGGTGCGCACGGCGGTGGCAGGGCTCACGGCGCTGCTTCTGTCGCTCCTGCTCGGTCCATGGATGATTGAACGGCTGCGCGAAATGCAGGTGAAGCAGTACATTCGCGAGGAGGGACCGAAGGGGCATCAGAAAAAATCCGGGACTCCCACGATGGGCGGACTGCTGATCGTGGCGGCCATCTTCGTGCCCACGGTGCTGTGGGCCGATCTGCGGAACGCGTACGTGCTGACCGCCTTGGGCGCGACGCTTGCGTTCGGCGCGATCGGTTTCATGGACGATTACAGCAAAGTCGTGCGCAAGCATAACCAGGGGCTGACGGCCAAGCGCAAATTCCTGCTGCAAGTGCTGGTATGCATGGGGGTGGGAGGTGTGCTGATCGGATTGCAGGCGAAAGGCGTTTATTCCACGCGATTAAGCGTGCCATTCCTGAAACGCGTCCATCCCGATCTGGTGATCGATTCGTTGCTCATGCGGCCGCATATTTGGCTGCTGGCCTACGTTCCGTTCCTCATTTTTTTGGTGCTGGTGATCGCTGGGCTTTCCAACGGCGTGAATTTGACGGACGGCCTCGATGGCCTAGCCATCGGCTGCGTGATTATTTCGGCTTCGGCGCTGACGGCGCTCACCTACCTTTCGAGCAACGCGCGTTTCGCGGAGTACCTGGAAATCGAGAAAATTCCGCAAGCGGCCGAACTGACCGTGTTTTGTGGCTCGGTGGTGGGCGCTTCGCTGGGATTTCTGTGGTACAACGCCCATCCAGCGGAGATGTTCATGGGCGACGTGGGCTCGCTGGCGCTGGGCGGAGCGATTGGGACGGTGGCCGTCATAATCAAACAGGAAATTCTGCTGGTTTCCATCGGTGGCATTTTCATCATCGAACTGCTGTCCGTGATCCTGCAGGTGGGATCGTTCAAATTGACGGGTAAACGTATCTTTCGCATGGCGCCGCTTCACCACCATTTCGAACTCGCGGGCTGGAGCGAGTCGAAAGTCATCGTGCGTTTCTGGATCGTAGCGCTGATTTTTTCGCTCTTCGCGCTGACGACGTTGAAGTTGAGGTAGATAAAAGTGAGACCCGGTTTCGATCTCGCGGGAAAGAGGTTGCTGGTCGTGGGACTCGCACGCACTGGACTCGTCACGTCTCTTTTCGCCGCCGCCTACGGAGCGGATGTAACCGCCCTGGACGCGAAGCCGGAAAGCGAACTGCGCGAAACCGCCGAACGACTTCGCGCGGCTGGAGTGAAGCTTGAGCTTGGCGCGCATATCCCGGCCACATTTTTGCGCCAAGATTTAATCGTGCTGAGCCCTGGGGTTCCGGCGAATTTGCCGCAGCTTGAACAGGCGCGCGCGCATGGCATTCCGGTGTGGAGCGAAATCGAGCTGGCGTGGCGATTCTTGCGCGGCAAGCTCGTAGCCGTCACGGGGTCGAACGGCAAAACCACCACGACCGCGCTGATCGCCCACATTTTGAAGGGCGCTTCCATTCCCACGCTGATCGGGGGCAATATCGGCACGCCGCTTCTCTCGCTGGTCGAAACTTCCACCGATTCCACCGTTACCGTCGCCGAAGTCAGCAGCTTCCAGCTCGAGACCGTCGACGAGTTTCGCCCGGAAATTGGCGTGCTGCTGAATCTGACGCCCGATCATCTCGACCGGCACGCCTCCTTCGAGGAATACGCCGCGGCGAAGATGCGCATGTTCGATAAGCAGCTCGATCGTGATGTGGCCGTGCTGAACGCGGACGATCCGGAAGTGGCGCGACGCATGCCTTCGCACCCGCTGGTTTATTGGTTCAGCCGGACGAAACGCGTGGCGCAGGGAACTTTTCTGCGCGACGGGCAAATCTTTTTTCGGGACCGCGGCTCCGAAATCGCTCTGGGGCGCCGCGATCAGATTTCGCTGCGCGGCGAACACAATGTTGAGAACGTTTTGGCTGCTTGCGCTGCGGCGTATTTGGCGGGCGCGGAGCCTTCGGACATTGCCGCGGGAATCAATTCGTTTCGTGCCGTCGAGCACCGGCTCGAATTTGTCGCGGAAGTCGGCGGCGTCTCTTATTACAACGATTCGAAAGCGACCAACGTGGACGCGGCCCTGAAGGCCATCGAAGCCTTTCCCGGCTCGTTGACCGTGATCCTGGGCGGCAAAGACAAGGGCAGCCCGTACACGCCTCTTCGAGAGCCGCTGCGCGCGCGCGCCAAAGCGGCGCTGCTGATCGGCGCCGCCGCGAAAAAGATCGCTGCGGATCTGGCCGGCGCGGTTCCGTGCGAGCAGGCCGGGACGCTCGAACGCGCCGTCAAAATAGCGGCCGAGCGCACTCAATCCGGCGATATCGTTCTGCTCGCTCCGGCCTGCTCCAGCTTCGATCAGTTTGAAGATTACGAGCATCGCGGCCGCGCTTTTAAGGAACTGGTCGCCCGGCTCGAAAACCAATCCGTCGCGGAATCGTCTCCGCGGAAAGGCTAAATCGGTGCCGCGAACTCTTCAGCCAGACCGCCGCTTGTTTGGTGTCACTCTGGCGCTTTGCCTGATTGGGGCAGTGATGGTCTTCAGCGCCTCGGCCATGAGCGCGCGCGAGGAATACGGCAACGCCTACTACTTCCTCTTGCGCCAGCTGCTTTGGACCGCGCTGGGCATCGGCGCGATGTTTTGGCTGATGCGCACCGACTACCACAAGCTGCGCCAGCCGCGCGTGATTTTTGGCGGCTTGTCGGTCACTCTGGTGCTGCTGATCGCGGTCTATTTCCTGGATCGTTCGCATGAGACGCACCGCTGGATCCGGCTCGGCCCGCTCAGCTTGCAGCCCTCCGAACTCGCCAAGCTGATGGTCATCTTTTATCTCGCGTGGTTTTTGGAGACGCGCTGCGCTCCCCACGCTCCCGGTGTAAACAACCTGCCGCGAACGCTGCTGCCGGTCCTTGGGACGGTCACGCTGATCATGGCGCTGATTTATAAGGAGCCGGACCTCGGCACCGCGTTCATGGTTTTTTTCATCGCGGCAGTGATGCTCTTCGTCGCCGGCTTGTCCTACCGTTACATTGCCACGGCCGGGCTCGTTGCTGTGCCAGTGGTTTATTTCGCCATCACCAGCGTGCCATACCGGTTGCAGCGCGTGCAGGCGTTCTTCTCGCCCGGCTCTGACCCGCGGGGACACGGTTTCCAGTTGCTGCAATCGCTCATCGCCGTTGGCTCGGGAGGATTCACCGGCGTAGGCCTGATGGAAAGCCGTCAAAAGCTCTTCTTTCTGCCGGAAGCGCACACGGACTTCATTTTTTCCGTGATTTGCGAAGAGCTCGGCTTCATCGGCGCGGTGGTGATTTTAGTGCTGTTTGCCGTCTACGGCTGGCGTGGGCTCGTAGCCGCCATGAAGGCGCCCGACGACTTTGGCCGTTTCCTCGGCATCGGCGTCACGGCGATGGTGGTGGGGCAGGCGCTCATCAACCTCAGCGTCGTGCTTGGACTGCTGCCGACGAAAGGAATTCCGCTGCCGTTTATCAGCTATGGTGGGTCCAGCTTGTTAGGCATGCTGCTGGCAACGGGCGTGCTCCTGAACATCAGCCAGCAAGCGGATGTGACGTGAGCGCGGACGCCAAGAGTCTGCTGATCGCCGGAGGCGGCACGGGAGGGCACGTTTTCCCGGCGCTGGCCGTGGCGAAAGAATGGCTTCGGCGCGGAGCTTCGCCTTCCGCGGCAAGATGCGGCGAAGGAGGCCGGCACGTTTTGTTTGTAGGAACCGAGCGCGGCTTGGAAACGAAATTGGTGCCGCAGGCGGGCATGCCGCTTGAAGTGATCCGCGCGGCTGGCCTGAAGGGTATCGGCGGCACGCGGTTGCTACGCAATCTGGCGCTGCTCCCGGCAGGCCTGTGGGATTCGCACCGCATTTTGAACCGCAACCGTTTTAACGTGGCGTTCGGAGTCGGAGGTTACGCCTCCGGCCCCATGATGTTGATGGCTGCCTTGCACGGCATCCCCACCGTGATTTTCGAGCCAAATGTCGAACCGGGCTTTACCAATCGCGTCCTGGCCAAGATCGCCAAGCGCATTGCCGTCGCCCATCAACCCACCGCCGACCAGTTTGGCGGCCGTGCCGTGGTCACCGGCTGCCCGGTTCGCCCCGAATTCTTCGCTATTCCGGCGAAGGAGCACATCGAACCGTTCAACATTTTGATCACCGGAGGCAGCCGCGGCGCTTTGCCGATCAACCGGGCGGTAATTTCTTCGCTCGATCTGCTGGCCGCCAGGAAAAACCAGCTTTTCATCGTGCATCAAACCGGAGAACGTGATTATAATGCGGTGCGCGTAGCGTATGAAAAGCTCGGACTCCAGGCGGAGGTTCTGCCCTTCATCGAGAATATGGCGCAGAGGTTTGCCCAGGCGGACCTGATCGTCTGCCGCTCAGGTGCCATCACTGTCGCGGAGGTTGCCGCCTCCGGACGCGCCGCCATCTTCATCCCGTTCGGAGCTTCCACGGACGCGCATCAAACACGCAATGCTGCGGCCATGCAAGATGCCGGCGCCGCTCGGCTGCTTCCGCAGGAAGAGCTGACGCCGGAACGGCTCACAACTGAAATTTTTACCCTCCTGGACCAGCCCCAGAGAATTCGAGAAATGGAAAATCGCGCCCAAGCGCTGGCGCGTCCGCGCGCCGTGGAAGATATCGTCGATCTTCTGGAAAGTTTAGTGCCGGCGGAAATGGCGGCGAATACAGCGGTAGGGGATGTGGGGCGATGAACGTCAGCTTCCGTAATTTTCAGCGCGTCCATCTGGTGGGCATCGGCGGCAGCGGCATGAGCGGCATCGCCGCAGTGCTGCTAACCATCGGCTACGCAGTTTCCGGCTCAGATTTGCGAACGTCGCCGGTGGTCGAACGCCTGCGCAAGCTCGGAGCAACGGTCCACGAAGGCCATCGCGCGGAAAATGTCCAAGGAGCGCACGTGGTGGTGGTGTCCTCGGCCGTGCCGCCTGAAAACCCTGAAATCGTCGAAGCGCACCGCCTGAAAATTCCAGTGATCCCTCGCGCGGAGATGCTGGCGGAACTGATGCGCCTGAAATTCGGCATCGCCGTGGCGGGTGCGCATGGAAAAACCACCACCACTTCGATGATCGCCGCGGTTCTCGGCGCTGCGGGGCTCGATCCCACGTTCGTCGTCGGTGGGCGAGTGAACCATGCGGGTTCGAACGCTCGCGTGGGCCAGAGCGAATACATGGTGGTCGAAGCCGACGAAAGCGATCGTTCGTTTCTCCTGCTCGCGCCGGTGGTTGCCGTGGTCACCACCATCGACCGCGAGCATCTGGACCATTACAAATCGCTCGAGGAAATTCAGGACGCCTTCCTGCAATTCGTCAATCGCGTGCCGTTCTACGGCTCCGTGGTGCTGTGTCTGGACGAGCCCAACGTGCAGGCCATTCTTCCGCGCGTTCGCCGGCCGGTAATTACTTACGGAACTTCCAGCCAGGCCGATCTGCAGATTACGGACGTGCAGCTCCAGGGTCTTTCGAGCGAATTCCGCCTAACCTACCACGGCGAGGATTTGGGAATCTTCCGGTTGCCCGCGCCTCCGGGCATTCACAACGTCCGCAACGCCGCTGCCTCTGCCGCCGTGGCGCTCGCGTTGAATGTTCCCGCTGACCTAATCCGCTCCGGGCTCGAACGCTTCTCCGGCGTCGGCCGCCGCTTCGAAATCAAAGGCTGCTACAACGGCGTCGCCTTGATCGACGATTACGGCCATCATCCCGCGGAAATTCGCGCCACGCTTGAAGCGGCGCGCGGCTGCGGTTACAAGCGCCTGCTCGTACTCTTTCAGCCGCACCGCTATTCGCGCACCCAGCAGCTCTGGGACGATTTTTGCCACTCGTTCAATCACGCCGACGTCCTTGTCGTCACCGATATCTACGCGGCGGGCGAAGCGCCTATCGAGGGCATCAATAGCGAGCGCTTGGCCGCGGCCATCAGCGCCGCCGGCCATAAAAGCGTCGTCTATTCGAGCACTTTGCAGGGCGGCATCGAATTCATGCTGCGCGAAGCGCGCCCGGGCGATGCGGTCTTGACGATTGGCGCGGGCAGCGTTGGACGGGTCACCGACGAGCTGGCCATGTTACTCGAATCGAGGGTTTCGACGCATGCGGATTAGCGGTTCACTCGCGGCCAAGCTCGGCGACCTCGGCGTGGAAGTGCGGTGTGGAGTGTCGCTCTCGACGCGCACGTCGCTCAAAATTGGCGGCGCCACCGACGAGTTGCTCCTGCGCCGTTACGACCGGATCGCCGAAGTGATGAGCTTGCTGGCGGACCAGCGAATTCCCTGGCGTTTTCTCGGCGGCGGCACCAACGTGCTGATTGGCGACGGCGAACTTTCCTGGGTGGCGCTGCATCTGGCGTCTTCGCGCGATGGAATGCGCGTGGAAGGCAATTCGGCCTATATCGAGGCCTCCGCGGACCTCGGCGGCGCCGTTACGTTTTGCGCCAAGCACGACCTTGGTGGCATGGAGGGATTGATCGGCGTGCCGGGAAGCGTGGGAGGCGCGCTGCGCATGAACGCGGGCGCCTATGGTACGCAAATCGGGCCGCACGTCCGCGAAGTGGAGCTATATCGCGCCGCCACTGGCAAAATCGAAACGCTGCGCGGCGCGGACATCCACTTCGATTATCGCCACACCTCCTTCGCGCCCGACGACGTGATGCTCCGCGTGAAGCTCGATCTGCCGCCGATGCCCTACAAGGAAATTCTGTCCGGCATCCGCGTGTGCAACGAAAAGCGCCGCGCCAGCCAGCCGCTCAATCAAAAAAGCGCCGGCTGCATCTTCAAAAACCCTCCGGGCACCTCCGCGGGACGCATGATCGACGAACTCGGCCTGAAAGGCTTCCGCGTAGGCGATGCCATGGTCAGCGATCGCCATGCCAATTTTTTCGTGAACGCGGGCCGCGCCTCATCCGCGGACATGATGGGACTCATCGGCGCGGTGCGCCAGCGCGTACACTCCGCATACGGCTTGGAACTTGAGAACGAGGTGATCGTCTGGCAAAACTGAGGATCGTCGAGCCGGATACTTTCCCGCACGAAGTGCTCGCGGACGAAGAGCCGAAGTATCTTCGCCGCCAGAAGCCGCTCGAAATTCGCCGCCGCAAATTTGGCCGCAAGGCGTGGAAAACCTATCTCCGCGCGGCCATGTGGACCGCGGTCGGCCTGGCAGGCGCGTGGGCGGCCTTCGAGTGCGGGCAATTTCTGCTGGCCTCGCCAGCAATGGCGCTTATTCACCCCGATCAGATAGGCATTTCCGGTACGCACTACACGCCGCGCCGAAGCGTCCTGGAAGTTTTCGCCGCCGATCGCGGCAAGAGCATCCTGCGCATTCCGATTGACGAGCGCCGCCGCGAGCTTGAAAGCATTCCGTGGGTCGAAAGCGCCGTCGTTCGCCGCGTACTGCCGAACCGCATCGCCGTCGCCATCACGGAGCGCACGCCGGTCGCGTTTCTCCGCGAAGGTTCCACCATGGCGCTGGTCGATGCGCAGGGAGTAATACTCGACCGCCCGCTGCAAGGCAATTTCGATTTTCCAGTGGTCACTGGCGTCAGCCGAGACCTGCCGCTCCAGGATCGAGCCCAGCGCATGCAGCTTTTCTCCGGCTTCATGCAACAAATTGAAGCAGTCGGACCGAATGCCGCGAGTCGGATAAGCGAAGTGGACCTCTCGTCCTTGGAAGACGTGCGCGCGACAGTGACGGGCCTCGGGGGCGCTTCGCATGGCGGTGGTGCAGCCGATTCTTCGAGCCAGGATGCCGCGCCGATACTGGTCGACTTTGGCGGCGGAAATTTTGCTTCCAAGTATCAGACGCTCGTTCAGGATATCGCGCGGTGGCGCGCGAAGGCGGGCAGCGTGCAATCGGTGGACTTGCGGTTCAATGGCGAGGCGGTCGTGAATCCGGATGCGCCGGCAGTAGGTGCCGCCGCGCAGCACGCCAAGCGTTTCGCGGCCGCGCGCGAGACCAGGCATTCGAGGTAAGGCGAGGGTAGGGGCCAAGAAGGAGCGGGGAACGTGACTAGGAAAGAACGTCACATCGTGGCGCTGGATATTGGCAGCACGAAAACGTGCGCACTGATCGGCGAACAGGCTGACGACGGCGGCCTGAAATTCGCGGCTCTCGGCGCCGCGGAATCCAAAGGCTGGCGCAAGGGCCAGATCGTCAATCTCGATCTGGCGGTCAGCTCGATCCGCCGCGCCGTGGAAGAAGCCGAAGCGATTGTCGGCGTGCCGGTGGAATCGGCGCTCGTCGGCGTGGCTGGCACGCACGTGCGGGGCGTGAATAGCCGCGGCGGAATCACCGTGGGCGCGAAGCCGCGCGATATTCAGCGCGACGACGTGCGCCGCGCCATCGAAGCAGCGCGCGGAATCACGCTGCCGGAAGATCGCGAAGTGCTCCACGTCCTGCCGCAGGAATTTTTCCTCGATGGCCAGGACAATATTCGCGACGCAATAGGCATGCTCGGCCAGCGCATCGAAGCCAACGTTCACATCGTCACTTCGTCCGGTGCGGCCACGCAGAATATCGTCACCGCCGTGAATCGCGCCGGTGTGCGCGTGGACGATACCGTGCTCGAACCTCTCGCGTCTGCGGAAGCCTGCCTGACGCAGGACGAACGCGAGCTCGGCGCCTGCCTGCTAGATATTGGCGGAGGCACGACCGAATTGATCGCCTACGCGGGCGGCGTGGTGCGCCACACGGCAGCCATTCCCGTGGGCGGCGACCATTTCACCAACGACCTCGCGGTCGGCCTGCGCACTCCGATTCCGGAAGCGGAAAAGATCAAGCGCGAGCATGCCAGCGCCGTGCGCGAACTCGCCGCGCAGGATTTGGCCATCGAAATCGCCAGCGTCGGCGACCGTCCGCCGCGCACCGTCTTTGCGCGCATGCTCGCGGAGATCGTCGAGCCGCGCGGCCAGGAGCTCTTGATGCTCATTCGCGACGAGTTGCGCCGTGGCGGCATGGAATCGCAAATTCCCGCTGGAATTATTCTCACCGGCGGCGGCGCGCACCTGCGCGGATTGCCGGAACTCGCCGAACGCGTGTTCAACCTGCCGGTTCGCGTTGCTTCTCCGCGAGGACTCGCGGATATGAGCGAAGACGTTTCCCAGCCCGAGTATTCCACGGCCGTGGGATTGGTGCTGTACGGGGCGCGCACTCGCCGCCTTGCCGGCGCTCGTCCCGCGGGATTCATGGGCAAGCTGAAGAGTATGTTTGCGGGAGCGTAGCAGCAATCGGCAGCGATAGGACGGGCGCGGTAGCGAATTAGGATTCGGATGAATCGGGCAGGTCGAATTGGCGGGGTGGGCGGACATTTGAATCTCCGGGCGTGAAATTCTGGGGGAGGAAGCATGGCAAAAGAAGCGAATCTTCGAGTTTCATTTAACGAAGAACAACAGGACGGCGCAAAGATCAAAGTAATCGGCGTGGGCGGCGGTGGTTCCAACGCCGTCAACCGCATGATTCGCGCCAAGGTCGAGGGCGTCGAATTTATCGCCGCCAACACCGACTTGCAGGCGCTGAAACTTTCTCAGGCGCCGGTGAAATTGCAGCTCGGCGGGAAGCTGACCAAAGGCTTGGGAGCGGGAGCAAATCCCGAGGTCGGCCGTAAAGCAGCTCTCGAGGACACGGAAAAAATCCTCGAAGGGCTTGACGGCTCGGACATGGTATTCGTCACCGCCGGCCTTGGCGGCGGCACCGGCAGTGGCGCGGCGCCGGTCGTCGCGAATCTTGCGACGGAACTCGGCGCATTGACAGTCGCCGTGGTGACGAAACCGTTCGCATTCGAAGGCAAGCGCCGCATGCAACAGGCCGAGCAGGCGCTCGCTGAATTAATCGGCTGCGTCGATACCGTGATCGTCATCCCGAACGAGCGGCTGATGGAATGCGTCGAACCCGGCACCAGCTTTTTCGAGGCCTTCCGCATCGCCGACGACATTCTGCGGCAAGCGGTGCAGGGCATCAGCGACATCATCACCATTCCCGGCATCATCAATCGTGACTTCGCCGATGTGAAAACGATCATGTCCGGTCAGGGTTACGCGGTGATGGGCACGGCGGTTGCATCCGGCTCGAATCGCGCGGTCGATGCCGCCAATCGGGCCATCAACAGCCCGCTGCTCGAAGATAACTGCATCAATGGCGCGCAGGGAATCCTGATCAATATCACAGGCTCATCCACGCTCTCGCTGCACGAGGTGCACGAAGCTTCGTCCGTGATTCAAAAGGCCGCGCACGAAAACGCCAACATCATTTTCGGAGCGGTGCAGGACGACGCTATGAAGGAAGCGGTGAAAATCACCGTCATTGCTGCGGGCTTCCGCGAAGTGGCGGGCAAGAAGACGCACACGCGCCCGTCGTATCTGCCGAAGACGTGGAAAGCCACGCGCGAAGAGCCGGCCAACGTGGTGCCGCCGCCCGCCAATGTGGTGCAGCAGGTGTCGCGCAACGTCAGCGAAGTCGAGGAAATGCCCACGGACGATCTCGACGTTCCTACGTTTCTCCGACGCCAGGCGCAGAAGGCGTAACTTCTTTTAGGTTGAGCTGAGTCAGCGCGTGTGGGATGGCGCGGTGAATTTGGGCCGCGCCTTTCCCTTGGTCAGTCTCAATTAACTTGGATATTGTTTGCTGTGCGCTCTGCGATCGCTTCCTGCTGGTTCGCCTTCCGATATAAACTCTCGGCGTGAACTCCTCGATTCGCGTGCCGAAACATGTTGTTGACGAGATGATCGCGCACGCGCGGCGCACGCCCAGCGTCGAATGCTGCGGCTTGCTCGCGGGACGCGACGGCGCGATCGCGAAAATATTTCCAGCTGCGAACTCCGCGGAAAATCCCGCCACATCTTACGAAATCGCGCCCAAGGATATTTTCTCCTTGATGCGCGCGATGCGCTCCGAAGGAATTGAAATGCTCGGGATTTACCACTCGCACCCGAACGGCAAGAACGAGCCATCGCCGCGAGATATCGAGCGGGCCTATTATTCGGAAGCTGCGTATTTCATTATTTCGCCGCGTGAGGATTCCAAGCGGGCGGTGCGCGCATTTTCGATCCGCGACGCGCACGTGGAAGAACTCGAAATTTTTGTCGAATGACAACCAGACAAAAACAGATTCCTCGTCGCCCGCTTCGCGCGCCCCTCGGAATGACAGAACATTATGTATGGCCGCGGAGTTTCATCGGGCTGGGCGCGCTGCGGTGAGAGATTCGGTGGCTTCCAACCGCCCGGCGTAGAGCGGGAACTTTTCGGTAAACGCCGCGATTTCCTTATGCACGCGCTCGCCCGTTGAGGCGTCGTCCACGTGCTCCAAAACCTCTGCAATCCAGCCGGCGATTTTCTTCATTTCGGCTTCGCGCATGCCGCGCGTGGTGACGGCGGGCGTGCCCATGCGAATGCCGCTGGCCTTCAGCGGCGGAAGCGGATCGAAGGGAATCGAATTTTTGTTGACGGTGATTCCGGCGCGGTCGAGCGCGGGCTGCGCCACGCTGCCGACGAGTCCGCGCGAGTAAATGTCCACCAGAAAAAGGTGATTGTCCGTGCCGCCGCTGACGATGCGGAATCCGTGCGAAGCCATCGCTGTGGCGAGCGCTTTCGCGTTCGCCACCACCTGCTGCTGGTACTCGCGGAAGCCGGGCTCGGTCGCTTCCTTCAGGCACACGGCTTTCGCGGCGATGATGTGCATCAGCGGCCCGCCCTGAATCCCGGGAAAGGCGGAGCGGTCCAGATTTTTGGCGTATTTTTCGCGGCAAAGGACCAAGCCGCCGCGCGGCCCGCGCAAGGTTTTGTGCGTGGTTGTGGAAACGAAATCGGCGTGCGGTACGGGGCTGGGATGAATTCCCGCTGCAATCAGTCCGGCGATGTGCGCCATGTCGACGAACAGCACCGCGCCGACGGACTGTGCGGTACGAGCCATGCGCTCGAAATCGATCACGCGCGAATAGGCGCTCGCTCCGGCGACGATCATTTTCGGTTTGTGCTCTTGCGCCAAGCGGTCGAGTTCGTCGTAGTCGATCGTTTCGGATTCCTTGCTCACTCCGTACGGGACGAACTTGTAGGTGATACCGGAAAAATTCAGCGGATGTCCGTGGGTCAGGTGACCGCCGTGCGCCAGGTTCATGCCCAGGACGGTGTCTCCCGGTTGCAGCACGCTCATGTAGACGGCGATATTGGCCTGCGTGCCGGAATGCGGCTGCACGTTGGCGTGCTCGGCGCCGAAGAGCGCCTTGGCGCGGTCGATGGCAAGCTGTTCGACGCGATCCGCGAATTCGCAGCCGCCGTAATAGCGTTTGCCGGGATAGCCTTCCGCGTACTTATTGGTGAAGACGGAGCCCATTGCTTCGAGCACCGCTTCGGAGACGAAATTTTCCGAAGGGATCAGCTCGAGTCCGGTGGCCTGGCGGCGGACTTCGTTGCCAATGGCCTGCGCGACCTCGGGATCGGTCTGCTCCAGCGAGCGGTTCATGCGTCGGCTATCGGCAGTTTCGGCGCTCATTGGAAAGTCATCCTATCAGAAACGAAGCACAGCGGCACGACACAATGCCGCGAGCTGAGCTACTCGGGATTCGGCGCGGCGGGGCACACCAATTGCGAAAAAACTTCTTGCACGGGACGTTCCGCCCCTCGACAACTGTGATTGGTGAATAGTGATTGGTGTTTGGTGAAAATTGAAGGCAAAAGCGGTGTGCTGGAGTGCGACGAGAGTGTAGCGATCTGGGAGTGGGTGCGGCCTTTGTTTGCAACGAGTTGCGATGCGTTCTACTCGAAAGTGTAGCGATCTGGCGCGCCGAGATGCAGGAGCGTCGTTGGTACCCCGCGATTCGGCGGACCAGTGCGCGGGAAGGAGTTTCGCGCGGGTGCGGCAGCGCGAAAGGTGGCGCGCAGATACGCGCGTCCTAATGCCGGAGCTGAAGCTCCGGCCCCCTAAACTGCGTTGCGCCGCTACTTCCATCGCGTTCGTATTCTCCCGATTCTGCCTGGAGACGCACAGGCTGCCTTTGCCGCCGATGATGCTTTCAGAACCATCTTGCCTGCTCCCGGCTGCTTCCGAGCACGCAAGAAAAACAATTCACGGTAGCATGGAAACGTGCAGGCGAATGTTAATTGTCGATGAAAAAATGCGGACCGTTTTGGGAAGTTGAGGTGAGCGACCACTCCGGTCGCACTAGTGGTGAGAGCGCGAAGATCATTACTTCGAAGCTGGCGGGAGGGACCTGACAGACGATGCTGCGGAGGACCCCTATAAATTCCATGCCTGTGCGCTTTTAGAAAACGGCGGAGAGATTGTTATTGCCGGCGAAAAAGCCCAGCTGTGACGGTTTTGCCTTCGGCGAGATCCCGACGAGATTAGCTAGGCCGTCGGCCGGAACGTTACCAAGTTCTCTGGGTTCGACCTTGTGCAACCCCCCACCGTAGACGCGTCCCTCACTGAGCAGCAGGGCTGACGGTAGGTTCTGGAGCCAACTCCAGACCTCGCGATTCATTTGCGGTTGCGTCCGAAGCGCCCTTGTCAATTCAGTTCTTGGGTACATCAGCAGGTAGACGTTTGCTGCAGTAGCTATCGAGCGGTTAAGGATGAATCGGAACGCCCTGCCATCCTTGTTACGCATTCTGCCCATGTACGTGCAAAGAAACATAGGTGCCGGGCGCTTTTCCTGCGAGTACCACGGCGACCGGGATCTGCAGAGGTAGCCTTTCGCCACGTCTTTTTGGCCTAGCTGCAGGTAGCGCCACAACTCCGGATACGTGGTCTTTACTTGCTCTTCAGAGAGCGGGCAGTCCAACAGAAACCGCACGTTCTCTACTAGAGGATGGCCCCGATGATCCGCTTCGATTTCGTCTTTTTCGAGATATCGGGGACTCGGGAGAATGGGCTTCAAAAATTTCGAGGGAAGGTGATGCGCTTGAACTTCCTCCCTTGACAATATGAAGAAGTGATTGTCACCGGTAGCCAATCCGCGCTTGATGTCGAAAAAGTCGCGGAGCCTGGGTAGATTAGTATTGGTGTCTGCGCTAAATCCATCTCGGCGCCATTTTGCGGTAGGACGCAAGTCCGCTATATGCACCTTGCGCTCAATCTTTGGTTCTTCGAGGCTTCCTCCGAAACTGAAGCAAACTCTGTGATCAGTCAGCGGCGGCGACTTTCGGAAGCAAACGATCGAGGAAGACACAAGAGCGTCATCGAATTGGATGTCTTCCGCGTCAAATCGGTGTACCTTCAGCAGGGTTACCTTCGTTCTAAGATACTCCTTCAGAGCAGCCCCGTAATTCACGTCCATGAACTCGGTGGGAATTAGCCAGATGCAGACCGCCTCCTCGGAGGCCCAAGCGTCGGCTAGAAGGAGGAAATAGCCATATAGCCCTGTTAGGCCGCTGATGCCGTGGCCTAGCGGACCACATGTGAGCCCATGCAGGCGAGCTTTCTCCTGTCCCGTCAGGTGGTGATGCCGCACGTACGGAGGATTACAGACAATTAGGTTGAATTTTTTGCTCGGGGCCGGCGGGCACTGTCTAGTGAAATCTGCGAGGCGAAGATCAAGAGCCGTGCGCCGCCATAATTCGGTGGCACTTTCCGCAACTTGCTTGTCGATTTCGAATCCGAGGGCTGTCCGTATGCGCTCGGCAGGGAAGCAGTGTAGGAGCGCGGAGTAAAAAGATCCCGTTCCGAATGCTGGGTCCAGGAAGCGGATATCTACGTTCCCAGGCAGCAGCGAACCAGCAAGCCTTATTATCCCGCGCGCCAGCCGAGCAGGGGTAGCAAACTGGCCGAGTCTGTTTCGCTGGCCCTGCGTTTTAACGCGTTCGCATTCGCTCTGCAGGGCCATGCGACGGCCTTCGATCTCCGCGATGTTCGTCAAAGTCCTAACTCCGAAAAGTCTTCCGGGCGATGTTCCCAAACCCAATCGATGCCTCCTGCAGCTTCGTACCCAAGGTACCCGGAATCGAAATATCCGCACAAGAAGAGGACAAATCGAACGTCCTTGCCGTAACTCCTTTGGAGCTGGGCCATTTTGATAGCCTCTTCCTTCCGGCGCTTGTTGACATTCGTGAAGTCGCCGGCGGATTTAGCTTCCAGTAGGAGGGGTAGGCGGCTTTTTCTTCCCGCTTTGGGCATGACAACAATGTCGATGGGAATATTCACTCCGCGTTCGCCATTCTCCATGCTGACAGGTACGTTGAGGCGCAGCGCGTAGGTGCCAGGCGCCATAGAGCCGAATTTGACACCTTTGGATGCACGAACATATCCGCGCTTCTGAAGCCAACTTTCGATCATGGCCAGCTGCCTTCGCTCCTGGGCATTCCGTACGATGGGGTCTGCCCAGGCACCGCACAGGCGGTCCGCTACGATTGTCGCTGCGCGATGCACTTCGGCCGACTCGGGCCCGTTTCGTCTTCCTAGCCAGACGAATATATCGGGATCAATGAGCTTTCGAATCGTGGCAATTATTTTGCGACATTCTTTTTCGAAAATCGAGACAGCCAATTTGGGAGGAAGTGCATTCCGCTGCTCCATATGGTGGACGAGTGACTTCGAAGCACCTGAAAGGCCGACAAGGCGGTCGCGAGCAATAGGCGGACAGGTAGCCATGCGAAGGATCTGCAGCACCCCTGGACGTGCGCGAAGGAGGTCTGGTGTTAGGTCCGAAAGGTTGTTAGTCCAGCGGAGAGCCGCCTCAACTTCCCGGATCGCCTCGGACCGCTTTTCTCGAAATGTTTTGGGTGCAAATTTTAGGAACCAGTCGTTAAAGAGATCAATCGACTTAGCTATGTCCGACTGCCATCGGTCACGCTTGTCACGATTGACGGCCAATTAGCCTCCGGTATTACTACCTGGACGTTCTATGTTGGGCGAGACGGGCATCTTTTTCCGATGGTTATAGAGTGTACAACGAGTATTGAAGATTTCAGTGCCGAAATTGGATTGTATGCCCAAGGCGAGAGCGCAACGAGGAATTGGTCTGACCGGCGAGCGTAAAATGCGGCTGGATGCGCCCGGACGATGAAGCTCGATTTCCCGGCGACTACTGTGCATGCTGGTGACGTGGAGCTGACGTGCAGTGAAATGGCACGTGTGCGACACAAGCTGCGGAAAAGGCTGCCACCCTTAAAGCGTGGCGCTACACAAACACGGTAGATCGGAGGGGCGGACGTGTGGCGAAAGCAGCGGTGGACGGGCGAAGGGTGCAGGCGCGATAAAACGAAGAGTCGCGTCCTTCGCGAAAGGCGCGAAGATCGCGGCAACCGCGGACCAAACACCGATGCGTCCTATGTTTTCCTTCGCCCAGTGTCAGATGCCGATTGCGTGTATTGAGGGATCAGTGGTGGCGGCGGAGATGACCTCGATAATGAATGGCCGCGAAGCCATAGGCGCGATGCGCGGACTGGCCTGCGGAAGCGATCACACGAAGCTTGGCGCACGATTGCGGCGGACGCGCGGCATTACTTCCCATTAGACCAAAGAGAGAAGAGCGGACGAACTTCTGGCGGAGATGAAGCTGCCGATGCGGAGCGAGGACTTTTCGGAATGATGCAACTAATTGGTGTTGCGGGCGGAGTTGGCGGGCTACGCGCCGGTGTGCGGCTGCATGATCGTGCGACCGCACGGCTGGGCGCTGTGGGAGAACGTGACGGCGGCGCGCGGTGGGCCTAGGCAACGCGATTTAACGGGAGGGCATCCGGTTAGCGAGCGCCGAAGTCTTTTGGAACCTTTCGGGCATCCAGAGGAAACACAGACATGGAGGTTGGGGATTTGCCGCGAAAACTTGGTGTGTTCGTAGGTTTTGTGTGTCTGTTGCTGTGGTGTGCGCGGTTGACCAGGGCCCAGAGCGTGAGCGGGTACATTGCGGGCGGGACGGCGACGGATTCGTCAGCCGGCCCGTTGGACACGTTTGGAGCAGGAACGACTTATCAGACGCCGCGAATGGGCGGCTTTTTTGAAACGTATGGCGGAGATTTCGTCTTCTTCCACGGGCTGGGCATCGGAGCGGAGAAGACTTACAGGAGAGACAACGGCGCGTATGCGGGACTGGAATACGCTCCGTCGTTCTTCGATGTGAACGCCGTTTACCGACCGTCGATCTTCACACCGCGCATCAAGCCGGAATTCCAAGTCGGTTACGGACGAGCCTACCTGAATCTGTTCTTAACGCCACAACTTTGCATAACTCTGCCTCAGGGATGCAGCGCGACGAACGCAAAGATCACTTCTATAAGCGATTCGGAGTTGCACTTTGCGTGGGGCGTGCGGATCTATCCGTATCGAGGACTGTTTGTGCGGCCGCAGATGGATTTGCGCCGGGTTCCAAACAATTTCTCCTCGTATTTCGGCAGCTCGTGGATTCCTCAATACTCGATCGGAATTGGGTACACGCTCAATTTGAACAAGTGGCTAGGCTGGGGAAAGCGATGGTAGCTGCCACTCATGCTTTTGCCACGAACATCGAGATGTCTCGGCGGGGCTGACGATGTCCGGTCGCAGCCAGTTTTTGTGGCTCGCTGTGCGGTTAATTCGCGCGGAGGGATAACTCGGTAATCCGGCCGGTAGATTAGCGCTGAAGCCGCTCTGATTCCGCGAACTTTCTCTCGCAACTAAAGCTGCATCGCAAAGACACTCTCTCGTTTCCCTATAGGCTCGTCAACCTTACTTCACTTTTAGGTCTTCAAGTTTCCTGCGGCCGCGGGATAAGGTCTGGACGGCGGGGGATGATCGCCTCGATAATGGATGGCCGCGAAGCCGGGCCGCGCGTCCAGTGCGGATTACGCCGGGGACGGCACGCGGCGCGGCGTTACCAAGGGAAAAAAGGAAGCGAACGAATTTATGGCGGAGATGAAGCTCCCGACGCGGAGCGAGGATTTTTCGGAGTGGTACAACCAACTGGTATTGCGAGCGGAGCTGGCGGATTATGCGCCGGTGCGCGGTTGCATGATCGTGCGACCGTACGGCTGGGCGCTGTGGGAGAACATCACAGCGGCGCTTGACAAGCGGTTCAAGGCCACGGGGCACGTGAACGCGGCGTTTCCGCTGTTGATCCCGCGAAGCTTCATCGAGAAGGAAAAATCGCACGTGGCGGGATTTTCGCCTGAGCTGGCGGTGGTGACGCACGGCGGCGGCGAAAAGCTGGAAGAGCCGCTGGTGATCCGTCCCACGTCCGAGACGATCATCGGGCATGCGTATGCGAAGTGGATTCAGTCGTACCGTGATTTGCCGGTGCTGATCAACCAGTGGAACAGCGTGGTGCGTTGGGAGCTGCGCACGAAACTCTTTTTGCGCACGCTGGAATTTTTCTGGCAGGAAGGGCACACGGCGCACGCCACGGCCGAAGAGGCGGAAGCCGAGACGCGGCAGATGCTGGACGTCTACACCGATTTCGCGCGCAACGAAGCGGCGGTTCCGGTGATCCCCGGCAGAAAATCGGCGGCGGAACGGTTTGCGGGCGCGAACGAAACGTATTCGATCGAAGCGATGATGGGCGACGGAAAGGCGCTGCAAGCGGGAACGTCGCACAACCTGGGGCAGAATTTCGCGAAAGCTTTCGAGATTCGGTATCTGGACAAAACCGGCGTGCTGCAATTTTGCTGGACCACGTCGTGGGGACTTTCCACGCGGTTCGTGGGCGCGATCATCATGGTGCACGGCGACGATCAGGGGCTGATCCTGCCCCCGCGGCTGGCGCCGTTCCAACTGGCGATCGTCCCGATTTTCAAGACCGACGACGAAAAAGCGACGGTGATGGAAAACGCCAGAAAACTGCAGCGCGAGCTGATCGACGCGGGCGTCCGCGTGAAAATGGACGAGCGCGAAGGCACCAGCCCGGGATTTAAATTCAACGACTGGGAAATGCGCGGCGTACCGTTGCGATTGGAACTAGGGCCGAAGGACGTGGCGAAAGGTTCGGTGGTGCTGGCGCGGCGGGACCGTCCGGGCAAGGAAGGGAAGTCGTTCGTGCCGCAGCAGGGAATTGGCGCAGCGGTGACGCAGCAACTGGAGGAAATTCAGCAAGCGCTTTTCGATCGGGCGCTGGCGTTCCGCAAATCGAAAACGGTGGATGCCGCAGATTACGAAGAACTGAAGAAGGCCGTCGAGAGCGGATTCGCGTATTCGTGGTGGTGTGGCGGCGGAGATTGCGAGGCGAAAATCAAGGAAGAGACCAAGGCGACCATGCGCTGCATTCCGATCGAGCAACCCGGTGGTTCGGGGAAGTGCGTTTGCTGCGGGAAAGACGCCAACGAGAAAGCGATCTTCGCAAAGGCGTATTAGGTGACGCGCATGACGAGCGTTACATCGAAGAGACCACCGGCGCACTCTGCGTCGCGAAGCGTGAAGCCTGCGCGACCTAGCCGGAAAGATTTGGAACGGGCGCTTGAGGCGGCGGGTGATCCGCGCCGGGCCATCGCGGTGGCGAAGTTTTTCAAGACAGGGAAAGGCGAATACGGCGACGGCGACCGGTTCATTGGAATTACGGCGCCGACGTTGCGCAAGATCGCGCAGCAGCATGTAGCGCTTGGCTTCGGCGAGCTGAAGCGATTGCTCGCTTCTCCGATTCATGAATACCGGATGGCGACGCTGGAAATCCTGGTGGCGCAGTACGAGCGGGCGGGCGAGGCCGAGCGCGAACGGATTGTTGCGTTTTATCTGCGGCACACCTGGCGGATGAATAATTGGGACTTGGTGGATGCGTCGGCTCCATATATTTTGGGCGAACATTTGAAGGCGCGGCCGCGGAAGGTGCTCGACCGTCTGGCGGCATCGACGAATTTATGGGAGCGGCGGATCGCAATCGTCTCGACGCTGGGGCTGATACGCGCCGGCGAAATTAAGCAGACGTACCGGATCGCGCGGAAGCTGCTGGCTGACAAACACGACCTGATCCATAAGGCGGTCGGATGGGCGCTGAGGGAAACCGGCAAGATTTCGCCCGAAGAACTTGTCGGGTTCCTGCGCCGGAACTACCCGAATATTCCTCGGACCTCTCTGCGCTACGCGATCGAGCGGTTTCCCGCGGCTCAGCGTAAGAAGATGCTTGCCGGAAAGTTCAGCTAGCAGCGCGGGAGACCGACAGCGGCGTTTACTCATCGTAAACATGTGCCGCACCCTTTCCTACACGCCATTCAGCCGCGGTGATAGCGTAGTGGCTATGGATAGGCGTCCGGTAAAAGTCGATGCCAGCGCGACGGCCGGGCCACGGCTGGCGCGGGGCTCCGAGCGCGGAGGGTCGAGGCTGAACCTCCTGATTACGCTCTTGATTGTGGCGGCGATGGGAATCGGGGCGGTCAAGATCGCTCCGGTCTATGTCGACAATTTCGAATTTCAGGACGCCATCAACACGGAAGCCCAATACGCGCTGAGCGGCTGGCCGAAAAAGACGGACGACGACATCCGCCAGGAAGTGTGGAAAAAGGCGGAAGATTTGGGCATCCCAGCCAGCCCGCAGGACATTCAGCTGAGCACGGCGAACGGAAATGTGAGCATTGGGTTGAACTACTCCGTGCCAATCGACTTGTACGTTTACCAATTTACTCTGCAATTTCATCCCCACGCAGACAACCATACGATCTAAAATGACATTCCATTAGAGTAGGGCCACTCGGAATGAGTTATCTGGCAGGTCTACTCAGTCACCTCAGCGCGAAGCACTGCGCCGTAGGCATGGCTCCAAGTGGATGCCGGAGATGGCGATGTCCGGCGAGGACGCGCCCGCCCAGCTGCGTCTCACCACCCCCAAACGCCGGAAAGTATTGGGATCTCCGGGCGGCGGGTTTCCGTGAGGTTGACAAAGTAAACGGAGAGACGGATTGCGCGTTCGCATAGCACGAGGTTTTTTAACATCCCGTTTCGGCATCTTCCTGCTGTTTGTGCTGCTGGCCTGTGTGCTGGCGGGCACCGGCGTGGTGGCGTATTACTACATCTCGTTTGGGCATTTGATCGACCAGCGCCTCACCGGACAAATCTTCCATAACACATCGCAAGTTTATTCCGCTCCCGGACACATCTATGTGGGCGAATCGCTCCGCGAAAATGAGCTGGCGAACTATTTGCTGAACGACGGCTATCAGGAAGGAACCGCGAGCGGATCGCCTGGGGAAGTGCTGGTGAAGAAGTCGACCGTGGAGATTCGCCCTTCCGCCAGCTCGTATTTCAAGGGCGGCAACGCGCTGCGCGTGAATTTCGCCGGCCCGGAAGTTTCCAGCATCGCGCAAATTCCGAATGGCGCGCAGATTCAATCCGCCGAGATAGAGCCGGAGCTGATCACCAATCTTTTCGACAGCTCGCGGGAAAAGCGGCGGGTGGTGCAGTACGACGATTTGCCTCCGGTGCTGATCCACGCAGTGCTGGCCGCGGAAGACAAGCGGTTTTTCAAGCATGGGGCGTTCGACATCGTGCGGATCGTTGGCGCAGCCGTCTACGACATTGGCCGCGGGTACCGGGCGCAGGGCGCAAGCACGATCGACATGCAGGTGGCGCGGACGTTCTTCTTCACGACCAAGCGCGAATGGCGACGAAAGCTGAAGGAAACGCTGATGGCGTTCGAGATCGACCAGCGTTTTTCGAAGCGGAAGGTCTTCCAGCTCTACGCCAACGACATTTATCTCGGCAACCGGGGCAGCTTTTCCATCCGCGGATTCGGCGAAGGCGCGCAGGCATATTTCGGAATGGACGTGCGCCAGATGGATTTGGGCGAGTCCGCGTTCCTGGCGGGAATCATCCGCGCCCCGAACCATTATTCGGAGGCGGAGCGGCACATGGACCGCGCATATGAGGCGCGCAACCGGGTGCTGACGCAGATGGCGGAGGACGGTTACATCACCGTCGCCCAAGAAGAAGAAGCGAAAAAAGAGAAACTGAAATTCGTCAACAGCGGCGTTTCCAGCAGCACGGCGCCGTATTTCGTGGATATGGTGAAGGACCACCTGCTGGGAAAATTCACGCCGTCCGACCTGGAAGACGAGAGCTTGCGGGTCTATACGACGCTCGATCCGGATTTGCAGCGTGATGCCACCGAAGCGGTGCAGATCGGCATGGAAAGCGTCGATAAGCTTCTGGCACGCCGCTACGCGATCTGGAAGCGCCGAGGGCAGGCAGTCCCACATCCGCAAGTAGCGCTGGTGGCCATCGATCCGCGCACGGGTGCGATTCGAGCGCTGGTGGGCGGACGGGACTACGGCGCAAGCCAGTTCAATCACGCGCTGGCGAGCCGCCAGCCGGGGTCGGTCTTCAAGCCAGTGGTGTATGCGGCGGCACTCGACGATGCCGTTGAGGGCTTGCAGCCGATCGTAACGCCCACGACCACGGTGGTGGACGAGCCGACGACGTTCGATTTCGATGGCAAGGAATACACGCCGAACAACTATGGGGAGGAATTTTTCGGCACGGTGACGGTGCGGCAGGCGTTGATGCACTCGCTGAACGTGGCGACCATCAAAATCGCGCAGATGGTCGGTTACCAGCGAGTGGTGGACATGGCGCGGCAGCTAGGAATCAAGAATGCGATTCTGCCCACGCCAGCGATGGCGCTCGGCACCTACGACATGACGCCGATCGATGTGGCCGCGGCCTACACGGCGTTTGCCGATGGCGGCGTGCGTGCGGAGCCGCTGTTCATTCGCAGCGTTGTTTCGTCGGATGGCGACGTGCTCGAATCGAACGCTCCGCAAACGCGAGCGGTGCTCGATCCGCGCGTGGCTTTTCTGGTAACCAGCCTGATGGAGGGCGTGATCAACGAAGGAACGGGCAGCGTGGTGCGCGACATGGGATTCACACCGCCCGCAGCGGGGAAAACCGGCACCTCGCACGATGGCTGGTTTGCCGGGTATACGTCGAATCTGGAATGCGTCGTATGGGTGGGATTCGACGATGACCGCGACATCGATTTGACCGGTAGCCAGACGAGCGCGCCGATTTGGGCGGAGTTTATGAAGCGCGCCGTGGAGCTGCCGCAGTACCGGAATACGCAGCCGTTCACGCCGCCGGCGGGCATCGTGCAGTCCATGATCGATCCGCAAAGCGGCGAATTGGCCACGCCTTCCTGCCCGCAGACCGCGGAGGAATATTTCATTGCCGGGACCGAGCCGACGCAGTATTGCGATTTGCACGGCGGAGGGGTCTCGCAGTCCGCTCCGGTGTCGTGGCTTTCGCACCTGTTCGGCAAGGGGACGAATCCGCCGCCACCCGCCGCGCTGGGTAATGGACCGAATCCGGCCAAAGGCGCGAGCAACGCCCAGGCCGCGCCCGGGACCGCCGAGCAGCCCGCGCAAAATCCTCAGCCGCATCCGGCGAAGCAGCCGGAAAAGAAAAAGAGTATCTTTGGTCGGATTTTTGGTATCTTCGGTGGCGATAGCAAGCCGTCGCCGGACAAGTCGAAGTAGCCGCCGTAATTTTAGTTCCAAGGCGACGCTGCAACAGGTGTCGGGCTATGAAACGATTGGCCCTCCTCGCAGTTCTGCTATTTTTCGTTTTGGAAGTGACGGGTGCGAGCGCGCAACCGCCTTCGCAGCCGCCTGGGGCGCCTCAACAGCCTGCCAGCGCATCCGACATCGAGCAAGCGCGGTCCCTGACTCCGCGCCAGGCCGCAGAGGTGCGCGCGGACATTCTTGTAGCTCGCAAGGAATATGCCATGGCCGCAAGCGCCTACGAGCGTATCTTGCGCGGCGACCCGAAAAATGCCCCCCTGCTCAACAAAATCGGCATGGCGTACCAGCAGCTCGGCAACACGCATAAAGCAGAGCACTACTACAAGCGGGCCTGGAAGTTTGACAAGCATTTCGCCAGCGCGATGAATAATCTGGGAACTATTGAATACGCCAATCGCCGCTATAAGGGCGCGATCAAGGATTACCATCGTGCGCTGCGTGTGGGGAAGGATCGGGCCACGATTTACAGCAATTTGGGCTTTGCGTACTGTGGGAGGAAGGAATATTTGCACGCCACTGTGGCGTTCAGCAGAGCGCTCCAGATCGACCCCTCGATCTTCCAACGCACAGGCGATTTCGGCTCCATTTTCCAGCAACGTTCGGCTCCCGATCAGGCAACGATCTATTTCATGATGGCTAGATCCTACGCGAGGCTGGGAGACGTACCACAGACCGCTCATTATTTGAAGATGGCGCGCGACGCCGGCTACAAAAGCATGCACAGCGCGGAAACCGATCCGGGATTCAAGCGCGTGATTCGCAGTCCATTGGTTCAGGCAGTGGTGCGCACGCCGGCGCCTTTTGGCATCGGCAACCAAACCGTTCGAAATTGAGTCTCGATCGAGGAATTCCTTTTGGATCGCGGGCGTGTGGTTCTTGGCGGTACGTGGCGCGTAGGAAACGCCGGCAAACCTCTCCGGTTGATCCTGCTATAATGCCTCCCTGTGAATACCTCCCAGTCCCGGCGATCCGTCTGGCGTCGTGTATGGTTGCTGGCGCTGATGGTTGTAGGGCTGTCGGCTGTTCCGTTGACTAGCGGGGCCACGCGCACCGCATCCCACGCTTCGGATTCTTCTGCTTCCGATTCCTCCCAGATCGTTGAGCTGCGCATTTCCGGCGAAATCGAACCGGTTCTCGCTCAGTACATCAGCAACGGCGTTGCGCAGGCGAATAGCGACCACGCCAAACTGATCCTGATCACCATGGATACGCCCGGCGGCCTGGACACGTCGATGCGCGCCATCATTCAGTCCATTTTGCGTTCGCAAGTTCCGGTGGCGACTTACGTGTATCCGACGGGCTCTCGCGCGGCATCGGCGGGATTTTTTATTCTGCTTTCGGCGGATGTGGACGCGATGTCTCCGGGGACGGAAACCGGCGCGGCATCTCCGATCGAGGAAATCGGCGGAGCGACCGTGCAGATCGATCCGACGCTGCGTAAAAAAATTGTGAACGACGCGGAGGCCTTCCTGCGCAGCTACGTCAGCAAGCGCGGGCGCAATGTCGACCTGGCGATGACGGCTGTGAGCGATGCGAAGGCTTTCAGCGACACGGAAGCCCTCAAGGGAAATCTGATCGACCTCATCGCCTCGTCGCCGGCAAATTTGCTCGGTCAGCTTAACGGTCGTACGATCACCCGGATTGACGGGACCAAGGAAACGTTGTCGCTGCCGAATCCGGTCGTCGTGCCAATCGGCATGACGGGTCGCGAGAAGTTCCTTTCGCGGATCGTCCAGCCGGATGTGTTTTTCGTTCTGCTGATCGTCGGCGTGCTGGGACTCTACGCCGAGTTCACGCATCCGGGAATGTTCGCTCCAGGGGTGGTTGGCGCGATCGCTCTGGTGCTGGCGCTTTTTGCCATGCACTTGCTACCGGTGAACTTCACTGGGCTCTTGCTGATCTTTGCGGCGTTGGTGCTATTTATTCTCGAAGCCAAATTTCCCACTCACGGCATTTTGGGTATCGGAGGGGTGATCTCCATGGTGCTGGGCGCGCTGCTTTTGATCCGCACTCCACTGACTGGTATGGGAGTTAGCCTGGGAGTGGCGCTGGGAGTGGCGCTGCCATTTGGCGTGATAATCATCGTGCTGATGCGGCTGGTGCTGCGGTCTTTTCAGTGGAAGCAATCGACAGGCAAGGAAGAACTAGTAGGAACCGAAGCCGAAGTGATCCAGCCGATTGGCGCGGCTGGGGCGGCGGGAATGGTTCGAATTCATGGAGAATTGTGGCGAGCGGTGGTCGCGGACGGGCCGATTCCGCAGGGAGCCCGTGTGCGAGTGAAAAAGATCAGCGGGTTGACGCTGGAAGTCGAGTCGCTCGAACCATCGCAGGCGAAGTAATCGCAAGGCGCAAGGGGAGGGGACGATGGATGCGGCACCGATTGTAGTTGCATTTTGCGTGGTCATCTTTCTGATCTGGTTTTTCAATTCCGTTTACGTAATCAAGGAATGGGAACGCGGGGTGGTGCTGCGGCTGGGCCGCATGGCGCCGAACGCCAAAGAAGCTGGTCTGCGCATTGTGGTTTGGCCCATTGATAAACTGATTCGCATTTCCATGCGCGTCGATACGGTGAGCGTGCCGTCGCAGGACGTGATCACGCGCGACAACGTCCCGGTGAAGGTCGATGCTGTCTGCTATTTCCGCGTGGTGGATGCGAACCGCGCGATTTCGCAGATCCAGAACTATCTTTATGCCACTTCCCAGCTTGCGCAGACCAACTTGCGGAGCGTGGTGGGCCAATTCGAGCTGGACGAAATCCTCTCCGAGCGCGAAAAGGTTAACGCCAAGCTGCAAACAATCCTTGACCAAGATACGGACCCCTGGGGTATCAAGGTAACGAAAGTCGAAGTGAAGCAAGTGGACATACCGGAGAATATGCAGCGCGCCATCGCCCGGCAGGCGGAGGCGGAGCGCGAGCGCCGCGCCAAGATCATCAACGCGGATGGAGAATTTCAGGCCTCGGCACGGCTTTCCGAGGCGGCCGAAATACTGGAAAAGCAGCCGGTTTCAATCCAATTGCGGTATTTGCAGACGCTGGCGCAAATCGGCGCGGAGAAGAACACCACAATCGTGTTCCCGGTTCCGATCGATTTGGTAACCTACTGGATGCAGAAGGCCGGAGAAAAGTAGAACAGAATGGCTGGAGGCGGAAAACGCGGCGGCGGGGATCGTGTGCTGGAGAGCCGCCACCTGGTGGGGCTTTTTCTGGGCGTCGTGCTGCTCTGCGGCGTGTTTTTCACCCTTGGCTACGTGATGGGCAAGACGCAGTACGACGGGGCGGTGCATGCGGCTGCATCCCCCAACGCGTCCGCGCCGTTGCGAAGCGAGCGAGCGAAGTCAACTCAGGCAGAGAGTCGTTCCGCAGCCGTTCCCGCTCCCAACGCATCGGAATGGGATTTTTACGGCAAGAAGCAGGACAACGACGATCATCTGCAGCCGGCGCCGAAGTCGTCTTCACCATGGGTATCATCTTCTCCGGCGGCCAACGCACAGGTTGCCAAGCCGGAGTCACGCCGGCCCAGGGAGATTCCGACAGCCGCGCGTTTTCGCGCTCCCCGCATTGCCAGAGGAGCGATCGTTCTACAGGTCGCGGCGCTCCGCCATGAAGGCGACGCCTTGGCGATGGCGGAGATGCTGCAGAGGAAAAGATTCCCGTCGTTTGTGATTACACCAAGCACGGATAGATTTTACCGAGTGCAGGTTGGTCCCTATCGCAACGAGCGTTCCGCCGAGAACGCGAGAAGGGCGCTTGAACGAGCGGGATTTAAGGCTATTATGAAACGTTGAATGAATTTCTCCTGGTACACGCGTGTGCTGCTCGCTGTGGCGAGCGGCGTCGTCCTGGCGCTGTCCTTTCCTAACTACAATTTCTCGCTTCTGGCGTGGATTGCGGTCGGATTGCTGTTTCTAGCATCCTATCGCGCCAAGCTCTCCGTCGCGCCGCTCTATGGAGTGCTGAACGGGCTGGCGTTTTATCCGCTCAGCGTGCCATGGATGGACGTGGTAATTCGCCAGTACGGAGGCGCGGGTCCGTGGGCTTCCGCCGGAATTCTCGGTCTGGTGGCGCTGGTGGGCGGCCTGATCACGGCCGCGTTTTCCACGGGCGTTGCCTTGGCGTCACGCAAGGGCCGAGTCCTCGCGTGCGTGCTGGCGCCTTTCCTGTGGGTCGCTCTGGAATTTGCCCGCGCTCATCTGCCGATCATTGCGTTCCCCTGGAATCTGATTGGATACGCCGCGAGCGGCAATCTGGCGCTTGTGCAACTGACCACGCTCACAGGCATCTACGGGCTGAGCTTCGTGGTGGCGGGATACGGCGCGTTTCTGGCGTACGCGATTCTTACGGGGACGCAGCGCGTGTGGAAGGCGCTGCTGGTCACGACGGCGGTTCTGGTCCTGGTGGCTTTCAGCGGAGAATATTTCATTCCGCGCGCCACACCGCACTACATGGCGCATCTGGTCCAAACCAATTTCGAGGAGTATTACAATTATCCGCCTGATTGGATGCAGCGGCATGTGCAGGATCTCGACCAACTGCACGACATCAGCGTGGATGCCGCGAGGCGAAAGCCAGGGCTGATCGTCTGGCCCGAGGTTCCAGCGCCATTTACGTTTCAGAATCCCGATTTCGCGGCGCGGGCCGAAGCGATCGCGCGCGATGCGGGAAGCGATTTCCTGGTGGGCATCGTCGATTGGCGAAGGAACGCAGATCACCAGTGGCAGGCCACCAACACCGCGACGCTGATCGACCCCTCCGGCCAACGCGTGTTCAGCTATGATAAAATCCATCTAGTGCCGTTCGGCGAATACGTGCCGCTTCGCCGATGGCTAGGTTTCGCGGGGAAACTGGTTGCCGATATCGGCGACTTCACGCCAGGGCACGAATATTCCGTCGGAGAGCTTCCGGGCGGAAAATTCGGTGTTTACATCTGCTACGAAGGCGTTTTTCCCGGCCTCGTGCGGCGCTTCACCGCCAATGGCGCGCAACTTTTGATCAACATATCGGATGATGGATGGTTCGGGCGATCCTCCGCGTCTGCCCAGCACGCGATGATGGAGCGACTGCGGGCGGTGGAAAATCGCCGCTGGCTGCTTCGCGATACGAATAATGGCTACACGATCGACGTCGATCCCTACGGACGCGTCATTGCGAAGTTGCCGCCGAACGTTCGCGGACAGCTCGATGCGCCGTACGGGTTTCTTTCGGAAATGACGCCCTACGCGCAATTCGGAAATTGGTTCCCGTGGCTGTGCGTGATGGCATCTGCCGGGCTGCTCGGCGCATCGATACTCAATGGCCGCAATCGGCAAAGCGGGGCGTCAACCGAGCGCCCGCGAGTCAAAATACACGCATAAAATCCTCGAAATTCGGATGGTTGAATCGCACATGCCTGAACATATAGAAGACCTGCAGCAGCGCTCCGCGGAACTCGCCAAGCGCATCGAACTCGTGCGGAGTTATCTTTGACGCTTCCACCGCGCAGACCCATCTGACGGAAATCGAAAAAAAATCCTCGGCGCCCGATTTCTGGCGGGACCAGGAAAAGGCCCAGGCGGTGCTTCGGGAGCGCAAGCAGCTCGAAGACCGCGTCAACGCGGAAAAATCTCTCGCCGGCAAGCTCAGCGATCTGGACACTTATTTTCACCTCGCGCACGAGGAATCCAATAGCGAGCAGCGCGAATCCCTGCTCGAAGACATCTCCAAGGAAGTCGCGTCTCTCGATAGCTATGTTTCTGGCCTCGAAACGAAAACGCTGCTATCCGGCGAGAGCGATCCGCTCAACGCCATCCTGACCGTAAATTCCGGCGCTGGTGGAATCGATTCGCAGGACTGGGCGGAAATGCTTCTGCGCATGTATCTGCGCTGGGCGGAAGGCAAGGGTTTTGGCGCCACAGTTCTGGACAGTTCGCCCGGTGAGGAAGCGGGCATCAAGTCCGCCACCGCGCGGATCGAAGGAGAGAACGCCTACGGCATGCTCGCCGGCGAAAGCGGCGTGCATCGCCTGGTACGTATTTCGCCGTTCGATCAGCAGGCACGGCGGCACACGTCGTTCGCGTCCGTGTTTGTGATTCCGGAAATCGACGACCGCATTGAGATCGTGGTGCGTCCGGAGGATCTGCGCATCGACACGTTTCGCGCCGGCGGCCATGGCGGCCAGAACGTCAACAAAGTGGAATCGGCCGTGCGATTCACGCACCTGCCAACCGGGATCGTGGTGCAGTGCCAGAACGAGCGCAGCCAGCACAAAAACCGCGAATTTGCCATGAAAGTGCTGAAGTCGCAGCTCTACGAGCTGGAGCTCGAAAAGCGCCGCGCCGAAGCCCATAAGCTGGATGCCTCAAAGCCGGAGATCAGCTTCGGCAGCCAGATTCGCTCCTATGTGCTCCAGCCTTACCAGATGATCAAGGATCACCGCACGAAATTCGAGCGCGGCGACGTGCAGAAAGTCTTCGACGGCGACCTGGATCCTTTCATTCATGCCTATCTATCGTATCGCCGCGAATCGGGAGAGAAGTAGATTTCGGCATGTCCAAAAATGTCATACTCAGTTTACGGTCGAGCAGCGGCTCCCCGTGTGAATTTCGCCGTTCGACATTGATTTTTGGCCATTCCGTGCATCCAATTGACAGTTTTTGGAGGGGCATGCTACGCTGTTTCGTTTGGTTACAGTTGGGAAAGCGCGCTTTTAACCCACTAATCGTCTGTCATCACCTCCTTGGAGGGCACTGCTTTGGCACATGATGAGAAGTTTCTGTTTACGTCGGAATCTGTGACGGAAGGTCACCCCGACAAGATGGCTGACCAGATCTCGGACGCCGTGCTGGATACGGTGATGCAGCACGATCCAATGGGCCGCGTCGGATGCGAGACCTTGGTCAGCACCGGTCTGGTAGTCATTGCCGGTGAAATTTCTATTAAGAAAGAAGCTCGTGGCGCGCTCGAGTACGAGCGGATCGCCCGCGAAGTTATCAAAGACATTGGTTATAATCGGGCCAAGTTCGGCTTTGACAGCGAAACCTGCGCCATTCTCTCTGCAGTCAAGCCGCAGTCGCTGGACATCGCTATGGGCGTGGACACCGGCGGCGCGGGCGACCAGGGCATGATGTTCGGGTACGCCTGCGACGACACCCCCGAGCTGATGCCGATGCCGATTCAATTGGCGCACCAGCTTTGCCTCAAGCTTTCCGAAGTTCGCAAGAAGAACGTGGTCGATTTCCTCCGTCCGGACGGCAAATCCCAGGTTTCCGTTGAATACGCAAACGGACGCCCGGTGCGCGTCGACACCGTAGTCATCTCCACGCAGCACGGCGACAAAGCCACCCAGTCGGATATCCGCGAAGCGATCATCGAGAACGTGATTAAGCCGGTAGTTCCCCGTGAGATGTTCGATAAGACCACCATCCACGTAAATCCGACTGGACGCTTCGTTACCGGCGGCCCGATGGGTGACGCTGGCCTGACCGGCCGCAAGATTATCGTGGACACCTACGGCGGCTATGGACGCCATGGCGGCGGCGCGTTTTCCGGTAAAGATCCTTCGAAGGTGGATCGTTCCGCATGCTACATGGCTCGCTACATTGCTAAAAATATCGTTGCCGCTGGATTGGCGCACAAGGTGGAAGTTCAGCTGGCCTATGCGATCGGTGTGGCCGAACCTGTATCAGTTATGGTCGATACGTTCGGTACTGGAACGCTCCCTGATTCGCAAATCACCGAATTGATTCGCGGGTTCTTCAAGCTGACGCCCAAGGACATCATCGCAGCGCTCGATCTGCGGCGCCCGATCTATCGCGCCACCGCGGCCTACGGACATTTCGGCCGCTCCGGCCCGGGCTTCACCTGGGAGCGCACGGACAAGGCGGACGCCATTCGCAAGGAAGCTGCCTCGCGCGGCGCCGTGATGGCCACCCGCTAATCTTTTTCGCCACACATAGCTACCGAAAGGGAATATCTCGTGGAAACAGCGACAAAAGTTAAAGGCGATGTGAAGGATATTGCGCTCGCGGAACCGGGCAAGCGCCGCATCGAATGGGCCAATCAGCATATGCCCGTTTTGCAGCTGATTCGAAAGCGCTTCATCAAGGAGCAACCTCTGAAGGGCATCCGCTTGTCGGCATGCCTGCACGTTACTAGCGAAACAGCGAATCTAGCCATCACGCTGCGCGATGGCGGCGCCGATGTTGTCCTCTGTGGCTCGAATCCGCTCTCAACCCAAGACGATGTGGCCGCTTCGCTGATTCGCGATTTCGGCATTCCGACTTACGCCATCAAGGGCGAGGACAACGCCACGTATTATTCGCATATCGCTGCGGCCATCGATCACAAGCCGCAGATCACCATGGACGACGGCGCTGACCTGGTCACTACGCTGGTCACCAAGCATCCGGAGCTCGTCGCCGGCATTATTGGCGGCACTGAAGAGACCACCACCGGCGTGATTCGCCTCCGCGCCATGGCCAAGGACGGCACGCTGAAATATCCGGTGGTCGCCGTCAACGACGCAATGACGAAGCACTTCTTCGACAATCGCTACGGCACCGGACAGTCCACGCTCGATGGCGTGATCCGCGCAACGAATCTTTTGCTTGCCGGGCTGAAGCTGGTTGTCGCCGGCTACGGATGGTGCGGACGAGGCGTTGCCATGCGCGCCAAGGGCCTCGGCGCGGACGTAATCGTCACAGAAATCAATCCCACCAAGGCGATCGAAGCGGTGATGGACGGCTTCCGCGTGATGCCCATGAACGAAGCCGCCAAAATCGGCGATATCTTCATCACCGTCACGGGGGACAAGTCCGTGATCGCCCACGAGCACTTCGAGAAAATGAAGGACGGCGCGGTGGTCAGCAATTCCGGCCACTTCAACGTGGAAATCGACATTCCGGCGCTCGAGCGGCTTTCCAGCGGGAAAAAAGTGGCCCGTCCGTTTGTCGACGAATACACGATGAAAGACGGCCGACGCATCTATTTGCTGGGCGATGGACGCCTGATTAATCTGGCTGCGGCCGAGGGGCATCCAGCTTCCGTGATGGACATGAGTTTCGCCAACCAGGCGCTCTCGGCGGAGTACATGACGAAGCATTCGAAGGAACTCAAGAACCAGGTTTACTCCGTGCCGGAGCACCTCGACCAGCAGATCGCCAAGCTCAAGCTCGAGTCGATGAACGTCTCGATCGATAAGCTTACCCCCGAGCAGGAGCACTACCTTGCGTCGTGGAACGAGGGCACGTAATCGAATCGCCCGCGCCTAAAATCGATCGCATTCTCGACCCCCAGGACAAAATCCTGGGGGTTTTTGTTTGGCGCGCTCGTCGAATGTGGACATCGTCCAAACACTAGATTCCTACTACTCGCTTCTTGTAACTCGCGCAAAGCCGTTCTTCAACCTTGATTTGACGCATTTCTGGCAGATTCTGGGGTATACGCCGCGCCCCAGCATCTACTCCGTGCATCCAACTTGTAGGGTCTGGACCCAGGCGGGAGGCAGTCGATCATGAAGGCAGATATCATGGAGAAGACTTCGGAATATCTCGGCAGCACTGCCCACGTGGCGGCAAAAGCTGCGGGCGCAGTCGTTGACGGAGCTAAGGTAGCCAAAGGCGCTGTGGTTGACGGTGCTAAGGCAGCAAAAGGAGCGGCCGTGCGCAGTTATGATGCGGCAGGAACCGCTGTTTCCGTCACGGGCCGGCAAATCCGGCGCAAGCCAGTGACGGCGGTTTTGAGTGCGATTGGCGTCGGATTCGTAATCGGGCTTTTGATCGGTCGAAAAACGAAGGGCTAGTGCTTGCTGCGTCAGCGAGCAAGTTCAGCTGCGCGCGGACGTCGGGATCGCGCTGCCTTCGGTTCGAGCGTCAAGTTCAGAGCGCAACGATGTCATCGGCCGGTGCCGCCCGCTTGATTGTCGGCGGCGGCTCGGTGCGGGTAGTTGCGGCTTGGCTTGTCCGAGCTTGGGCGATCTGCAGGAATCGCGCCGCATGAACGCGAGCCGGAGGAAAGGACTAGCTTGGAACTTCCATCGAACGCGGATTTAACACCAGCTTCATTCGCAGTCGTTTCAGCTTCGTTCGCAACTGCTCGGGGTCCATTCCAGCGGAGTTGCACACAGTCTCGAAGTCTTTCCGATCCTGAAACAGGAATTCTTCAGCCTGTCGCTTGCTCCTCAAAGGTCCCCACATCCACTCTTGAATCGTCGTCACAAGCACCGCTTGCCACAACCTCTTTTCCGAAATTCCATCCACGCGGCCAAAGGCCATCGCCGTTTCTGACATGAGTCCCCCCTCTAATTTCCGGCGGCTGGATTCCGTGAACTTCAATCGGGCTAACAGCAATGGCATGGCCGAAATTTGGAACTCTTTGTTCCATTGTGCGAAATTGTGTCCTTTTAGTGACTAGTCAACACATTGCATACGCGGACGTTATTCGCCGGGAGGTCTTGGATGCGCGCCGTACCAATTTCCACAGGCCGCTGGCAGTACTCCGACCGGACAAATCTTCCCAGACCCGGTTAAGTTTTCTCTGTGTCGGAATCCGCGGTAGGGAACTACGCGACCTGCGTACTCAAGCTTTCGCGAGGACGGGCGCTTCAGGAATCCACTCGTTGACGGGACGCAGCTCACCGCAATCCAGGCAACGCGTAGCGGAGAAGCGCGCGGAGCAGTTGGGGCAAACGGCCTGCTTTTCGAACATATCGAAAGGCTGCTTGCATAGGCCGCAAATCCAAAACCGGCCGACTGGTGGGGACGTTTGGCACGAAGGGCACGCAAAACCCGAATGCCGCGGCAGCTTGGCGATTTTAGCCAGCGCCTGCGCGTGGCGCAAGCCGTTCCAGCAGTTCATCAGGATGAAGATGGAGATCGCGCCGATCCACAGCGACTTGGAAAGCACCGCCAGCACAACCAGCCCAGCGGCGCCCACGAACCCGATCCACACCGCCCACTGCAGGCTGCGCGCCCGGCCCACGACGAACCAAAGCAGCGAGCGCAGTATCTGTCCGCCATCCAGCGGGTAGATCGGCATCAGGTTGAAAATCAGCAGCACGAGGTTAATAAGCCAGACCGCGTGCACGAATGCGTAGAGATTCGGCATCGTCGCGGCCCATCCCAGCGCACTGCTCGCGAAAGCCAACGCCAGCAGCACTGGAACGAGCGCTACGTTTACCAGAGGCCCCGCGGCGATACTCCACAGCGTCGCACCCGGCCTTTGCGGAGGGTTCACGTAAGCCACGCCGCCAAGCGGCCACAGCACGATCTGATCGGGAGTCCCGCCCACCTGGCGGCACGCCAGCGCGTGACCGTACTCGTGCATGGTCACGATGGCGAAGAGTGCCAGATACTCGAGTACGTTCCAGACAGGTGACGAATAATTCCCGAGGCTGTACCGAACCTCGATCGCCGCCAACAGAAACCACGACCAGTGCAGGAATAGGTCTATCCCCGCAAAGCGGAAAAGATGGATCGAGCCTCGTCGTAAGAAATTCATGCGCATTTACGATTGTATAGCAAACTGCCGCATCCGCGAACGCCGCTGCGCGGCCAGCGTGCAAATCAACAACGCTTTGTTCCACCCAATCACGGAGTCGGCGTCACACGGGAGTATTCGTCGCTTCTGGAATCGAGCCGATGCAGCCCGCGGACGATATCACGCGTGATACTGTCTGGTCACACTCGGAACCGAAAACCCTATCGCTCACTCACTTAGCACCTTACACTCGACCGTGGGTGGGAACCCGCCACGCGGATGCTCGCGTTCTATATCGTCTCCTCTTGGGAGCGAGCTTGAAAAAACTAAAATGCATACTGTCGCTGCCGGGCGATAACTTATATCTGCGCGAACAAATCATCGCGGCGGAGGCTGCCGCCCGCCGTCTAAGCATGGATTTGCAGGTCCTCTCGGCCGATATGGACCCGATCCTCCAAAGCCAGCAGTTGCTGACGTTGGTGCAGGGGCGGGAATCGGAGCGGCCAGACGTGATTCTGCTTGAGCCGGTGAACGCCACCGGATTGCCGCGCGTTGCTGAAGCGGCCGTCGCCGGGGGCGTTGCCTGGGTGGTTAGCAACGCGCAGGTTGACTACATTTCCAAGCTTCGGCGCAATGCCAAGGCGCCCGTCTTCCTTGTCTCGCAGAACCACGTGGAAATTGGACGTTTGCAAGGCCGCCAAGTCGCCGCGCTATTGCCGCACGGCGGATCGGTGCTCTATCTGCGCGGCCCGGCGATGAGCGCCATCGCAACGCGCCGCTTCGAAGGGATCGAACGCGGCAAGCCGCCAAATGTGGAAATCAAAAGCCTCAAGGTGCAAGGCTCGACGGCCGACAACGCGTGCGCGGCTGTCACTTCCTGGCTCAATCTCTCCACCGTGCGCGCCGATGGCACTCATCTGATCGTCTCGCAAAACGCCGACTTCATCTTCGGCGCGCGGAAAGCGTTTGAGAGCAAAGCCGGCGAATCCGAGCGCGCCAAATGGATGGCCGTGCCATGCCTGGGCGCGGGAGTCGCCAGCCAGCTCAAGCCACTCGTCGATCACGGTACGATGCGCGCCGCGGTGATCACCTCGCTGACCATGGACTCGGTGTTCGACACGCTGGTGCAGGCGATTAAAAATGGTTCGCAGCCGCCCGAACGTACCTTCGTCGAAGCGTATTCCTACCCCGCTTTCGAGGAATTGGCAAAAAAGCCGCTGAACGCAAAGCCGTAGCGCCAGCGGCGCAATCGCTTCTTCGCGTGTCACTGGGTGCCGCTCTAGCGCTGCATAATGTCCGTTTGATTTCAGGCTCTGGCGTATTAAAATGCCGCCGCATCCCGGAGGCATTCCTGTGCAATCACAACGCATTCGCCGCAGTCTGCTGCTTGCAGTTCTCTCGCTCGCGTTACTCTCCTATTCCGCGCAAGCTTCGGGCGCGCAGCGCCACTGGATTCCCACCTGGGCCGCGTCACCACAAAGCGCGGTCATCATCATGCCTGGGTTTGTAAGGCGGCCCGCCGGAGCGAACGGCGCCGCCGCAGCGAATAACCGTCCTTTGTTCCCACCGCCGCCCCCCGTTGAAAATCAAACCGTTCGCATGATCGTCCGAACGAGCGTCGGCGGTTCTGTCTTGCGGGTACAGCTCTCGAACACTTTCGGACCGGCCCCGCTTTCGGTCGGCGCGGCGCACATCGCCTTGCGCGATAAAGGCTCCTCGATCGTCACCTCGTCGGACCACGCTCTCACCTTCAGCGGGCAGCCATCCATTGTGATTCCTGCGGGAGCCCAAGCGCTCAGCGATCCTGTGGACATGCATGTTGGTCCGCTCGCCTACCTTACGATCAGCGTATATATTTCCGGCAAAGCTGTGGATCCCACGGACCATCTCACCGGATTGCACACCACGTACGTTTCGGGGCCCGGTGATTTCACTGGCTCTGTGTCGATCACGCCCGTGCGCACCAGCGAATCCTGGTATTGGATCTCGGCGGTGGATGTCCTCGCGCCCGCTAAAACCGGCGTGATCGTCGCGTTCGGCGACTCGATTACCGACGGCGCTACTTCCACACCCGATACAGACAGTAGCTGGCCTAGTCAATTGGCCGATCGCATCCAGAAAAATAAATCCACCGCGGGCAAATGGGCGGTCGTCAACGAAGGCATCTCCGGCAATCAATTGTTGTCCGACGGCATGGGGAAAGCCGCTCTCGCCCGGCTCGATCGCGACGTATTCAGCCTTACTGGAGTGAAGTGGATCATCGTGCTCGAGGGAATCAACGATATCGGCCTCTCCAGCTTCATGCACAATCCAGCCGACAAAGTGACCGCGCGGCAGCTCATCGACGCACAAAAGCAGATCATCGCGCGCGCTCATCTCCGCGGTATTAAGGTGATGGGCGCCACGCTCACGCCATTCAAAGGAGCTTCCTACTACAGCCCGCAGGGCGAAAAGACGCGCGAGGCCGTGAACCACTGGATTCTTACCAGCGGTGCGTTCGATGCGACGGTTGATTTCGACAAAGTGGTGGAGGATCCCGGGCATCCGGAAGAGATTCGCCCATCATGGAATATTCGCGACCACCTGCATCCCAACGACCAGGGCTACAAGGCGATGGCGGACGCAATCAATCTCTCCGCCTTTAGCAAAGGTTCCAAATAATCCAAGCGCGCCGTCGCGGCGGGCATTTCAGTCCGAGCTTTGCGCCCGCCGCGAGCGCCATTGCTGCTGCGTCACGGGGTCCCCAGCGCGCTAATTTTTCGCGCTGGGGCGGAGTGCTGCCTGCCAGTTCAGCACTACCGTGAATGGCGCCTCCGTGCTTTGCGCCGCAAATAGAAAGCGTTTGCCGTCTCGCGTCACATCCCAATGGTTTTCCGATACATACGCAAGATGCCGAGGCGCTTGAAAAAGGGGTTTGGGCTCTCCTGCGCGGAATTCCGGGCTATCTGAAATATCGACAGCCATCAGCATGTCGTCGGGAGCAAGGTAGTACAACTCTTTTCCGTCTCCGCGCCATCGAGGCTCAGTCCCTCCCGCTGTCGAAATCAGCCATTTCCCGCCTGTAGCAGCGGCTATCACTGTAGTGGCCGGCGAGAACGTCCGGACGTAGATCTCGTCCCGCCCGGACTCATTGGAGACGTAAGCGATCAAATGTCCGTCGGGCGAGAACTGACCATCGTCGTTATTGGGCCCCGTGCTCTCGAAAAGGAATGGCTTCTTATCACCCTCGAGGGGAAGCACCCATAAGTCTTCCTTTGTTGCCTTCGTTGATTCGCCAGTGGACTGATAGAGCAAGAAATGTCCGTCGTGGGACCAACTGTTGAGCCACTTGTCATCGCTCGACTTCAGAAGAACTTCCTCGGGGGTTACACCACTGGCCAGCTTCTGATAGAGATCGTATTCGCCGCTGCGGTTGGAAGAGAAGATGATTCGATTGCCGTGCGGAGACCATGCGCCTAGGGTGGCCGACGAAGAACCAAACGTGAACCGCGTGCTGGTGCCCCGCGAGAAATCAACCAGCCAGAGAGTCTCCACACGCGTATCTAACGGATCGTCAGCCCGGCTCACAACGGCCTGCGTCCCATTTGGAGAAAGGGAAATCGTGTCGTAAACGCCCGGTTCCCCAGCCGTGCCAAGAACCTTTCCCTGCTGGTCGAACCACGTGAGGCGAGAGACTCCTCCAACGTCCGTCTTGTAAGCCAGGACACCATTGGCCGAAGCCGAGAAGAGACCGGAACTTAGGAAAGATCCAATCTGCTCGGCTACCGGGACCGGCTCGCCAGTAAGGTCCAGCCGGCGGGCGTCGAACGGCTGCGCCATCAGCGTGCGATCCTGCGTCATGAACATCAACTGGCCGAAGCCAGGGCCAGAAAACGGCACGTAGACGGGTCCATAGGTAGTCGCCACGAGCCGCTTCGAGCTTTGCTCCGCGGGCTTGGCATCCAGCGAGCCAATGTACACGCCGCTGTTTGCTCGATTGATCGAGGCGCGCAGGTAGATGAAATGGCGCCCGTCGGGGAGAAAAGACGGAAAGACATCCGCCTCGCGCGATGGATCGGGAGCCGTGAGCTGCGATGCAGGCCCGCCGTTCGCGGGAACCCGCATCAGACCGCCGCTGGGGTATTGCCCGAAGATGATTACGCCGTCGCGATTCCAGGAACCGCCGACGACGAGCGCTGACGTGTCACACAGGGTTTCCGTCGTGCCGTTGGATATGTCGATGGTCTTAAGCATTCCAGCGGTGGAAAATGCGATGCGTCGGCTATCGGGAGACCAGAACAGCGATGGAACAGTGACTGTAGATTCGGAGCCGGGCAACGAGTGCGCCTGGAGCGAGTCCAGGGCGCGGACCCAGATGCGCTGAACGCCATCGGCTCCCGTTGAAAAGAAGGCCAACTGGCGGCCGTCGGGCGACAAGGCGAAAGCGTCGTCCGATGCCAAAGTGACCTTCCGCGGCACAGGGATTTCGAAACGCGTCAACTCGGCAGGGGCGGGAGCGCTCACGTTGTGCGCATAGGCCCATCCGAGGGCAGCCAAAGCAACCGCGAGGCACGCTGCAACGGCCCACGGCAGGGCGCGGCGCGAGGGAGGCGCGGACGCTGGCGCTGCAGCCCCAGCGAGAGATGTTGGCTCCGGCACGCCGGAGAGAACTTCTTCCAGCGAGATGCGCGCATCGCCGATAGCTTGCAACCGCTGCTTCGCGTCCTTCTGCAAGCATCGCTGCAAGAGCACGCGAACGCGCGCGGGCGTTGCTGCGGGAAGCTGCGACCAGTCGGGCTCGGCTCGAATCACGGCGGCGAGTGTGTCGGTCACCGTCTCGCCGCTGAACGTCA
>JBOGMX010000048.1:0-63043 GCA_050746725.1 Candidatus Acidiferrales bacterium | reverse complement strand
TGAACAAAGTTTCCGCGTGGCGCCGGCAATATGTGAACGTGCAATTAGTGCCGGGGCAGGAGCCTTCGGCCCCCGAAGTGCCGCCGGCGCCGGACGCGGAGCCGAATCCGATGAATGTCTGTTGGCTGTGCGGCTCGCAACAAGACCCGCACGAATTGCGCGTCCGCATGGTACACCAGTACTGCGAGCGGATGTGGCGGCGAACCGAGCCGCCGGAGGGTTCGAGTGCCAGCTAAGCCGACTGTGGCAGGTAACGTGTTGACCGCGCTGCAAGCGCTGAACGCGCGCGGCGCTGCCGGCATCGCGACCGCGGGAAACTTGGCGCATGGGAACCTGGCCGGGAATTTGTACGGCGTGAAGCCTGGCCGGCTGGTGTACGATCCGGTGAGTGGCCAGATGGTTCAAGTGATCGGCGCCGCCACCGCGTATTTGGCGCCAGGACAGGTGCCGGAGGGATAACATGGCCGATAAGCCAGCAACAACACCCATCACCCAGCCGGTTGTTAATATCCCCGGCTTGCAGCCGGTGCCGGTGGTGGCGATACGTCTGCCGGACGGCACGATCGCGCTGAGGCATCCGAGTGAACTGCAAAAGCCCGCCGGCCAGCCGGCCGTGAAGGGAGGGAAGTGATGGCTGTTCCGGTGCTGGAAGCGATCGCGGACGCGATCATGGTCGAAGAAGGCTGGAAGCCGGGTTCGCGCAGCTATCGAAACCGGAATCCGGGGAATTTGCGGGAGAGGTCGCGAGCCCTGGGCAAGGATGCAGGGGCTTACACCGTGTTTCCGTCGCTGGTGATGGGGTATTTCGAGCTGCTGAACGATCTCCATGCGAAGGTGACGGGGAACAACGCGCATGGGTTGAATGCCGATTCGACTTTGCTTCAGTTGTTCGAGGTGTACGCACCGAAGTCGGACGACAATTCACCTTCGCCCTATTCGCATTGCGTGGCTCAGTGGCTCCGTGAAGTGTACGGCTGTGGTGACATACACTTTGATTCGACTTTCAGGGAGATTTTCGACTCCGTGAAGCAGGAGCTGCCCTGTGTCTAGCCTACTGCCTAACATCCCGCTGGGGTATATGCTGCCCAGCCAGAAGTACGCTTTGATCAACTGGCTGGTTAGTCTAGGGCTCCCCGCGCGAATCATGCGCGAAGTGCTCGAACAATGGGGCGCCGCCTTGGGCGTCGAGATCAGCTCGGGCGATTACGATCTGCTGAACAATCACCTTCGGACCACGCCGTTTAATCCGTCGCCGGCGGGATCGTAGCAGGGAAGGGAAGCGCGAAAAGATGGGACTGCTGTACTCGATTCTGCTGAGCCTTCTCTACGGCGGTACGGCGGCGGCTGTGACGGGAACGGGCGTTTTCTTTGAGGTTTCGTTCGGCGGCTTCGCCGATGACCTGCTGATGTTGGTGGTGAAACGGTTTTTGATTCAGGCGGCTGATCTCTCTATGTGGGAGAGCCTGATGCTGTCTGTGGCGATTGATGAGCTGAAGAAAGTGGTCGAATCCGCGATCGACGATCAGCAGGATGAAGACGCGCAAGCGAAGCTCGAAGGGAACTGGGCAAGGTTTTCGCTGGGCATCACGCCCGGCGTTTACGGGCAATTCGATCTGGCCGATGCGGGCCTGTTCTGGTGGTCGCTCGATACGCTGTACACGTCGGATTTGACTTTGAGCCTGGCCGGCGTGGCGGGCGATGCCGCGGTGGTTCTGTGAATGGAGGAACATGATGCGTGTGAGAAGCTGGTGGAACTGGTGCTGGCGCTGGATCGTCTTGTGCGAAGTGGTTGGCATGATAGTCTCTGGCCTGCTGAGCGCAATGAGCTGGCAAGCGTTGCATGTGACGTGGCTCGCCCTCTACCATCATCCGAATCTGCTGCTGAGTGTGGGTACCACGTTTGTTTCCGCGGCCCTGGCGGCCCTGGTCTTATTCGCCGGGTTTTTGGTGAGTTTGCCGGTGCTGGCAATCAGCGAGTGGGTGAGTTCGCGCGAACGCTTGGTTGCCGCGCGTCGCGAGCTGGTGCCTTCGCCGGTAGCGTCATTTTCAAAGGAAAACGGAACGTATGGCCGTCCCTGAAGCTGATCTGGCGACTTACGAAGGGCTGAACGCTTCGAGCGTGGCGTTGTGGCGCACATTCCTCAAGTGGTACGCGGATCAATTCGCCTCGTTCCGGTATAACGTGCGAGTCGGGCAGGGCATCACGCCCCCCGCTTACCTGTCCGCGGCCGAGCAAGCCCAGTGGAAAGCCCTCACGCAAAAGCGCATCGACGTGCTGGCGGATCGCCTCGATCAGACCTGGATCATCGAGATCGTGGATCGCCCCGGGCTCGCATCGATCGGTCAGTTGATCGGCTACCAACACCTTGCGCAAGAGTATTTGGAGGTGAAACCTAAAACTGTCCTCGCGTTGATCTGCGCGCGGCTGGGGCACGATATGGCGATGATTTTCAAGCAGCAAAGTGTGATGGTCTTCTACTTTCCTGCCAGCGGCGCCCCGAGTTTTCCGCCCACGTTCCTGCCGACCGGCTATACGGCCCCCGCATCTTGACCCCTGGTATCCTTCGAGGGCCAAAAATGCCGGAAACCCCGGCCTTTTCGCCGTCCGCCTGGCACATGTAACGGCCCCCGGACCACCCCACGCGATGTGTTTTTAACCCCGCTTTTAGCGATTTTTGACCCGTTTCCGCACAAAATTCGAGGGCGCATCAATCGATCGACCGGCCTGACGTCTTCGATTTGGAAGCCGGCGCAAAACGGAGCTGAAACCACGAAAAGTCGCCGGCCAAAACGCTTTTGTAGGTGCGAATTTGCGCGCCACGCGAAAAAGTCACGCGACTTGGGCTCTCAAAGCCGTTTTCGACGTCAAAAAGGCGTGTACGCGCTGCGGATCTCTTCTGTGTATACGCTCGCGGCCGCGAATCCGTCAGTCTAGGCCAAGCAGTTGTAGGATGGAGGGCGCCGTTTCCAGTTGGCCGTAAGCCTTCGCTTCGGCGGTGAGTTCCGATGCGAGCGCCGTCTTCGCGGCGGCCAGCGCGGCCTCGTTTTTCCCCGCGTCGGTGGTGGCGGCAACTAGATCGGTTTGCGCGTTCACATTGAGCTGGGCGATGAGCTGAGCCCGGACCAGAGTGCGTTGCTCTGCCACGGTGAAGTCGAGCAAAACCAGGTTCATCACGTCATTCGCCGCGTAGCCTTGGTTTTGCAGGTACGTTATCACATCGTCCACACCCAGAATGTCCGCCTCGTACATGTCTTTCACGTTCGCGTAGGTGAGGTCTTTCGACGCGCCGTAGGTCTGGTTGAAGAACTGAGTTTGCTCGACAAGCTGGATTTCATCGCTGGTGTACCCGAGCGTGGGGAGCAACGCTTCGAGCGTGGCCTGGGTGACTTTGCCTTTCGTCCACGCTTCCACTACCAGGTTGGCGAGGGTTTCTTGCAGCGTGAAAAATCGCGCATGTGTATCGAGGTACAAGATCGACGGGACTTCGCTCGAGTCGTAGCCTTGCTGGGTGAGTAGCGAAGTGGCGTCCGTGGACGTGATGTAACCGGCCGCGAGGAGTTTGGCGATGTCGCTGCGGGTAAGCAGTTTCTTGGCTTCGAGGATGAGCTGCTGCGCATACTCGGTGGACAGGCCGAGTGAGAGGCATCGGTCGGTGTACGTGTTCACGTCGATTGCGCCCCGCAGATAGAGATGCGCGAGCGCGGAAGCGCCGAGGTCTTTCATCGGATATTTCCGGTTGAGGTCGCGCGTGAGCGGGGTTTTGAGCAAGAAGGAATAGCTCGACTCCATCGCCTGCCGCACGATGTTGGATGGGTTTAACGAGTGATCAATGACGCTGAGGAAAGGGCCCAGTGTCTTGAAAAAACCCATCCCGATGTGCTGCCCGAGCTGTTCGACGATCCATTCCTGTAGGGCGAACGACATGGCCTTCGCGAGCAAGTAATCCTGCGCCTGAAAGCCGGACCCCGGCTGTGTGGGGTCGAGCGCGTAGCCTACCAAGGTGAACGGCGCGATGAGTTCGTTGAACGCGGTTTGCGCGACCGAGCCCATCGGCCCGTCCGTGAACGACACGCCGGCGCCGGGCTCGCCTGTCATTGCGTCCACAAGCAGGCCGAGAGCCGCGTCCGCCTCGACCGCGGCGGCTTCGGAAAGGGGCTCGATCGCGCCGGCGTACACTTCCGCTTCGAGGGACACCCAGGGCGCGATGAGGTCCGCTTCAATCTGCGCGATGAACGGAACCACGTAGGCGAGGACCTTGGCCACTTTCGCGATCGTTCGATCGACTATGCCGGTGCCTTCATGGATCGCCCCGAGCGTTTGCGAAATCTCGTCAGCGTGCGCCTTGACGTATTGCCATTGGGCGTCAACGGTCTGAGTGGGATCGTAGGTCCCGGTCGTCGGCTGATCTTCGGAGCCGGCCCCTCCGTCGTTCACCGGAGCGGGCGGAATCGGTCCTGCTGGGCTACCCATTGGTTACTTGCGCCCCCATGTACGTCAGAATGTTGGTCACTCCCGCGTCCACGTCCGGCTGGATGGGAGAGGCTTGCCCTTGTACGTATTGCTGCAACGGCGCGAAAGTCTTCTCAAAATCCGCCAGATTTGGGGGCGGGGAAACGGCGGTGGCGCTGCCCAGCGGGTTTTGGAGGAGGTTCCACAGCAGCCCGGCATCCCGCCAGAAGGAGTTGAGCAAAGTGGCGCGATCCAGGTAGCCGAGGGGCGTGAGGAATGCGCCGAACATTTGCTGCATTTTGTTGATGTGCTGGATCACGGTGTTGAAGGGCAGCAGGATGTAACCCTCGACGCGCTCGAACATGATGTTGAGCTGTGAGGCGAGTTTGCGATTCACCAGGCCGACGATGGCCGTCATCCGCCGGATCGTATCGACGATCTTCAGGATGGGCGCGACGAAGGTGTTGAAGTAGTGATCGTAGAGCGCCCGCATACGCTTCATATTGGCCTGCACGTTGGTCTGGTACCACTTGTACCAACTGCGCAGACGGTTAATTAGATCCCAGATGGCAGACCAGATTTGCCAGTGCGTGATTTGGGCGAGCGGTTTGAAGATGTCCAGGAAACTGCCGAAGAGATTGCCGAGCCAGCTTAAGTCCACGGTTACGCTCCTGCCGGCGCGGCGATTTGCGAGACGCTATCCGCGAACGCGTCGAGCTTCGCTTTCACGGCCGCGGGCGTGAAGTCCGCCTGTGCGACCGTGATGGTGAACGGGCCGTGCTCGCCCACGGTGAACTGGATCACATAGCTATTCGCCGGCGCGCCGTTTTGGGCGAAGCTGGAAACCTGCTTGATCGTCTGTACCGCGTATTTCGGTGGCATGATGCGCTCCCTTATTCGTAGACTTGTTCTCCCGGTGGAATCCCAATTGACTCGATCATTCCGTACAGCAGGTTGATCTGCCCTTCAAGCTGGCTGTTGACTTGGGCGATGAGCCCGACCGTGATGCCGATGACGCCGGAGATCGCGCTGTTGATGAGCCCGGCAATTTCCTTGGCGATCGCGGCGATCAGCGCGATCGCGGCGTCCGCGAGGTCCGGCGCCCAGCCCGCCACGTTGCTCTCGAACGATTTGTCCAGGGCCATCGTGTCCGCAATTTCGTTTTCGTAGTTGAGCTGGGAAAGACTCGAGTCCAGCGCGCTGAACGTGCCGTCGATTCCGTCGAAGATGCTGCCCATCGTATCGAGCGTGCTGGAAATGTCCTGGGTGGCGGCGACTGGGCCATCGGTCTGTGAGTCGAGTAGCGCCTGGAGTGTGTCGAAATTGGAAGTGTCGCTGGCTAGGAGCAAATTAAAATCGTCGGTCGCCGGGTTGAAGGTGTCCGGCGAAGGCGAAATGTCAGTGAGCACTGGTAAGGGACGCAATTTGTTTCTCCAGACTCGTCACTCGGCGCTCGAAATCGCCGAAACTGGTGCTGAGCTTCACTAGCTCGATCTTCAGCTCGGTGAGTGTGCCTACCACTTTCAGCCCGATGCTGACGATGGTGATGACGCTGATCGCCGCGCCAAACGAGTAATAAAGCGTCGCCGGTGAGATCGCCGCGATCACTCCGCTGTCTCTTTTAGCAGGTCGCCGAGTTCCTGAAAACCTTCGAGGATCAGCCGCAGCGCGTGGCGAGCGGCGTTGCCGCGCGGCCCCTCTTCTAGCGCCAGGGCGGCGGAACGCTTCGCAAGGGAGGCGAGCGCGGCCGAGCCTGCCCCTCGTTTGCCCGCTGCGGGCGTCTGCGCGCCTTGTAAGAGCTTCAGCAGGTTCCCTAGGCCGTTTCGGCTCTCTGCTGGTGTTGCTTTCGTCTCTGAGCCTGTGAGTGGCATTGTTGTCTCCCTTTAGAGTCGTTCGATGACTGCGCTGACATCATAGTACCAACCCGTCGAGCTGGAGATGAGAGTGTTGCCGATGGTAATCACTGTGTCGGCGTCCGGGTAGATGACGGCGGAGCCGCTGGATGCCGCAAGGCTGCTGGCGCCGGCCGCACCGGTGGCCAGCGAGAGGCTCATGGAAAAGCCGTGCTGCGTCCATTTGACCGTGTGCGGGACCGTAGCCCCGCCGGACCCGCCATCGACAAAAACCCCCACGCTCGCGCGAAAGCGCCCGCCGACTGTTGCGGTGTACGTGGTGATGGCGGGGAATGCCGTGGTCTGCGAGATATAGTCCTGGCCTGCCACCACGTTCGGGAATTGATAGTCGCTGCCGAGGGTGATGGTCTGATTGGGCCAGCTGCCGCTGATCGAAATGCCTGTGCCGGCTGTGAGCGCCGGCGAATCGGTTCCGGTGCCGCCGCTTGCCACTCCCAGCGGAACGCCGAGCGAAACGTTGCCGCTTGTGTCAATAGCAAACCGCTGCTTCCCCGCGACGTAATCGTAGATGCGGATGGGGCCTTGGGTCCCGTCGCTGGTGATATCCTGGATCGCCCAGTGGACCGTGCCCGCGCCGTTGCACAAGAAGAGTTGCGGATAGGAATCGCTGTTCACCGCGAGTTGCACATCGCTCGTCACTGCGCCGCTGAAGGTGGGCGCACTGGCGACGGCGATGGTGTTGGCTGGCCAAGTGCCTGTGATGTCGATATTGCTTCCGGCGGTGAGCGCCGGCGAATCGGTTCCGGTGCCGCCGTGGGCGACGGGCAGTGGATCGGCAAGCGAAGCATAATGTGACGAGTTGGTGATCGTGTTGCCGGGCCAAGAGCCGGTGATATCGATGCCTGTGCCGGCTGTGAGCGCCGGCGAATCGGTTCCGGTGCCGCCGTGGGCGATTGCGAGTATCCCGGTGATGTTGGAGACGTCCACGGTGACCGCGGCCCAGATGGGATCGGCGCCGGTGCCCTGCGAAGTGAGAACGTAGCCGCTGGTGCCGGGATCAAGAACGTGAAGCGTGCCTGTGCCCGCGCCGATTAGAACGGCGTGCGCGTCCACGGTGGTAAGCCCGGTGCCGCCCTCCGGCACGGTCACCGGCAAGGTGAGCCCGCCATAATAGTCAGGGAATCCAGTGGGCATTAGTTTAGCCCCCTGTTCGTCTTGACGCGGTCACGTGAGTGGGCTATTCTAACGACATAATTTATCGCTACCCTGGAGGGGCGAACATGAGGACCTACCGCGTCAAACCCCAAGGCATTCGCACTGCATTCCTTTTCCGAGGCCCCCTGGTGTCTGTCACTTCCTTTTGCGAGGGACTCGCCCTGGGATTGGAAGTGGAAGTCACGTTCACCTACAAGAGCCACCGTACACGCATTGTTGGCGGGACGGGCATTAACACTCTCGATTTGGATGGTTTGCATTATGTGTACTCACGTCCCACAAAGCTTCGGCAGGAGAAATAAATGAAAACGATCCTGAAGACTTATACGATTAAGGGACGGACGGTTGAAATCGGCGGACGCGAGTTCATGGAGGGAACGGCGGTGCCATACGGCATGACGTATCTCTCGGCCAGCGAAAAAAAGAGTCTCGGCCTCCCCCGGACGCTGGCATATGCGATCCGGCGCGACGGCGCAAGTACCGAACTTGTGACAGTAACCAACGGCTACACGGGATGGGTCGCAGACGCCATTCCGGCCTGATCTCCGCAGTGCGCTTCTCCGCGTGCGCGGAGCGTGTGGCTCGTAGGCCATATACGATGCGCCTCCGCTGACCGCGGCTAGAACTTGCTGCACGGTGTTTCCAGGCGCCGCCGGCGTGAGGATGATGTGCACGGTGATGGTGTGCTCGTAAGTGTCGTCGTCATTCCACGTGACCGCGGTGATTTGCGTGGGCTCGGTGTGGATGCTGATGTCCTCGGGCCACGTGAATAGCACGTCTCCGCCGGCGAAGTCGCCTTGCTCGTTGGACGGGAAAATCTGGTACAGACCCCAAAGCAATTTAATGTGCGCGAGCGCGTTGACCCCGGGGGGGAAGAACACCCGCACGCCGGTGATGGTGCCCATCACGATCGGAATCGCGGTGATGAGCGGGGAAGTGCTGCTGGTGAGTTTTGGTGTGGTGATCGCGGCGCTGAAGATCACGGCGGAAGCCCTCCGCCGCGCTAGGAACTGGCGGCCGGCGCCGGCGCTGCGACCTGGCTAACGATCACAACTTCCGGCGAATAATCGTGCAACCATCCGGAGGCAACGAAAGTGACGGCGCCCTTGTCCGATGTGCCTGTCACCTGGGCTGCTAGCGTCTCGCCTTCGCGAAGGAAAATAGGGCCGGCTTTCCAGGCGCCCGCGGCTGAGCTGAGAGTTGCGGCCGTGTCGGTGATGAATTTGATAAATCCGCCGATGGCTTGCGCGCCGAAGGCAACGGCAACGCTTTCGCCGCTCTCGTTGTCCAGTGACAGGAAAGTTACTTCGAGCCATTGCCCCGGCTTCACTTGTTCGGCTGCGATGGTGATGGCCGTGCCGGCATCGGTCAAGCCGGTTTTCCGTAGAAACCAGGGCTGCTTCATTTCTTCGCCGGGGTGACGGCTGGCGCCGGCGAGGGCGCGGGCGCGTGCTGAAACAACTTCAGATCGTTCATCAGCGCCACAAAGGCGTCATTCACGTCCTTTGTGAACACGGCGATTGCGTTGCTGATCGTGGCTGCATCCGTGCCGGCGGGAGCGAGCTTGGCAGCATCGGTGGCTGCTTCTTCGATGGAGCCTGCGAGCGCCGTCTCAACGCTTTGCCACTTGGACGCGCCTTTGCCGCTGACGCCGGACCACAATTTTTCAACATCCGTGATGAGCCCCGGCAGGACGGTGAGTCCGCGAAGTACCCAGGTAACGATGGTGGACCACATAAAACCTCCCGCTGCGAAGTAAGCAGCGGAGCCGGTGTGCGAGCCGGCCCCGCACCAACAATGCGCTCCCCACGCGTTTAGGAGTGCTGCTGGATCACAACCACCTTGGCCGTTGCGCCGGTGGCTGCCTGTGTGAGGATGAGCTGAAACTTTCCTACGCCGGCGGGCGAGAAGATTTGATCGCTGCTCATCCCGTCGCCGAAGCGGTACAGTGCCGAGCCATGCGGAGCGCCGCCCTGCATCTTGCCGACGACGGCGGCGGTTTCGCCGGTGGTCATGGCCAAGGTTGATTCGTTCGCCGCTTGCACCGTGAGTAAACCTTTGGCCGTGGCGCCGGCCGCGGCGAGGATGCCGGCGGTGCGGAAGTACACATCGCCCTTGAGCGTGCCGGTGGTGGCGTTGAGCACGGTTTGCAGCTGCTCGGCTTCGCCGAATTCTTCCAGATTTTTGTACAGCAAGTCGAGGTACGCCGCATCGATGGGAATGAACGAATCGGTGTCCTGGCTGAGCTTGAAGTTCGAGAAAAACGTGTCGGGCGTATCGCCGTCAACGGGCGTTTGCACTAGGATCGCCGCTATGGGGAAATCGAGCGGCAGGTCCAAATCCTCGTCTCCACTGGCCGCCGTGGCGAACGATGCCAGCTCTTTCGCCATGACGTAGCCGAGCCGCGCTGGCGCGCCGCTATCGATTACGGTGGCGATCACGGAGAGCTTGCCGCTGCCGGTGGCAAATCCCGCCGTGGCGCTGATGGTGAAAGCGTGGGTGAGCTGGAGCTGCGGATTCTGGAGGGTGCTGGTATCCAGATAGAAAGCGGTGTCTCCCGGTCCGCGGCGGAAGTCGATCACGGCTTCTTCGATCACGGTGTCGCCCGCGGCTTGCGAGAGCTGTTGAAACGGCAAACGCCCGGAGTCGAAGAAGTTCTTGGCTTGTTCCTCGCGCATCGAGAGCGAATGGATCACGCTCGACCCGTCGAGAACTGCCAGTTTGGACACCATGCCATTCAGCCGGCCCACGGTGTTGCTGGTGGCGCCGTTGGTGTTGGTGTACTGGACGCGGAGCTTGACGATCTTCAGCCCGGAAGAAATATTCGTCGTCACAGTGCCAGAATCGTTCAGAGTCTGCCCTTTGATTAGGTATACATCACGAAGTTTCATGCGCAGCTATCCTCTCTGGTGAAGTGTGAATCGGGCCGACGAAGCGGTTAGCCGGAAACTTTCTTCTGATGCAGCGCGCTGGTGACGGCGGAGACGCGCTGGATGTTGTTGGGGCTGCCGCGCGGCGAACGCGGGGGCAGGCTGACAGACTGGATGACCGCGAGGTACGGTGCGAAGCCCGTGTTGTACGCGGACTGCGCTCCCGCGACCCCTGCGGGGTAGCGCGTGGCGCCCTTGCTGCTGGCGGCGGCTTGCCACTTCGCGGTGCCCGCGGCGGTGACGCCCTTGGCGAATTGTCCGTTGGACACGGCCTGGGCTACGCCCTGGCCCCAACTATCGGCGGCGGCGGCGGTGGCGCCAGCCCAATCGACGTTGGTATTTTTCACGCCGGCTGTGTAGTCCGGCCCGGCGGCTTGCGCGCGGGTGCTCCACTTGGATGAGATGGTGGAGATGTCTTTCGTAGCGATGCCCATGGAAGCCCTCCTGGGCAAGATAAGACTCGCAGTCCTGGTACGTTGTCAAGAGAAATATACTATTAGTGGTGTGCCTGTGCCGCTCAACCACCACATCTTGTGGCTTGACAGGTCACTGGCCCGGCGTAAGATGCCGGGCAGATGGCACGGATTCAAATTCGGTTGGTGAACTGCGGACGCGAAAACAACTTTCGCGAATGAATACTATGTTATGGCCGATGGTTCGGTGTGAATCGCACGTGATAGCGTGCCGTCGGCCCAGCCACTTCTCCACTTCGGGATGTTTGTCGGTGACGTAGTTATCGAGAACGAGATGAATGTCCGGGCTGGCGTCGCTGGATTGGTCGATACGATCCAGAAACCGGTGCAATTCCTGGTGCCGATGCCTCGGCTGGCATTAGCCGATCACCTAACATTCCAAAACATTTAGGTGGCAAACCGCATGGCGGTTCCGTGGCGCGCGTAATCATAGGCCTGCCGTTCCGGCGGGCCGCTCCTAGCGGCAGAAGCGGTTGCATGCGATCCAGTGGAATCCTACGGCGTCGCGCGCACCTGGTGAAGGGCTCCACACGATGGGACTGCAACTTGTGTGTGGTGAATGGTTTATTGCCGCTCGACCGCCAAGGGCCACTTCCAGCTGTACGGAGATGCGCTTCGGGCGACCTCTCCGGGGTAGTCCTCGACCGTGCACCACATCCCATTATTAATATGCACATTTAAGATTCAGAAGACTAGGGCAGTTCCAAAGATGGCGTACCTTTACTGAAAGCCAAAAGAGCGGCACGGGAGGGCCCAGAAAGCCGATCCCTATGCCACTCCGCCAACGCATTTCGCAACTGTACGAGAGCGATAAGAGCACTCGCGAGACTGCGCAATACTGGGGGTTTTGGGTCCGCATCCCCTGCGGAAACTATCAGACCGAAACGTTGATCTCCGGCATCGGCTGGGACGGTCCTCGTGCTCCTTGGTTTTTCGAAAACAGCCATGATCAGCGAAATGTTTTTGGCCTGGAACACAAGGATTGATTTCCACACCCTTTTCGACTTCGGCTTTGGTTGGAACGACAGGACTTGCGCGATTCTTCACAGAACATTGGTTGGAGAAATCCAGGTTGTCACGCAGGCTCGTAACGGCGCTGCTGGCAGATCGCCGGGCATCAGAATTTGGGCCGGCGCGGCTATTTTTAGCGGGCGACTGTCATGTTATGCGCACCGGAAAAGAGGAAGAGTCCGGTGCTAGCGGACTGGGGCAACCACCACGTATGGCGCAGGAGGCTGCTTTGGCTGCGCTGCATCTTGCGGGCGATGAAGTCGAGGGCTACGGGAGCAACCTGAATGGCAGCATAAATACCGGCGGAGCCAGCGAAGGGCCGGATCACGGGGTCGGCTTCAACGGCGCCACGCGAGATTGCCGCGCGGGTGGAATACGCGTCAAACGCCGCCGCGCTGTGGTCAGCGATCGACAGGAGTATCCAGGTCTTTCGCGAGGGGGCGGCTTCCACGCCCAGCACTCTCGTTGACTTGGCGGTCGGCAACGGAGGCACGCGAATTGTGCCAAGCTCTTGCGAGTTTTGGGGGCCCCCGCCTGCGTTGTCAGCTAGAAGCGCGTCGGTAGGCGCATTCGTAGGCTGAGCCCCATACGCGACAAAGGCAGTCTTGGGTACTGGCGCGGCCGGAAGCGCTTTGGCCAGCTCGGCCGGTGCCGCTGAGGCAGACGCCGGTTTGGGTGATGCGAACGCGCAAGGCGCGGTTAGCAACAAGAGGGCCGCAAAACCTTTTACCCCGAAGAGGTCCTTAATAAACATGCTGTACCGCTAATGCACGGGTGGTACCACAGTACCGGTAGTTGGTAAGTCATTTCTATTGAATGGCTTGCATGATTATTGTGCCGATCAGGTGATCGGACCATTCAAATGGGCGGCTTGATTGTGGCAATCATATTCCACATTGTTCCAAGAATTTTTCTCAGCTTATTTCCTTACGGAAGTTACCGGAAGGGAAGCTTTGAGTCTGAGAAATAGGCGCTATGCGCCCCCACTTTGCCCGCGGAAGTCCAGTTCCCTACCGCGACCTCGAAATCGACAAGAGACTTTCTCGGGCCACTGAAACTGTGCGGTCGATGTCGTCTTCCGTGTGAGCTGCAGACACGAATAGAGCTTCAAATTGAGACGGCGGCAGAAGGACGCCACGCGCGAGCATCCCGCGGAAAAAGGCGCCGAACCGGTCGGTATCGGAGCGCTTAGCTCCCGAATAATTCGTCACTCCATCGGGCGTGAAGAACAGGGTGAGCAGTGAACCAAGAATATTGATTTGGCCTGGTATGCCGGCCTCCTGTAGCGCCGCTCGCAGACCCTCCGCTAAGCGCGCACCCTTGGCCTCCAACGAGCCGTAAAGGCCATTAACCGCCAACTTGGGCAGACTGGCTAAGCCTGCTCGCATCGCCAAAGGATTGCCCGAAAGCGTCCCGGCCTGGTAGACCGGGCCGAGCGGGGCGACCATTTCCATGATGTCGCGGCGGCCTCCGTAAGCGGCAACGGGCAGTCCCCCGCCGATGATTTTCCCGAGAATCGTGAGATCGGGCCGGATAGTGAAAACATTCTGCGCGCCGCCGTACCCGAGACGAAAGCCAGTGATTACTTCGTCGAAGATCAGCAATGCGCCATCACGAGCGGTGATGTCGCGAAGGGATTGCAGAAATCCTGGCACAGCAGGAACCACGCCCATATTGGCGGCAAGCGGCTCGACGATTACCGCGGCAATTCTTCCAGCGTGCTCGCCGAAAAGGCGCTCCACGGCGGCTACATCGTTATAGGGCGCGTTCAGAGTGAGCTTTGCGAAGGCGTCCGGCACTCCGGGACTTGACGATATGGATAGAGTCGCCAGGCCAGAACCTGCCTCGGCGAGAAAGGCGTCCGCGTGGCCGTGGTAGCCGCCCTCGAATTTGAGAATCAGGTCACGGCGCGTGAAACCGCGCGCCAGGCGAGCAGCGGACATGGCCGCTTCGGTGCCTGAGCTGACGAATCGGATTCTCTCGATGGACGGGATCGCGTGAGCTATTTGCTCACCGAGTTCGATTTCCAGCGGCGAGGTCATGCCGTAGCTGGTACCGCGCTGGGCTTGATCGGCGATGGCGGCGACGACGTCAGGATGAGCGTGCCCAAGAATCAGCGCGCCCCAGGAACAGATGTAATCGATGTACTCGCGGCCGTCCACGTCCCAAACACGCGAGCCTGCGGCGCGGTCGATCACCAGAGGCGTGCCACCGACGGCGCGAAAGGCGCGGACGGGGCTATTCACGCCGCCGACGAGGATTTTTTGCGCGCGATCAAATGCCTCGGAACTTCGCGGGCGACCATTTTTCCGCCCCGACTGGTCTGCGTGTTTGGAAGTTCCACTGGCCATAGAGGATTCGCGCCGCTAGCAGGCTTTGAGCCAGCGAGCGAGGTCTTTGGCGTGATAGGTGAGGACGATGGAAGCGCCGGCGCGCTGGATGCCGGTGATGATTTCGAGGACGACGCGCTGCTCGTCGATCCAGCCATTGCGGGCGGCGGCTTTGACCATGGAGAATTCCCCGCTGACATTGTAGGCAGCGACGGGAACATCGAAGCGCTCGCGCACGGCGCGAATCACGTCGAGATACGGAAGCGCCGGCTTAACCATGATAATGTCCGCGCCTTCGTCAAGATCGAGAGCCACTTCGCGGAGCGCTTCGCGCGCGTTCGCCGGATCCATCTGATAGCTACGACGATCGCCGAACTGCGGGGTGGAGTCGGCCGCTTCGCGGAACGGGCCATAGAACGCGGAAGCATATTTGGCGGCGTAGGAAAGAATCGCGATGTCGGGAAAGCCGTTGGCGTCGAGCTTCTTGCGAATAGCACCGACGCGCCCGTCCATCATGTCCGAGGGCGCGACCATATCGGCGCCCGCGCGAGCATGGGACAGAGCGGCGTTGGCGAGCAGTTCGATACTCGGATCGTTGAGCACCACGCCGTCTTTCACAACGCCGCAATGGCCATGGCTGGTGTATTCGCAGAGGCAAACATCGGTAATGACGAGCAAGTTCAGCTTGGCTTTGCGAATCGCGTCGATCGAGCGCTGCACGGCGGCGTTCGGCTCGGCAGCTTCGGAGCCAGTTTCGTCCTTGTGCTTGGGCAGGCCAAAGAGAATCACGGCCGGAATGCCAAGATGGGCGACTTCGCGGCATTCTTCGACGATGTGATCCGGCGATTGCTGATAAATACCTGGCATGGAGCTGACTTCGGTGCGGACGCCTTTGCCGGGGCACGCGAACATCGGATAGACGAGGCCGCTGGTAGAGAGGCGCGTCTCGCGAACGAAGCCACGCAGGGCTTCGGAACGGCGCAGGCGGCGCGGGCGCTGGGTGGGAAAGGTCATTGGCCTGATGCCCTCTTGGGTGCTCGCTCCAGAAAATAACCAGCTATCGCTTTGCACAGCGCCTCGGCGGAGGCTCTAGGAGCTTCGATCGCCACTTCCAGTCCATCCGAGCGAACTGCGGCGGATGTTGTGGGTCCGATCGTGGCAATCAGCATCTTACTTGAGTTTCGCAGGAAAATTGACTTGCGAGGAAAAACCTCCCGGCCCACCTCTTCCACGAGGTAGTCGTAAGCCGACGGGCTAAAGAGCGTAATGACATCTGCATGGCCGTCGCGTATGGCATTTAGGGTGTTTGAATCGAAGGATTCGGAAGATACCGTCCTGTACGCAATGACCTCTGTCACATCGGCGCCGAGTTCACGAAGGCACCGTGGAAGCACCAAATTCGCGCGATCGCTACGCGGCAAAAGGACCCGTTTCCCGCGCACCTGTTCAGATAGCGCTTGCCCCAAGGCTTCTCCACGCGAGTCTTCGGCCTGGTAGTTGGCGATAAACCCGACACTCAAAGCTTCTTCGCTCGTCGCGGACCCAATCGTCGCAATTTGCGGGGTCAGCATCAGGTGATTTATGCGCTCCGGAGGCAATCGCAACACTTGGAAACGCCGAGCAACGAACTTTACGGCGTTGCGGCTCGTGAAAATCACCCAATCGAATTTATCCATTTCCGCGATTGCACAATCCAGTATCTCGGTATCCTCTGCTTCGGCAAACTGGATCGTGGGCAGAAAGAGTACTTCCGCTCCCAACGACTGCAGCTGCGCGCCAAATTCCCCAGCTTGCTCCGGCGCACGGGTCACGACGATGCGCTTCCCTGCCAGCGGTTTGTCGGTAGCGGACATTGCGCCTGCTTTCGTGCGACCGCTGCTCTTTAGAAGCCCTGGCCGATAGAGCGGCCGGCCATGCGGAGAATATTGTCCGCTCCAGCTTCAATGAGCGCCGCTCCGAGGCGCTCGCCAATGGCGTCGGCTTCGGCGACAGGGCCTTCGTCGCTCGCCTGTACGTGCTCGGAACCGCGCGCGGAGAAAACCGCCGCTTCGAGATGGAGCCGGTCTCCGCGCACATGAGCCAGCGCACCAAGCGGAATCTGGCAGCCTCCCTGGAGCTTGCGAAGGACAGCGCGTTCAGCGGTGACGCACGAACGCGTTTCCGGATGGTCAAGCAGCGCTGCGAGCCGCGAAGTTTCGGCGTCATCCGCGCGCGTCTCGATGCCCAGTGCGCCCTGGCCGACGGCTGGCAGCACGATTTCTTCTTCAAGCACCTGAGTGATTTTGGCGGCCAAGCCGAGGCGATTCACGCCAGCCATGGCCAGGACGATGGCATCAAATTCGCCGGCTTCGAGCTTCTTGATGCGCGTATCGACATTGCCGCGCAGATCGATAATCTCGAGATCCGGACGATGGTGGCGCAACTGCGCTTGGCGGCGCAAGCTGCTGGTACCGACGCGCGCTCCGAGCGGCAAGGTCTTCAGCGTGCGTCCCTGACGCGAGATCAGGCAGTCGCGCGGATCCTCGCGCTGAGTGATCGCGGGAAACGCGAGCTGGGCGGGATTCTCGGTGGGTACGTCTTTCATGCTGTGGACGGCGAGGTCGATCGCGCCGCCGAGCAACGCGTCTTGCAGCTCTTTGATAAAGATTCCCTTGGATATCGCTTCGGCGCCGTATTCCGCGAGAGGTTTGGCCACGGCGGCTATCTGCATGCGATCGCCGGAAGTCCGGATGCGAACGATTTCGATTTCGACGGCGGAGGATTGTTTGAGGCGCTCGGCGATGAAATTCGCCTGCCACAGAGCGAGGGCGCTGCCCCGTGCACCGATGCGCAAGCGCTTCACTTTTTGCCGTCGCCAGGATTTCCGGCGGTTCCCTTCCCGGAGATGCCAAAAAGATGGCGCAACGCGTCTAGCGCGCCCAGATGGCCGCGCATCGATTGGGTTTTGCGGAGGCGTTCGGCAGGCTCAACGAGCAGGCGCTCGACGAGTTCTTCGGTTATGTCCGCGATGCGCTGGCGCTCCTCGGGGGAAACAACCGGGAGCTCCGCCAGGCGCTCGCGTAGCAAATCCTCGCGATGCTGATGGAAATGGTCCCGCAGCTCTTCGACAATCGAGCCAGCTGCGAGCGCGGCGCGCCAAGTTTCGAATTTGGCCACATGCTCCGCGATGATCGATTCCGCGCGAGGAATTTCCGCTTCGCGCGCGCGGCGGTTTTGCTCCACGATTTCGCCGAGCTCGTCCACATTGTAAAGATAGAGGTTGTAAAGGCCCACCGCCTCGGCAGCGACGTTGCGCGGCACGCCGAGATCCACCACGAAAACGGGGCGGCCGGCGCGCGCACCGAGCGCCGTATCGAGCATCGGGCGCGTGAGCACGGACTCCGAGCCGCCAACCGATGTGACGATCACATCCGGCGCGCCGAGCACCGATTCGAGCGATTGCCAGGGGACGGCTTTGCCGCCCATGCGCTTCGCTAACTCTTCCGCGCGATCGAACGAGCGATTGACGACCTGCAAGTGGCCGATGCCGCGATTCCGCAGGTGCTCCACGACCTGTTCGGCCACAGCGCCCGCTCCCACGATCAACGCGCTGCGTCCCTTTAGATTGCCGAACACGCGCTCGGCAAGCTTCACGCCCGCGAAGGCCATGGACATAGGGCGCGCTCCGACTTCCGTCTCCGAGCGAATGCGCTTTCCCACTTCCAGCGCGCCCTGAAAGGCGCGATTCAGCACCGGGCCGGTGGAACCGTAATCGAGCGCCTGGCTATACGCGGTGCGAAGCTGTCCCAGAATCTCCGCTTCGCCGAGCAGCATGGAATCAAGTCCGGCGGCCACGCGATAGAGATGCTGAATCGCGTCGCGCCCAATCCAGCGGTACAAGCGGCCATCGAGGTCGGCGCGCGGGATGTGGTGAAATGAAGTGAGGAATTCCTCCATTGCGTCCGTGGCCGATGCGCCGGAATCAGCCGGAACGCCGTAAAGTTCGCTGCGATTGCAGGTGGAAAGCACCACAGCTTCCTGAAGGATTCCTCGCTCGCGCAGAGATGTGGCGGCGTGGCGCGCCTGTTCCGCCGTGAAAGCGACGCGCTCGCGAAATTGTACCGGTGCGGTGCGGTGATTGCAGCCGATTAGCGCGATTTCCACCCGTCTGGCGCTTGCAGCGCCCGGGAGAGGTCTCGGATTGGAAGGCGTGGCAGCCATCACAAGAAACGGTGAAAACTCGTCAGATACAAATTCACGGCCGTATAGCTGAATAGCACTACCGCAAAATTCAGTGCGCACACCCGCGCGGCCCGCGTTCCTCTCCAGCCGGAAGTCCGCGAAAGCCCGAGATAAGCCAGATAAATCACGAAAATTGCCAGCGTCACCACCACTTTCGGATCGGTCCAGCTGATTGCACCGTCGAGGCGGTGTTCGTACATGAAGCCGAGCGACACGCCGACGACCATCGTCGCCAGCCCCACGTAAACGCCGCTGCGCGACATGCGGTCGAGCACGTCCAGCGCGGGAAAACGCCAAAAAGCAACGATGGGATGCCGCGAGCGCAAGAAGCGGTCCTGCAATAGATACACCAAGCTCAAAATAAACGACAGCCCGAATGCGGCGTAGGCCCAGGTATTTAGCGTCACGTGAAGAGCGAAAAGCGGGCCTTGCGGCGGTGGTGTCGCCAGAATTTTATCTGGCGCGAACGCCGCCACCAGCGCAATCCAGATGACCAGCACCGACGTTACCAGCGCGCCGACCGACCGCTGGCGATGCAGAAACTCCAGTCCAAGGTACGTCACCGCCAAAAGCCACGCAAAAAGAGACATCGAGCCGTAGAGGTCGTCATACGGGACCGCGTGAATCCAGTGCGAGCGCTCCAGCAGAGCGAAATAATGGCAGACAATCCCGGACGCCAGCAGAAACGATGCCAGCCGGCCCACCCACAGATTGGGAACGTAGAGGATCCGCGCGTAGCAGGCGAAACTCGCGGCGTACACCGCGACGCTGATGTAGGTCATGTAAAAGTGCATAAAGGCCGAACGGTCCCAGTGAGAAATTATACCGCCAATTGCGGTCCGAAAATATTCAGATTGCGAGGGTTAACGCGCGCCTCGGTTCGCCGTTCCTCAAGTTCGTGCCGCGGATTCCCGGTCAGCGATTTCTGTTATCATGAATGAGAAAACCTCTGTCCAATGCTTGGAAAAAGAGAAAGCAAGCGAGAACTCTTTCTGCGCGCGTGTCGTTGCCAGCCGACCGATCGCGTCCCCGTGTGGATCATGCGGCAGGCGGGAAGATATCTGCCGGATTATCAGGCGATTCGGGCGAAACATAGCTTTCTGGAGATTTGCAAGACGCCAGAGCTGGCTGCCGAGGTGTCTAGTCAACCCCTGCGCGTGCTGGGCGTCGATGCGGTAATTGTTTTTTCCGATATTTTGATGGTTGCCGAAGCGATGGGGCTGCCATTGGACGTGCCCGATTCGGGGCCGGTGCTTTCCGATCCTGTACGCGACCTGGCCAGCGTGCGGCGGCTGCGCGATTTCGATCCGGAGCGCGACACGCGCTTCGTGGGCGACGCGATCCGCGCGATTCGGGCGCAGATTGGCGCGAATATTCCGGTGATCGGTTTTGCGGCAGCGCCTTGGACGCTAGCGTGCTATATGATTGAGGGCCGGACGCGCGGCGACATCTCGCGCGCGAAGCAGATGTTGCGCGACGAGCCGCGGACCATGCGCGAATTGCTCGACCGCATCGCCGCCGCCACCGCGCGCTATCTACAGTCGCAAATCGCCGCGGGCGCGGACGTGGTTCAGCTTTTCGACACTTGGGCTGGCGAACTGACGCCGCATGAGTACGACGAATTCGAATTGCCTGCCACGCGCACGGTGATTCAGGCGCTTGCGAGCTTTGGCGCGCCGCGGATTTTATTCGCGAAAGGCTCGGCGCAGCATCTGGAGAGCCTGGCCAAAACCGGCGCGGACGTGCTGAGCGTCGATTGGAACACGGATTTGGCTGAAGCGCGGAGGACGCTCGGAAACCGCATGGCTTTACAAGGAAACGTCGATCCCTCTATTTTGCTGGGTGACGAGAGCGACGTGCGGCGCGCCGCCCGCGAAGCAGTCGAGAAAACGGGTGGCTTCGGCCATATTCTGAATCTGGGCCACGGCATTTTGCCCTCGACTCCCGTGGCGAACGCGAAAGCGTTCGTGGAAACTGGGCAGACGGCGCTTGTTTCGGCGCGAGTGCAAACGAGTCGCGCGGACTAGCCCTAAGAATCGGATTCCCGAAAAGTTCGGTGATTGGATCAGATCAAGCAATGGCGGAAACAAAAACACACTCGGATAGCCAAATCGAAATCGCGCAGATCTCAGACGAGATTCTTGAGAAGTACAATCGTCCGGGCCCGCGCTACACGAGTTATCCGACTGCGCCGGTATGGAAGGACGATTTCGGCCCCGCCGATTTCGAGGCGGCCGGCGCCAAAGCAGACGCGCGCGCTACTCCGGTTTCGCTCTACATGCATCTTCCCTTCTGCGAGAGCTTGTGCCTTTTCTGCGCCTGCAACGTGTCGATTCAAAAGGACAAGAGCGTCGCGATTCCCTATCTCGCGGCGCTGAAACAGGAAATCGAGCACGTGTCGCACACGGTTTCGCGCACGCGCCCTGTGATTCAGTTCCATTGGGGCGGCGGCACGCCCACGTATCTTTCGCCCGCGCAAATGGAGGACCTTTTCGGCCATGCGCGCGAGCGCTTTACATTTGCGGATGATGCGGAGATTGGCATTGAAGTCGATCCACGCGTCACCACGGTCGCTCATCTGGAAACGCTGCGGCGGCTTGGCTTCAACCGGCTTAGCATGGGCATCCAGGATTTTCAGCCGAAGGTGCAGCAGACCATCCATCGCGTGCAGCCCTACGAAATGACGCGCGATTTGATACTGGCGGCGCGCAAGCTCGGGTTTCAGAGCCTCAATGTCGATTTAATCTATGGACTTCCTTATCAGACGGCTGAAGGCTTCCGCGATACGATCCAGCAGGTGCTCACGCTTGCCCCCGATCGCGTCGCCATGTTCAGCTACGCGCACGTGCCGTGGCTCAAGAAGCAGCAAGGATCGTTTCAGGAACATTTGCCGGAGGGACCCGAAAAATTCCGCATCCTGCGCGCGGGACTGGAAGGTTTTCTCGGCGCGGGCTACGTCTACATCGGCATGGACCATTTCGCGCTGCCGGGCGATGAGCTTGCCACCGCGCAGCAGAACCGCACTCTGCACCGGAATTTTCAGGGCTATACGACGAAGGCCGGCGCGGACCTTTACGGCATGGGCGTAAGCGCGATCAGCTCCATCGGAGTAGCCTACGCGCAAAACCGCCGCGAGGTGTCGGCGTACCAAACGGCCGTCGCCGAGCGCGGTATCGCGACCATGCGCGGCTACCGGCTCTCCAAGGACGATGAAATTCGCCGGGAAGTGATCGGGCGGCTGCTTTGCCACACGGTGATTCCCAAGGACGAAATCGAGAGGGACTTCGGCATTTCGTTCGATGAGTATTTCTGCGAGGAAATGGAAAGGCTCAAAGAATCGCACGCGGCCGGGCTCGTAGTGCTGGAATCTGGCGAGATTCGTGTCACGCCGCTCGGGCGCATTTTTATCCGCAACGTCGCCATGATTTTCGACCGTTACCTGCGCGAGCAGCAGATGGATCAAAAGCCGCTATTTTCGAAGACGCTGTAGCGTGCTGAGATGCAATTTATTTGCGAACTCGCCCAAACTCGGGGCTAAAGCCGCGTAAAGGCGAGGTAAGTGTAGGCGCTAAAACCCCAATCCTCTAAAACCATGCACCGAATTTCTAGCTTAGGAAACTAGCGAGCGCGCGTGCCCGATTCCAAAAATGTCGTGGTGGTCGGCGGAGGAATTTCCGGGCTGGCGTGCGCCTACCGCTTGCAACAACGCGGCGTCTTGGTAACGCTTCTCGAATCAGCCGAGCGCGTCGGCGGCTTGATGGGCACGGTCGAAAAAGACGGATTTCTTTTCGAAAGCGGTCCGCAGAGTTTTCAAGGCACCGACACGTTGCTGCAACTCATCCGCGAATTGGGAATTGAAGGCGAATTATGCACGACCGATCCCAAAGCGCCGCGATACGTCCTGCGAAACGGCAAGCTTTTGAAAATTCCCATGTCTCCACAGGCGATTTTGAGTAGTTCCCTGCTGGGGCTTGGCTCTCGTTGGAAAGTGATCTCCGAGCCGTTCCGCAAGACGCGGCCACCGAGTGAAGAAGAATCCGTGGCGAATTTCGTACGCCGGAAATTTGGGCGCGAAATTCTGGACTATTTGGCGTCGCCGTTCGTTTCCGGCGTGTATGCCGGCGATCCTGAAAAACTTAGCCTGCGCGCGGCGTTCCCCTCGCTCGAAGAGTGGGAACGCGAATACGGCAGCGTCTTGCGAGGCGCGATGAAGTCCCGATCCGCCCGGCCCAAGGAATCGAGCGGCGCTCCACCACTCTGTTCCTTCCAGCGTGGAGTCTCCACTCTGCCGCGAGCGATTGGAGCGAAGCTCGGCGGCCAATTGCTGACCGGCGCCGGCGCCGGCGCGCTGCGCCCTTGCGACACCGGTGGTTTATCGCAAGTTCAATTCACCCGCGACGGGCAACAACAGACAATCGTTGCGCACGCCGTGGTCATTGCCACTCCCGCTCCGGCTGCGTCTCGGCTAGTAGAGAAGATCGCACCCTCCCTCGTGACCGTTCTTTCCGGCATCGTCTACGCTCCGGTCGCCGTCGTGGGTTGCGGCTATCACGCCAAGCAGATCGGGCAGTCGATTGAAGGGTTTGGCGTCCTGATTCCACGCGCGGAGAAGATTCGCACTCTGGGAATTATCTGGAATTCCTCGTTGTTTCCGGGACGCGCCGGCGAGGGCCGCGAAGCGCTTACGGGCATCGTTGGCGGCGCAACTGACCCAGGAATCACTGAAGAATCCGATGAGACGATTGCCTCGCTCGTTGAGAGCGACGGCAAAGGCGTTCTGAAAATCACCGGCGCGCCGATCACTACGTGCGTGTGGAAACATCCCAAGGCGCTGCCGCAATACAATCTTGGCCACGGCCATGTAGTGAAGGCGATTCGTGACGGAGAGCGCGCCATGCCCGGCTTGTTTTTTACAGGAAACTATCTAAGCGGTCCTTCCATCGGCAAATGCGTTGAGGATGGATTTGCCGCGGCAGCCGCCACGATAGCGTATCTTCAGGGCAGCTCCGCAGGTTGCCCATAGCGGTGCGGCAATCGACGTATGAGGCGCGGCCGCCTAGCCCTGCAACTCTGCCCGAACATGCTTGGCCCGCATCGCTCGCGCCGTTATAATGTCGGCGACACAGAAATGACGACCCAGCCTCAAAAATCGCGGCGCGAGTTGCTCGAGCAATTCGTGGCGCAAAAACCAGGCGATGCTTTTGCTCGCTACGGCCTTGCGCTTGAGTGCGCCAAACTAGGTGACGATCAGGCCGCTACCAGTCATTTCCAAAAGCTGCTCGAAGATAGTCCCCATTATGTGGCGGGCTACTTCCAATTTGGCCAGCTTCTTAGCCGTGCAGGCCGGATCGAACAAGCCCGCAAAGTGCTTTCCGACGGCATTGTGATAGCCCAGAAAACCGGCGACGCGCATGCGCGCGACGAAATGGAGGCGGCGCTGAGTATGCTCCTCTGACGGAGCCGAGCTTCCAGCCCCGCAAAATGGAACTACCGCGCCGCATACCGCTCTTTCCCCTCGATGTGGTCCTGCTGCCGAAAATGCCGCTGCCGCTTCATATCTTCGAGCCGCGCTACAAAGTGATGATTCGCCGCTGCTTGGACGAGAAATGTGAATTCGGCATGATTTTAGCCACAAATCAGGGCGTCGCCACCATCGGCTGTACAGCGGAAATCGTCCGCACAGTTCGCGAGTACCCCGATGGCCGCATCGACATTGTTAGCGAGGGACGCGCCGTTTTTCTCCTGGAAGAACCGCTCGACGAAAAGGAATATTACGAGGGCCGCGTCGAATACCTTGCCGACAACCCCTATCTGAAAGATTCCGAGAAAGAAACGAAGCTGCTCGCGGCGTTTTCCGAATGCCATGCCCTCCTGGTCGGACAACCCTGGCCTGGCGTCACTCCGGACGAAAATCCGATCCTTGCCTACCGGCTAGCCGCGCAGCTTCCCGTGGAACTAGAGACTAGGCAGGCGCTTTTGGAGATGCGCTCCGAGAGCGAGCGGCGCGCGCGACTGCTAGGCTGGATTGGCGATTTTCTTCCCAAACTGCGCCAAACCCAGCGCGCCCAGCAACTTGCCTCCGGCAACGGCCAAGCGTACATCAATTAAATAATTAGCTGGTCGGCGAGTGAGCCATCCGCGCTCAGACCACACTGGATGTGGCGCGTTATAAGAACTACGCACCAATTAGAGATTGGCGCTAGGTAGCTCGCGGCAACTCTTCCTTCTGATTTTCAATCCAAATTAGGTAGGCGAGTGGCCTTCCTCTATAATGAGAAAGAATCGTTGGACGGAAAGAAAATCCTTTCCGGGAGAGTGGTGACTGAATGAGTGGCTATCCAAAGACGCTGGGGGAACTTCGCCGGGGCCAGTGGTCGGAAGAGCGCATTGCCGACCGCACAGTCCGACAGGAGATCCGCGAAAACTTGCTGCACAAAATGGAAAAGAGCGAAGAACTCTTTCCCGGCGTTCATGGCTACGACGACACGGTCATCCCACAGATCGTCAACGCGCTGCTTTCGCGCCATCACTTCATCCTGCTTGGGCTGCGCGGGCAAGCTAAATCGCGCATTTTGCGCGGACTTGCTGGTTTTCTAGATCCTCAGATTCCCTATGTGGAAGGTTGTGAAATTAACGACAATCCGTATCGTCCGCTCTGCCGAGCCTGCCGCGATCGCATCGCGCTCGAGGGCGACGCCACGCCGATCGCGTGGATGCCCCGCGAGCAGCGCTACGTGGAAAAACTCGCCACTCCCGACGTCACCATCGCGGACATGATCGGCGACGTGGACCCGATCAAAGCCGCTCGCGGTGGCCGAAATCTTTCCGACGAGTTGAACATCCATTACGGACTGCTGCCGCGCGCCAATCGCGGCATCTTTGGCATCAACGAGCTTCCCGACCTCGCCGGCAAAATTCAGGTGGGCCTGTTCAACATCATGCAGGAAGGCGACGTACAGATTAAGGGCTATCCGGTGCGCCTCGCGCTCGATGTGCTGATGGTTTTCACAGCGAACCCGGAAGACTACACCGCGCGTGGCAAAATCATCACGCCGCTGAAGGACCGCATCGGCTCGGAGATTCGCACGCATTATCCCGCGACAGTGAGCGAAGGGATGTCGATTACCGCTCAAGAAGCGTGGACCAAGCGCGACGGCAAGCGCCGCGTCGAGATTCCCGAGTACGTGCGCGAGATTGTGGAGGAAGTAGCGTTTCACGCGCGCGACGACAAGCGCGTCGACCGCCGCTCCGGCGTTAGCCAGCGGCTACCGATTAGCACCATTGAAAACGTGCTGAGCAGCGCCGAACAGCGCTGCGTGCGCAGCCACGAATCCACCGTCGTGGCGCGCGTGGCAGACGTGTACGCCGCGATTCCGTCGATGACCGGCAAATTCGAGCTCGAATACGAAGGCGAAATGAAGGGCGCCGACAATATCGCCCGCGAGCTGATTCGCGCCGCCGTCGGCAAGACTTTCAACAAATATTTTGCCAACTTGAATTTCCAGCCGGTGGTGCAGTGGTTTGAAATTGGCGGCGAGCTGAAAGTACCAGCCAACGCTTCCAGCTCCGAACTGCTGGCGCAGCTGAAAAAAATCCAGGGGCTATTCGAACATTTGGAAACGTTGGGCGTGAAATCCAAGGACGACGCCGCGGTGCAGGCCGCCGCCGCGGAATTCATCCTCGAAGGCTTGTGGGCCCAAAAGCGCATCAGCCGCAGCGAGGAGCGCGGATTTTTCGTCGAAGCGCGCAAGACTCCGGAGCCGCGCGATCCGCGCGAGCCTGCCGGTGGACGTATGCCGCGGCGCCAGTTCAATTGATTGTTGGCAGCCGCTAGTTTTCGGGAGAGCCGATGAAATACACCAAATATTCGCGCTACGCTCCCAACGCCGCGGACGACGTTGACATGCAGGACCTGATGAATCGCCTCTCCGACTTCTTCCTGCAGAGCGGCTACGATTCCCCGTACGGCGTCTACGAAATGGACATGCACCGCTCGCAGCAGGAATATCTTGACGAACTGCGCGAAGCGATCCTGCGCGCCCTGCAAGAGGGCGAACTGATTCCGCAGGAATTGATGGACAAGATGCTCGAAAATCCGGACCTCAGCCAGAATCAGGAGTTGCGCGATCTGATTGACCAGATCCTCGAACGCATGCAGGAAGAAGGACTCATCACCCAGCAGCAGAACGCCCGCGTCACCGAACCTCCCAGCCAAACTCCGGGCGGGCAAATCGGCCGCGAGCAGCCGCATATGGAAGCGCGCTTTGAAATCACGGACAAGGCGCTGGATTTTCTGGGCTTCAAGGCGCTGAAGGACCTGCTCGCGTCGCTCGGCAAGAGCAGCTTCGGCCGCCACGACACGCGCGACCTGGCCACTGGAATCGAATCCGGCGGCGCATCGAAAGCCTATGAATTCGGTGACACGCTGAACATGGACATCAGCGGCACGCTATTCAACGCCGTGCGGCGCAACGGCGCGCGCATCCCCATCGAGATCGATTATCCCGATCTGATGGTCCACCAGTGCGAATATCAAAGCTCCTGCGCCACCGTGCTGATGCTCGATTGCAGCCACAGCATGATTCTTTACGGCGAGGACCGCTTCACGCCAGCCAAGCGCGTGGCGCTGGCGCTTTCGCATCTGATCCGCACGCAATATCCCGGCGATTCCCTGCACTGCGTTCTATTCCACGATAGCGCGGAGGAAATTCCGCTAGGAAAGCTGGCGCGCGTGCAGGTCGGTCCCTACTACACCAACACGCGCGAAGGATTGCGCCTGGCGCAGCGGATTTTGTCGCGCCAGAAAAAAGATATGCGCCAGATCGTGATGATCACCGACGGCAAGCCTTCCGCGCTCACTCTCGACGATGGGCGAATTTACAAAAACGCTTTCGGCCTCGATCCGCTGGTGGTCACCCAAACCATCGAGGAAGTCGCCAAATGCAAGCGCGCTGGAATCCTGATCAACACGTTCATGCTGGCGCGCGACTACAGCCTGGTGCAGTTCGTCCAGAAAATCACCGAACTCTGCCACGGCAAAGCGTACTTCACCACTCCCTACACCCTGGGCCAGTATTTGCTGATGGACTACGTGGACCGCAAAACCCGCCACATCCACTAAGAGTTCACGCCCAATTATTGCTGTTGTCATCCCGAACCGCCCGTGCTTTTTGCGGACGTGTGAGGGATCTGCTGTTCCCTGGGGTTTGAACGTAGCGCCGCGGCCTTCGGCGCCGCGTCCGTGCGTTTGACAGTCGGGACTGCCCGGCGTAGCCCAACAGGCGCAGGCGGGTGCCTTTCCGGCTGGCCGCTCGCTCTACACCACTTCTACGTGCGCGTGGCTGCCTGCGCCGGCCAGGGCGCGGTCGCGCGTGACCAACGGAGCGTCTAGCGCTTCCGCCAGCGCCAGATACGCGGCATCGTACGCGGTCACATTGTGCCGCATCTGCCAAATCCGCGGCAGAAGGAAAAAATGGGGGTACCGCGTCAACGGCAAATCGGCCAGGTCGGCCAGCGCTTCTTCGGCCCGGTCGGCCGGAACAGCCCCAGAGCGCACGATCCGCCGGAGAACCTGCGCGATTTCCAGATCGAGTAGATGGGGAACGTGGAGGGTTTCGTTCGCAGCGAAGATGCGCTGGCCTATGCGGCGAGCCGCCGGAGTTTGCAACAGGACCTCCAGCATCGCCGACGCGTCCACGACGATCAGCGGCTGTTCCTTTCGGCCCGCACCGCCGCTGCCGCCGACTGACGCAGCCGCACCGGGCGTCGCCGCTCCAGCCGCTTTCGCATCTCGTCCAGCGTAGGGCGATCCACCGCGTGCCGCAGCTCCCGCAGCAGGTAGTCTGAAAGCGACATCCCTTCCAGCGCCGCCCGCGCCTTCAGCTCCCGATGCAATTCCGAGGGCACATTCCGTATCTGTACCATCACTGCCATGCATTCAGCATACTTGCATGCGCATCACATGTCAACGCCGACCACCCCTGCCACTTTATCGGGGCATCAAGCCCAGACATTCGTTCAGAGTTAAGCTGCCGAGCCTACTTCCCTTCTTCGAGCAGGTCCACCAGGGTCTTTTTGTGTTTTGGGGATTTGTGGCGCTTTTCGACGATCACGCGCTCGGGCGGAGGCAGGCCGATGCCCAGGCGGGCGCGGCGCTTGGCCTCCTTGGCGACCTTGAACTTCGATTTCTTGCGGCGCGTCATTAAGCACAGAATAGCAAAATAAAAACGGGCCGGCGCTCGAACTGAGCACCGGCCCGGTTGCTGATATCGTGGTTAGAACGTGAGTTGGAGCGAGAACTGAATCTGGCGCGGCGTCGTTGTAGTGGCCGTAATCGCGCCCGATTCGCCGGGAAGACCCGACGGTGCCAGCGTCGCGGCATTCGCAAGCCCGGTCACCACTCCGCCGCTCGACGGCAAGCCAAGATTCGTGTGGTTTAGGACGTTGAAGAATTCAGCGCGAAACTCGGCATTTACTGTCTCCGTGATCTTCGTCTGCTTGATGATCGACGCATCCCATTCGAAGAGACCGGGGCCCTCTACCGAGTTTCTGGCCACGTTGCCAAGCGTGCCGTACTGCTGCCCTGCGTAGCAGCTCGCGTTGAACCACTCATACCATTTCCCGAGAATCTGATCCTTACCGCCTGGGCAGGTCCCGGAATAGTCCGGGCGGTCACCTTGAATGCCACCCAGTGCCGCGACGTCTGCTGCTTCCTGAATTGTGGACGGCAAACCGGTAGCCGCAGTCACGATCGAGGTGACCTCCCAACCGGAAACTAACCGGTTGCCTTTGAACGGCAGTGTATAGAGAACGTTCCCGGTGAAGTTGTGCCGGATGTCGAAGCTGCACAGGCCGTAGTCGTATTTCTTGTTGTAAGGATCCGCTTGCTCGTAAACATCTTGCTGTAAGCCAGACGACACCGAGCCGTCCGTCATGCACTTTGAGTACGTGTAGGACAACTGGCCCTGGAAAGACCGGCTGAACTGGTGGTTCAAACTCGCTTGCAAGGAGTTGTAGTTCGAGTTCATGCCCGGCATGGCCGTGTTGAGCGATCCGAAGTAGGCTTGCCCCGTGGCCGGGTTGGTTAACGCTGGCGTGGTTGGATTCGGCGCGCCGAACGGACCAGACACTGGGTTGCCGAAAAAGGAAGTGGCCGGATTCGAGCAGTTTGAGGTGAAATTACCAGCTGTCTCGTCCGCCAAACTATTAGCGCACAAGGGTGGATTCAAGTTGTTTTCTGTGAAGAGGTGCCGTCCCTGGGAACCGATGTAGCCAATCGTGAATACGGTACCGGGCGTAATCTGACGCTGGATCGTCAGGTTGTACTGCATCTCGTACGGAGCGGAAGATGCCAGGTAATCGACTCCCGCGAATTCCGTGATCGCGCCCGTCGGACCGCCGGAAACATAGGGAGGCGGAAACGGGTTGGGAAAGGCAACCGGTGGAGCAAATAGAAGCGCACTGGCGTACGGTGGCGCCAGGTAGTATGCGGACGCGTAAAGCGCGGGGAAAATCTGGTCGTGGAACATGCCCCATCCGGCGCGAAGGGCTGTCTTGTGATCGCCGAAGACGTCCCATGCAATTCCGATCCGAGGATCGAAATTCTCGGCGTTGGGATTCGATGCAAACACATGGCTGACCGGCGTGAAACCGTTTCCGTACTCATTGCCATTAGCGTCCGTGAAATAGTTGCGCGTGTCCGGAAACGGCGGATGCACGATTGTGGTGAATGGTCCGCCAGTTGGATTGGTGGCGAAATCGTAGCGAATGCCCAGATTCAGCGTGACCCGCGAAGAGACTTTCCAATCGTCCTCGAAATAGGGAGCGAAATCGATTTCGCGGAAGTTCCGATCGGAATTGGCGTGGCCCGGGTAGGTGCCCAAGAAGCTAGAAGGAGTTCCTTGGATAAAGGCCTCCTCGGTGCCGAAACCCCAAGTGCCGCCGTAAACGAACGGAGCGGACAGGTTCGACTGAACTCTTGTGAGGTCCACCCCAATATTGAATGTGTGCGCGCCACGGGTCCACACCACGTCGTCGCCCACGCCGAATCGGTTCTGGGCAATGTCATACGGCAGCGCCGTATTCGCGCCGATGCCAGCGCAGCCGGGGCAGCCCGGAGCAATCGTGCCGTCCGGAAAACCGGCAAAGTATTGCAGGGCCGGGTTGGGAGCGGTTGGGGTGAGGGCGTTCTCAAAAGTACGAGTGTAATTGAATCGAACTTGGTTGACGGCAGCAGCGGAAATAATGTGCCGCTCCTGCAAGGTGAAATATTGGTTCGCGGACTTGTCCTCTTCCGGCCAGTCCTGCGACACGGGGGAACCGCCGAAGGGATTGGTGAGCTGGGATCGGTCCGAAACGTAGCGCCCAAATACAGAATCCCTGTCTGAGAGAGTGTAATCGACGCGGCCAAGGAAATAATTTTCGCTGTTTGCCACCGAACCGCTGGTGGTGTAAGGACCAAAACCGCCCAGGTCCGGCGAGCCGGGAGTCGGAGACGGATACAACGCAAGAGCCCCTTGAATGGCTGCCGCAGCTGCCGCGGCCTGCGAGCTGCCGCTGCCGAATGCGGCTTCCGGTTCGATTGGGTTTCCAGCCGTGCCGACGGCAGGCCAGTTCCCTCCGGCTGTCGGCGTCAGGCCAGCGCAAGCCGCGGCGAAGGTGTTGACGGCAGTAGGAGAGCCGGGCAAACCGCAAGGCAGCTCATCATTGGCCAAAACGTAGGGCTCCGGAACTAGGACGTTGTTGTTTTGGCCGAGTGAAGAGCGCAATCCCTCATAGTTCCCGAAAAAGAATAGCTTATCTTTTTTGATCGGGCCGCCCAAGGTAGCGCCAAACTGATTCTGCCGGAACTCCGGCTTGGCGATGGGTGTGGGATTAATGGTGCCGTTGTTCGAAACGTCGAAAAAGTCACGAGCATCGAGGGCGCTATTCCGGAAGTACTCGTAGGCGGAGCCATGTAGATTGTTTGTGCCCGACTTGCTGACCATGTTGATGGCGGCGCCATCGCCGGCGAATCGAGCGCTGTATGTGTCGGTCAGAACCTGGAATTCCTGAAGGCCCGCCAACCCGAGAGCGGTGCCTGTGGCGGGCGCGCCGGGACCGTGCTCCCAGAAATCCGTTATGTCTTCGTTATCCAGCAGGAATGCCTGACCTTCGGGCCTCGTGCCGGCAATGGTGAATACCTGTTGATTGCCATAAAATGAGCCCGACGCGCCTCCGCCACCGACGCCTTGCCGGCCGCCATTGGCGCTGTTGTTGATCATCTGCACGCCCGGCGCCAAGCTGATCAGTTGCGTGAAGTTGCGCCCGTTGAGCGGGAGTTGCGCGAGCTGCTTGGAGCTTACAAGTGAGGAAACCGTCGCGGACTGCGTGTTGACCTGTGAAACCTGGCCCTCCACGGTGACGCTGGTGCTAGCCTGTCCAACGGGCAATTTAAAATCGACCACTGGGGTCGCACCAACCGCCAGCGTGATGCCTTTGTGAATGATGTTCTGGAAGCCGGTGTCCGAGGCCTCCACCTGGTAACCACCGGCCGGCAAAAGGGGCACAAGATAGCGGCCGTCGGCATTCGTCGTCGTAGTTTGAGTGACGCCGGTATCGACATTGGTGATCTTCACCGTGGCGCCAACAACTACTGCGCCGGTGCTGTCCGTGACCGTACCTGTGATCGTACCGGTCTGAGTTTGAGCTTGTGTAAGAGGAGAAACTAGAAAAACGAGAGCAAACGCGAGAAGCGTAGAAAAAAGGGCGCACTTCACCCTTTCCACCCTGCTGAATCTCATTACCCACCCTCCCTGAGATGTTAAATTGGCGCAAAACCAACTGCGCCAATCCACCCGTAACTACCACTTGGTCCTAAGCGGATCAAGCTCTTACTACATAAAGGTCCGAAACGTCAATCAGGGAATTTTCTGGGTAATACTTAGAGCATATAACCAACAAGTTATCTCTATGTACCGCCGGCGGGGCGAATGGGGTGACGGGATAAGACTGGCGGAAGCGTGTGGGAGTCGAACCCACCATTCTGGCCGCTAAGGGCAGAATCAATGGCTTTGAAGGCCACGAAGGTCACCGGACCCCTTTCGCCTCCGAACTGTGGCACCCTGACAAACGACAACGTCCTCGGATCGGTCTGAGGCGCGCTTCATGTTCGGCGAATTATAGCAGGATGCGACGGACAGTCACTCAGACAGTGAGATCGCATCGCTGTGCTATACTTACCCGAAGGAAGTGAGAAGGGACAGCATGCAACCATCGCAATCTTCAGCGCCGCGCAAGAGCAATATTCGCGGCTCGTCGCTCCGTGGAATCGTTATTCTGGCGGCCGTTCTGGCGCTTTCGGCCCTCCTAGGTGGGCACTTCGGCGCGTCCGCCAACGCCACGCCCTCCAACTCGGACGACCTGCAAGACTCGGTCAAGAGCTTCACGCAGGTTCTGGCCGTCGTCCAGCATAACTACGCCGATCCCATTAACGTTGATAAAGCCATTTACGATGGCGCGATTCCCGGCATGCTGCACGTGCTCGATCCCCACTCCGAATTTTTCGATCCGCAGCAGTACGCGCTTTTCGAAGAGGACCAGGAGGGAAAGTACTACGGCGTTGGCATGGTCGTCGAACAGCGCGATAATCAGACCGTCGTTCAGGCGCCCTTCGTCAATTCGCCCGCGTACAAGGCAGGGATTCGTCCCGGCGACGTGATCCTGAAAGTGGACGGAAAGATCTGCACCGGTCTGACCACCACGCAAGTCGCTGATTTGCTAAAGGGGCCTAAAGGCACGCCCGTGCATATCTCCCTTGGTCGCGAGGGCTGGAATAAACCCATCGACGTGACCATCGTTCGCGCCGAAATTCCCCGCCCTGCCGTGCAATTCGCCAGCATGGTCCGCCCCGGAATCGGATACATCCACGTCACCACGTTCAATGAGACCACGGACAGCGACTTGGAAAACGCGCTTCAAAAGCTCGGCTATCCGAATCTCAAGGGCCTGATTTTGGATCTGCGCGATAATGGCGGCGGCCTGCTGAATCAATCCGTGGGCATGGCGGATATGTTCCTCGATAAGGGACAATTGGTGGTATCGCATCGCGGCCGCTCGTCTCCGGAGCGCCGCTACTACGCCGTGCAAGGCAATCAGGGCGCGGACATTCCGCTGGTGGTGCTCATCAACAGCGGTAGCGCCTCCGCATCCGAGATTTTCGCCGGCGCCATGCAAGACCACGATCGCGCCATGATCGTCGGTACCACAAGCTTTGGAAAGGGCCTGGTCGGGACGGAATTTCCGCTGAGCTACAACACCGCGCTGCTGCTGATCACCGCTCGCTACTACACTCCCAGCGGCCGCTCGATCCAGCGCAACTACAAGAACGAAACTCTCTACGACTACCACTACGATCCGCAGCCACCCCAGTCACCTCAAGTGAAGCTCACCGACACGGGCCGCACCGTGTATGGCGGCGGAGGAATTACGCCGGACGTGGTGGTCAAGGAACCCAAGGCGGACGATTTCCAGCAGCTTCTCGAGCGCCGCGGCGTGTTGTACCCCACCGACCTGCCACCGCAGGGAGTCGGCGATTTCGCGCGCTACTATCTGAGCCAGAAGCCGGACGTCACCAAGGATTTCGTGGTGGATGATTCCGTGATCGCGCAGCTGAAAAAATTTCTGGCGCAGGAGCACATCGAAGTCACCGACCAGCAGATGCAGCGGAATCTGCCGTACTTGAAGTGGGAGATCAAGCGCGAAGTTTTCACCAGCGTGTTCGGGCTGGACGCCGGGTACCAAGTGGCTCTGCAGAACGATCCGCAGCTCGACAAAGCCATCAGCGCGCTTCCGGCGGCCCGGGTTCTCTATGCAAATGCCCGCAAGGTGGACGCCGAACGCGCTGCTGCGGGCAAGAACAACCAGCCTTAAGCCGGGTTGGCGGCTACGTTTGCGCAGGCGCTATCGCGCAAACTGTGAGCCTGCGGCGCTTCGAATTCCGTGATTGAAACTTTTCCGGGAGTGATTGCGGCGGGCGGTGCGCTACTTGTCTACGCGGTCTTGAATGCTAGTCAGCTTAGTTCTGGCCGTTTGCCAATTGGAGTTGTGCGGAGCCTCCTTCAGAAACTTTCGCAGTTCCTTGGCCTCTTTGCCCGGGTCTTTCTTCACTCCGTAGACTGTCGCCAGCAGCAAATGGATTTCCGGAATCTTGTTCCACCTGTCGAGCTTCTCCGCGGATCGGCCGTATAGTTCCGCCTGCGCGTAGTGCTTCAGATGCAGGTCGGCCGTCGCGGTGTAGAAATACGCGTACGGATCGGTCGCTGGATCCAGCGAAAGCGCGTGATCGGAAAGCGAGTAAGCCTCGTCCCAATCGTTGGCGCTGGCCGCGAACCCCGCCAGGCAGATATAGGGCGGCGCGTATTTCGGATCCACGCGCATCGCCTGGTGGCAAGCCTGGACTGCTTCATGGTCGTTGTGTTCCGCTTTCAGAATCTGGCCTAGCACCACCCAGGCCGCCGCATAGTCCGGGTAAATCTTCACCGCTTTCCGCGCGTGCGCTTCCGCCGACTTCAACCTGTTATCTTTAAAATTGTTGCACGCCTTCTGAAATTCATGGCTGGCTTTATGCGGGACGGCCAGGCGCGCCACGCTCACGGTAGGACTGTCCACCGCCGCCGCGGTCCACGTCCGGCACGACTCCGCGTCCACCAAGCGGCTGTTATCGATCGGCATCATCGGAATCATGCTCGCGGAGTTCCCGAAGGTCGCTAGGGAGTCCAAGGTCGCCGCGGGATCGGGCGGAGACGTGTCGGGCGGGTTAGTTTGTGGACCTTGCGGCTCGCCAGACTCCGGCGGAAAACCGGGCCGAGTGATCGGTGGCCACGGTTGCGACTGTGCGAAAACCGGCGCGGCTAAGAACATCGCCAGGAAGGCAAACGCGGAGACGAGCAACACCGCCGAACTGCGCTCTCGCACGAACCGCTTGGCGCGGCCCTTCGTGGTGTGAGGGGCGGAAGGAGTCCCGGGCTGTCGGCCGACGGTCTCCATAACAATCCCGATCTTACGCCCTAATAATTCCGCCGGCGCAAACTTTATTTGCGATTAAAATCCTGCGATCAAAGTTTGCTGCAAGCAGCGAATCCGGCGTGGGAATTCGCTGCGGAAACGCATCCAGACGCAGGATTGGTGGACGTGGGGGGCTCGAACCCCCGACCTTCCCGGTTTCACCGGGACGCGTTCACCAGCCGCGCAATCAGATCGCGGTCTTTCCACTTTTTGATTTGGCGCTCGCGACGCATCGCTTCGGATCTGGTCGGATAGCTTTCCGAATAGACCAACTTCCAAGGTCCGCGATTTTTCAGCGACTTCGAGTAATTTGCGTTGTGATATGCGACGCGAGAAACGAGATCAGCGGTCTGCCCCACGTAGTAGCGATCGGACGTCTGACTCTGCAAAATGTAGAGGTGACACATAAATCTGGTGGACGTGGGGGGGCTCGAACCCCCGACCTCCTCGTTGCGAACGAGGCGCTCTCCCAACTGAGCTACACGCCCTCTTGCCCCATCGCGCAAGTCCGCAATAAGGGCAACTTCGTGCGGGTGACTATTCTAACAAACGCCGGGTTTGCCGCGCTCCTCAAAATGCTCGGGACGTGCGGCCAATTGCGATTCTCTTCCCCGCCGCTTGCGTTGCGCCGCCTTCCAGTAAGCGGCGGCTACTTGCCCTTGATGGAAAGCAACTCCACTTGGAAGACCAGCGTCTCGTTCGGACCGATCACTCCGCCTGCTCCTTGCGACCCGTATGCCAACTCCGACGGAATGAACAGCTCCCACTTCGATCCGACCGGCATCAGTTGCAGCGCTTCGGTCCAGCCCTTGATCACTCCGCCGACTGGAAACGTGGCCGGAGTGCCGCGCTTATACGAGCTATCGAACACGGTTCCATTGATGAACGCGCCGCTGTAGTTGCACACCACCGTATCGGCGGCCTTGGGCTTTGGGCCGGTGCCTTCCTTTTCAATTTTGTATTGCAGCCCGCTCGGCAGCACCGTCACACCGGGCTTGGCCTTGTTAGCGGCCAGGAACGTCTCGCCTTCCTTCATATTGCCCTCCGCGGCATCTTTTTGTTTTTTGTCCTGCTTGGCCTTCATTTCCGCGGAAAGCTGCTTCAATTCAGCCACCGCTTGCTCGTCGGTGAACTGGGCCTTCCCGCCAAGCTCGTCCCTGATTCCTTGCAGCAGCGCTGCGCGGTCTACATCAACGGCGTCATGCTGCAGCCCGCGCGCGATGTTCATGCCCAGCGCGTAGCTTTCTTTCTGCTTCGTGGTCGTCAGCGCGCCGCTGCTGTGCCTGGCGGCCGTCGCGTGATGCGTAGCCGTCGCCGGCTTGTGTTGCGTTGTAGATGTTTGGCGCGCCATGGCGAGTGCGCCGCATAACAGCGCCGCCGCAGCCACACCCGTTACCTTACAGAGAGTCTTGCGTGTGATGTGCATCTCCCGATTTTCACATTCCTTTTCTGAATTAGCAAATCGCTGCCCGCACCCGCGTTCTGCCATCCCGAACCCAACCGCGCTTCTCGCGGATCGCGGTGAGGGATCTGCTTTATCCTGTGCCCACCGTGAGACGCACTTACTGCGTCTACATCCTGGCGAGCCGTTCGCGCACCCTGTATGTCGGCGTCAACAATCTCGAACGCCGCCTACACGAGCACCTCAACGGACCCGTTCCTGGCTTCACATCGAGTTGCCGCAAGTCCGCCTGCTGCGCCAGCAGTCATCGCGACGCTTGCCCTCGCATTATCCCCTTGATAAACTCACGAACTTAGCATGCCTTCCGGGGCATATTTCCGTCGCTGCGACCTACAAGTCCACTCGCCAAGGGACCGCAATTGGAGCGGCCACTGTCCGACTATGCCCGGCGAGAGAGCTGCTTTCTCCGCTAACTTCGTATCGGCCTGCCGGCGAAAAGAACTAGACGCCATAGCTGTCACCGACCATCACGACCTCGCATTTTTTCCGTTAATCAGGGACGCGGCGGCCCACCAAAGGGGGGAGAACGGAGAGCCCCTTCCCCAAGAGAAAAGGCTGATCGTATTTCCGGGACTTGAGCTCACCGTCGCGGTGCCATGCCAAGCGCTCGTGCTGTTCGATCCCGATATCGACGACAAGAGCCTAAGCGGCGCAATGGGCGCGTTGGGCATCGAGCAATCTCCCGCGTCCGACCCGAAGACGGCCGAAACCCGAAAACTACGGTTCAACGACCTTCAGGAAATTACCGAGGCGCTGGACGCACTAACTTCGGTAAAGGGACGCTACATTCTCCTGCCAAATGTCAACGACGGCGGGAGCGATACAATTCTCCGCCATGACTTCTCCGAACACTACCGCCGCATGCCGTGCGTCGGAGGCTACGTGGACGGAAGTGCATCCAATCACAGGAAAACGCTGATCCTAGACGGCAGAGATCCGGCTTGGGGAAGGAAAGCGATCGGAGTGATCCAAACCTCTGACGGGCGCGACGCCGAATTCGCCGCTCTCGGCACTCACTCCACGTGGATAAAATGGTCTCACCCCAGCGCCGAGGCCATCCGTCAAGCCTGTCTCTCCCCGGACTCTCGCCTCTGCTACGCCCCGCCCCTAACCCCGGACAGCTGGATCGCCTCGATGGAGGTCTCCGACTCAAAGTACTTCGGAGGCTTCGCATTACAGTTCAACCCACAGCTGAACACGATCATCGGTGGTCGGGGAACCGGTAAATCGACTATCCTGGAATACCTGCGATGGGCCCTCTGCGACCAGGCATACGTGCACTCAACGGAAGACGGCAGCGAACTGCCGAACTACGAGAAAAGACGGCGAGCGCTCGTAACCGGAACCCTCGAACCAACTCACGGCACCGTTACGATCGAGTACATACAGCACGGAGTTTCACACCGAATTCGACGTGAGGCCGGCACGAATAGGGTGTATCTGAAGATCGGCGATGGCGCTGAGGCGGAAACCACTGAAGAGGCGATTCGAAACCTCGCCCAAATTCAAGGCTATAGCCAAAAGCAACTTTCACACGTCAGCATCCGCGCCCAGGAAATCGAGCGGCTGTTAACCGCACCCATCGCGCAGGAGCTATCCAACCTTGAAACCGAAAAACGCGACCGCGCGAGTACCTTAAGACAGATATTCGAAAGCCGCGAGTCAAGGCTGAACATCGAGGAACAGCTGAGGACCGTGACCATCGAGCTGACCTCGAAAGGCGAACAGGTTGCAACCCTCCAAAACCAAATCAAAGATCTACCACTGGAACACAGGCAACACATTGACGGGCATCCCGCGTTTTCGCAAGGCGAGCGCTTACTCAGGGAGTTTACCGCAGCGATAGACAACGCCGAGTCCATCATAGGCGTCACGGGAACAACGCTTCAGCAGAGGCTGAACTCCCTCCCCGATACCGCTACCTCGCAGCCTTCTGCGGAACTTACAACTATCCGTCGAGTCGTCGCTAACTCGCTTGGCCAAATCGTCAATCAGCTAAACGAAATTTCCGAGACCATTCGCGCCGCCCGAGGCAACATCCAAAATCAACTTCGCGCGGCAAGTGGGCTCATCGAGAACCACAAAACCTCGTACGCTGCCGCGACCTCCGAAAGCCAAGTCGTCCAAGAACGCCTGGACGCCCTACGCTCCCTATCGGACGAGATTGCTAAATCCGAAGGAGACAGAGAGGCCCTGACAACTAGGGGCGCCGAAATCGGCGACGTCGACGGCGCACTTCAAAACGCACGCGACGGGTGGCTGGCGGCGATTCGAAGAAAACGCGAACTCCTGGAAGGCCAGGCTTCATCACTGCGCAGAGATTCAGACGACCAGCTGCGAGTTCAGATTGGCGGCCCGCAAAACGCCCAGGAGCTAAGAGAAGCGATCCAAGTCGCAATAGCCGGTGCCTCGATGACCAGGCCCGAGAAGATCGACTACATCGTGAAAGAAGTTGTCGACAGCCGTGACCCGGTCGCGGCGTGGCTCGAACTCACGGGCGAGATGGTCGAACTGGCACGAGTCGGGCCACGACTCGACTCCGGTGCACCGCTGCCTTCCACGCCGCGCCTCAAACGGGGCAGCTTCACCGACGCCGAGCTGGCCCGCATATCCAGACGGCTCAAAATCACCCCCGCCTTCGAACTCACGCTACTCCACCCCGATGCCGCGCCCGAATTCTTCTATCGGGTCACCCAAACGGAATACGCACCATTCGACCAAGCATCGCCTGGGCAACAGGCAACCGCACTAATTGGGTTGCTGCTAAACCAATCCGCAGGAGCTCTTGTTGTGGACCAACCGGAAGATGATCTCGACAACCTGACTATAATGCAGGTCGCGGCGCGACTCTGGGAAGCAAAGAAAAAGAGGCAGATTATTTTCACCACACACAACCCAAACCTAGTCGTGATTGGGGACGCAGAAAATGTCGCCCACTGCGCATACGGGCTGCCGAGCACACCAGCAAAGCTCCGTATCGCCAGTCAAGGCGCAATCGACGACCCTGCAATATGCCACGTAATCACCGAGGTCATGGAAGGCGGCAAAGAAGCGTTCTCCCTCCGCAAGGAAAAATACGGCTTCTAGCCACAGCCGACTGCCCCGGGGCCCAAGTCTGCACGAAGTCCGGTCGAGCATAAGGCGACCAGTTCTAGTCCCCTGTACTTCCGACCAGTAGAGAATTCCACCGTATCCTTGCTACTGTCGATCTGTGGCAATGCGCGCAGACGAAAAATTCGGGCAAGCAAAGACCAAAGCAAAGCGGCCAACGCACTTCCCCGCCCGTTCGCGCACGGAGGCGGATGGGCGCGACTTCAATCCCGCCGCAACGATGGGTGCGAAAGCCGGCCACCGCTCGCGCTGTCTCAACCGCGCGAATGTTTCGCCTTTAATTCATTCTCACAGCATCTCCACGGGCGGAACCGTCAATCGACCCTATACACGCGTAAGTCGCGGAAAACAAACGGCCAGCCATCAGCAGGGGCGGAACGTCTCGTCGCAATCATTTGTTCCACTTTCGACGCGCATATCGGCGCCTGGCCGGTCAAATCCACCCGGAACAGGCAATCGAGTGAATGCATACGTAAGTTATAGGAAACAAACGATCGAGCACACGCTCACCCGGAACGTCCCGGTGCATCGTTATTCCCTAAATGTGTTCGTGTTAGGGGACGAATTCGCTCGCTTGTTGCATGCAAACGCTGCCGCGCCGAAGGCAGCGGCGCTACGTTTAATTCCGTCAGGTCCCGAGGTGGATCAGGGGTTGAGCTTTTGCCAGATTTCGAGGAATTGGGCGATGGTGGCGGGGCTGTGGCCAGCGTAGTGATTATTGGCGTAGGCGAAGATGGTGACGCCGCGGCGGGTGATGGGGACGCAGAGCTTGGCCCATTCGGAAAGGTCGCGGCGGCGGTCGATGATGATTTTGTCCCACGTTTTGGTTTTTGCCTCGATGCCCTTGCGGTCGCCCAGCCAGCGAATGTAGGCGAAACCGGCGGTGACGGGATCGAAGCGCGCAAACCACTCGGCGGGGCGCGGCATCCAGGACTGGTCGATTATGGCGAGGGCGATGGAGCGCTCGCGCAGCGCGTCGATGAATTTGGGCACCAGCCAATTTTTATTGCGGATTTCGACGGCAAATTTGCGGTCTTTTGGCAGCATATCGAGAAACGGCAGCAGGCGCGCGAGAAAGGCGTCGAGACCGGCAAAGGCGGATTTATTGAAATAGCCGAACTGGAAAAGGATGGGGCCAAGCTTTTCCCGCAGCAGGTCGGCGGCTTTCAAGAACTCGTTGCACTCCGCGTCGCATCCTTCGAGGCGCTTTTCGTGGGTGATCTGCTGCGGCACTTTCAGGGCAAAGATAAAGTTTTCCGGAGTCTTGGCGTACCAGCCACGAACGGTGGCGGCGCTAGGAGTGCGGTAGAAAGTGGAGTCCACCTCGACGGTGTCGAATTTGGTGGCGTAGTAGGCGAGGAAGTCGCGCGGCTGCATGCCCGCGGGATAGAAGCTGCCTTCCCATCCAGCGGCGGTGAACGCGGAAGTGCCCAGATGCAATGGCGCGGACATGGCCCCGCATTCTACCGCGGGACGCGCTGAAATTACGCGCTCGCGGGGCGCACACACTGAGGCGTTACGTTTAATTGCTCGGCGAGACAGAAGACCGAAAGCAGATCCCTCACCCCCATTCGCCAAAGGCGGCCGACTGGGTTCGGGATGACACCGCCTCTATATGACGATCGCAGCGTCATTTATATCTATATCCCTCGGAGACGGCACTGGATTATTGGCCCCGGCGCGGATGACAGTGCCAGGCGGCGGTTCGGCACGACGGCATTTAGTGGTCGGTGGTTTCCGGGCCCATGACTTTGGCGGCCATTTTGGCAATGAAGGCGCGCGGGGCGAATCGTTCGCCGAAGACCATCCAGCGGTTGCGGCTGCCGGAAATGACGCTGCTCTTCCCTTGCGCGAGGCCTTCGAGACCAACGCGCGCGACTTTGTCCGGGGTCTCGGCAAAACGGAAGGCGCGGTCGGGCTGGTGGGCCACCTGCTGGAACTCGGTGTTCGTCGAGCCAGGACATAGCGCGCAGACGCGGATGCCGAGGCTGCGGACTTCTTCGGCCAAGCCCTCGGCGAAGATCAGATCGAAGGCTTTGGTGGCGGCGTAGGATGCAATGAACGGAACGGGCTGGAAAGCGGCCGTAGAGGCGACGATCAGAATGTCTCCCCTGCGGCGCTCGACCATTCGCGGCAAGTAAATGCGCGTGAGGCGCACGACCGCGCCGCAGTTCACGCCGATCATGTCCATGAGCCGGGATTCCTCGATTTCGTGGGTGCGGCCGAAGACGCCGAAGCCGGCATTGTTGATCAGCAGCTCGATTTCGAGGCGCTTTCCTTCGGTGAAGGCGTGAATCGCGGCGGGCGCTTCGGCGCGGGTGAGGTCGGCGGCGAACACTTCAACGTCGATGCCATACTTGGCAGTCAGTTCCGCAGCTAATTGCTGCAATCGGTCGACGCGGCGGGCCGTGAGCACCAAGTTCGCGCCACCGGCGGCGAGCTGTTCGGCCAATGACCGGCCGATCCCAGCGCTCGCGCCGGTTACCAGCGCCCACTTCCCTTTCCAACGCGCAGTTAGCTGATCGACTGGCTTGTTTCCGTCGCTCGCCACGAGGTTTCCTCCGCTAGTAGGGGCGCTCAAGCGCGCCGCATGCACGCTGAATCGCGCGCACGCTAATCAGACCACACTTGAGGTTTTGCGGGAAATGGAAACGTTTGGGTCTAGTGCTGGACGGGTTCAGGCGGCGCGGTATGAGCGGACGGAAAGACGGAGTGGCGAATGCGCCCGGCCTCGAGCTTCAGGCGGTCGAGCAGGCGGCGCGCCCAAACGAATTCCGCCGCCAGGACGCCGAGAGCAAGTAGAATCGTTAGCCAGCCGGGACCGGGCGTGGCGATCATGGCGATTCCGGCAATGAGGAGCGTGAATCCGAAGAGGATTCGAAGGAATCGCTTGGCCTGATGAAGAGTCCTAATAATCACGCTGGCTCGGTTTCCGGCTCGCCCTCGTTCGGCGGTATTGCCCGTGGGCTGCTGCTGCCTTTTGCTATTTCCTTCGATGCGCCAACTGCCGCGCTCGATGCACAAATCTAGTGCACGCCGCCTGCCAATGCGAGACTCGTTTGCGATTTGATCTTTTGCTGCGAGCGCTGGACTTTCTTCACTCGCGGGTTCGCAAAACCTTCGCCATGTTCCAAATGTAGGAAACTTTTACAAGCGAGGCATGAAAAAATGGAGCTTCTCAGCGTACGAATGCAAATTCCCGATGGCGCGAATTTAATTCTCGGCCACTCCCATTTCATCAAAACCGCTGAGGATTTATACGAAGTAGTCGTCAACACCGTGCCCGGCGCGAAATTCGCGGTGGCGTTCAACGAAGCATCCGGGCCGCGATTGGTTCGCATCGAATCGAACGACGAGGAACTTCGCCGCGCCGCCGCCGCGAACGCGCAGGCGCTGGGCGCGGGGCATGCGTTCGTGCTGCTGCTCCGCGATGCGTATCCGATCAACCTGCTTGGCAGGGTGCGAGACTGCTTCGAGGTGTGCACGATTTTTTGCGCCACGGCGAATCGAGTGGAAGTAATCGTGGCGCAGACGGATCAGGGACGAGCGATCCTCGGAGTGGTGGATGGCGAGCCGCCGAATGGTGTGGAGACTGCGGAAGACGCAAAATCGCGGCACGAGTTCGTGCGCAAGATTGGTTACAAGCTGTAAAGGCGGGAGCCGGCTTAGAAGCGGTAGACGATTCCTGCCGTCACCTTCGGGCTGTACTGGTAGGTGCCGAAAAAGAAGGTTCCCACGATATCGGCTTCCAGGCGATAAGAAACACGAGATTGCCGATAAGCGATATCGGCGCCGGCGCCGAATTCATAGCTGAATGCGTGCTGGCCTCCATAAACGGTCTTCGGGGCGAGATAGGCTGTGCCAGCAAGGCCGTGAATCCACACATTCGATCCACGCTCGCGGGGCCAGCGGAGCTTGACTCCTCCCATCGCGGTGACCAACTGCGAGCTTTGGCCCGATTGCGAGCCAAATGTGGAGCTGATGTCGCCTTCACCCGCGATCCACCGAAGGTGTGGGTAATAGTCCACCGCGAAATCGAAACCGGCCATATTGACCACCGTGCCCGGAGCTTCGTACAGGCGGGTGTAGGTGAAGCCGCCGTAGGCCTGCCAGTTGTAATCGGGAGTGACGCCGTAGATCGGCTGGTTGCCACCGACTCCAGGCACCCACTTGTGGCCGAACGAGAATAGCTCGGCGGCGGGTCCGGGCGAAGCAAGAGCGAATAGCTGCGAGCCAGTAGCCGAATTGGCCGAAACGGAACCTGATAAAGGCGGCAGAGGCATCGCGCTGGTTTGCGCGCCCGCGCTAATTGCAAAGAAGAATACGGCCCCTAAGAGTATCGCTGCGTGTCTCATGCCGATTTCCCCCAGCCCATGAAGCTTTCATCGGTTCTAGTACCAAGTCAATTAAAGCGGGGCGCAGAACCGATGTCCACAGCTTTGATGGAGGGCGTCACCTGGGAATTACCGCCCCGGCAATAGGGCGCAAGGAGCTAGACGCCGAGGATGCAAATTCCAGCAGGGGCGCCGACTCTATTGACGCGATTTGGCCCGTTTGTTAGGATTTCCGTGCTGCTTAACCGGCAGCGCTTATCCAGAGTGGCTGAGGGGACAGGCCCGAAGAAGCCACAGCAACCTAGTGCAATCGCCAAGGTGCTAATTCCTGCCCAGTGAGGAGAGATAAGATCCTCAAATGACCGGAGCCCCGGTCGCTTGATGATTCAACTCCCAAACTGCATTCGAAGCAAGGCGCGAGTGTAGGCGTTTGATGCAGGCTAGCGACGCCCGTGCAGGCTTCGACGCTGTTGATGCTGTCCGCGCCGCAAAGGCGCACAAAGGGAGCAAGAAGATGAAATTCGCAACGAAAACGATCCACGTGGGGCAGCCGTCGGAGCCGGAGACGGGCTCGCTGATCGCCCCAATTTTTCAGACGTCCACTTACGAGCAGGAAGCGCCGGGACACGACAAAGGGTATTCGTACTCGCGGACCAACAATCCGACGCGGGAGCGGCTGGAAACGGTGCTCGCGGAATTAGAGGGCGTGCAGTATGCAGCGGTTTACGCGTCCGGACTGGCGGCGGAAAATGCGATCCTGCAGGCGTACATGCGGCCTGGCCAAGAAATCATCATTCCGCTAGACGTTTACGGCGGGACGTACCGGATTCTCAACCGCGTATTCCAGCCGATCGGCGTGGTGGTGCGGCAGATCGATACGAGCGACCTGAAAACGGTGGAAGCGGCGACGAACTCACACACGCGAATCATCTGGATCGAATCGCCAACGAATCCGCGTTTGCTGATCACCGACATCGACGCCATCGGAAAAATCGCGCACAAGCACGACGCACTGCTGGTGGTGGACAACACGTTTGCGACGCCGGTGTTTCAGCAACCGTTTCAGCTGGGCGCGGACTTGGTGATCCACAGCGTGACGAAATATCTGGCCGGACACTCGGATACTGTGCAGGGCGCCGCGCTGGCGAAAGATCAGGCGGTGTTCGAGCCGGTGAAATACTTGCAGAACGCCACGGGCGCGATCCCTTCGCCGTTTGATTGTTGGCTCACGCTGCGAGGCTTGAAGACTCTCGAATTGCGGATGCAGCGGCACGAGGAAAACGCGGCAGCGATTGCCAAGGCGCTGAAAGGCCATCCGCTTGTGCGGCGCGTGTATTATCCGGGACTGCCCGAGCATCCGGGACACGAGATCGCAAGGCGGCAGATGACGGGCTTCGGCGGAATGGTTTCGTTTGAGCTGGAAGGAACGAAGGACGAGGTGGTAGCGTTTTCGTCGTCGCGGCGCTATTTTTCACTGGCCGAAAGCCTGGGCGGCGTGAAATCGCTGATCTGCCATCCGGCATCGATGACCCACGCGTCGATTCCCGCCGAGGCGCGCGCGGAGCTTGGCCTTTCGGACATGCTGCTCCGGCTGTCTCCGGGTTGCGAGAACCACGAGGACTTGGTGGACGATCTGCTCGATGGCTTGGCGGAAGTTGAGCGCGCGCGTTCGAGCAAAAAACCCTTCGCGGCGGCTTCGAGATAAGGAGCCGAATGTCACGCAGTTAAAACCTGTTTACGTATCACGCGGGGCGCTGCATGCGGTGTCCCTGAAATCTCCCACCGGCGAAATCCGTCAGTCTGCATTTCGCTCCTGCCAGCCATAGTTGTGCCTAGAATCGCGCGGAGTGAGCAGCGAATGATTCAGGCTCGAAGATCGCGCCTCGCGCAACGCTAGCTTCGCCAACATTCCGCCAACCGCACAAGGTTTTTGCTCGATTTTCAGCTCAGGTTAACTCCCGGTTGTCCGCGTCATCCCTTAAAAACTTTTGCTAGTTCTACCTAATTTCGTCGCGCGGCAAATGCTGGTAATTAGGAGACTGATTTCTGGGAGGAACGTTTACGTTTCACGTGACGATCCTGGCACGGGCGCGTCGCAAATTTACCCGTCGCTCCCTGGTGTTCCGGCACGTGGCGTCGGATGGCGGCCCGAGCGGCGACCACAGCGATAGCGCTGGAGAGTGGCTGGATGCTGTACGCGGGGTGGTCCGGTCCGCAACATCGAATGGCAACCTACGCGTTCCACTCCGGTCGATTTTCAGCACATCCCATCCGCCCGGGTCCGCCCACGGCCCAGGTGTCCTCTGGGTTTTATGTCGCCAATCGAATCACAATTACAGGTCAACGGCCACTGAACCAAGCTTCAACGCCGGCGCGCAAGTTAGAGACCGGCGGCGTTTATCTAGATATCCGTGTACAAGGGACACTTCGTTCTGTCCTCGCGCACTTATCCGAGCAGTAAGTGGGCGCCTACCAGCCACGGGCGCCATTACATCCCAAATGGCGTTTTGACTGGCGATTCTCAGCACGGGAAATATCCTGCATGCCCTCCCAAATGCTGCGCGTCAGGCCGCTCAATCCTAGTCAGATTAGGAGGGGTTCACATGAGCCAAAGGCAATCCCAGGAGCACCTGGAACGCCGGTCGTTCCTCGCAAGGCTCGGCGCGGGGATCGGCGTAGCTGGAGCGGCGGCGGTCGGCTCCGTAGGTACGGCGCAGGCCGCGACTCCTACGCGATGGCGTCCTGTGGATGACACGCAGGACGACTGGCTGGACGACATACCGGGACAACACCGTTTCGTATTTGATGCGACGACGGCAAATGGACTGGGCATGGGAATCCGGTTCGCGAGCAATTACTTTAAGGCCAACGAGCAGTCGTACGGGCTAAAGGACAGCGACTTGGCGGTGGTGATCGTGATGCGGCACCGCGCCACGCCGTTCGGCTTCAGCAATACCGTCTGGGCCAAATACGGCAAGCAGCTGACCGACCAAGCCGAATTCAGCGATCCCAAGACCGACGAACCGTTCACGAATCGCATGGATCGCTTGCTCGACCGCGTGTTCACGCGAGCGAGCCTAGGGAATGTGTTTGTTGACGCCGGGGACGGCACGGATTCGGCGAAAGAGTTGGCTGATTTGATCAAGCGCGGCGCGCATTTCGCGCTCTGCCAGATGTCCGCGCTCAGCGTCTGCGGAATTATCGCGCGCGCCACCGGCGACAACACCGACGCCATTTACAAGCAGTTCGCCGCGAACCTGATTCCGAACGCGCGGATCGTGCCGGCGGGAATCGTGGCGGTGAATCGGGCGCAGGAGCACGGCTACTCATACGTGTACACAGGCTGAACCCTCAGCACCTATAAAACAGACAAGGAAGATGGTGACCCAGGACCACCACGGCATTCGGAGAAAAAAGTCTGCAATTCGGTTCGACGAAAGGTCTGGGTAGTCGCGATGGCGCTGTTTACGTTCCTCTTCCTCTACGCGGCGATGTTTCTGACCGCGTTGGTCTTCTCGGCTCTGGGACTGGGCGGCGGATCGCTTTACTTGCCCATACAGCTTTTCTTCCACATCGATTTCCACGTGGCCGCGGCCACCAGCCTGTTTTTGATTCTGATCACGTCGCTATCTTCAACACTCGTTTTTAGAAAGGCAAAAGTGGTGGACTGGACGATGGCGCTCGTCCTGGAGGCCGCGACGACGGTAGGCGGATTTCTCGGCGGCCTCTACTCAGGGCATTTCAGCGGGCGGGCTCTGACTTTTCTGTTCGCGGCGGTGATTGGTTCCGCGGCCGTCTTCATGATGCGAGGCATCAAGCCGAAGCCGAATGACGCGCCAGAGCTATCGCACTTCCACGTATGGAAACGGCGTCTGGGCCTGGAGAGCTACCGAATCAATCTTGCGATCGCCCTCCCCGCGTCTCTTCTGGTGGGCGCCCTCAGCGGGCTGATCGGCATTGGCGGCGGAATTCTGAAGATCCCGATGATGGTACTGCTGTTTCGCGTGCCCATGAACGTAGCTGTGGGCAGTTCCGCGTTCATGGTTGGCGTGACTGCGTCCGGCGGTTTCCTGGGCCACCTAAAGGCCGGTCATTGCGACTGGAAGATCGCCTTGTTGTTGGCTCCGGGAGTGTTCCTTGCCGGCCAGGTGGGAGCGCGAAAAAGCATCAAGGTGGACAAGAAAAAGATGAAGGTCTACTTCGGATATTTCCTGTTTGGGTTGGCGATACTTTTGCTGATTCGCACCGCGGTGGTATAGCGACCCGCGCGTGCGTTCGAAGTTAACGAAACGAAGGTGCGGGGTCGGCAAAACGCGTCGAGGCGCCGCTCACGCGTGCGGTTTGCGGGCGGTAATCACGCTGTGGTCCACGGCGGTTTCGCGAAATTCGAAATCCGCGAAGCCGACTTCCCCGAGAATCGACTCCATTTCACCGATTGAGTAGCACTTCCCTTCCGTGGACGCCATCAAGAAGACCGAATATGCCGCAACGCTGAGCGGGCCGCTCTTTTCGCGGTTAACGTGCGCGTCGTGAACCAACACTCTACCGCCGGCGCTCAGCGCGGCGAAGGATTTGCCGAGCAGCGATTTCACGGTGGCAGCGTCCCAGTCGTGCAACGCGTTGGACCAGAGATGCACGTCGCAACCTTCAGGCAGCGGTCCGGTAAACATGTCCCCGGCGATCACGTTTACGCGTTCGGAGTAGCCGCGGCGCGCGATGCACTGGCGCGAGACCCGATCGACGGGAGGCTTCTCGAAAACGCTCGCTTGCAGGTGCGGATAGGCCGCGACCAGACAGCAGGCGTAAATTCCCGAACCACCGCCGATATCAAGGAGGCGATGGTGGCTACTTAGATCGATCTGGCGCGCCATGGCCGGGCCGAGGTAGAGGCCGCGCGCGTCCATGATGCCGGTGAATTCCCGGGCGAAAGCATCATCTTCCATCGCCTGCGCCCAGGGCTTGCGCTTTTTATTGCTGGCCCAGACAGACGGCTTGCCGGTCCGCAGCACTTCCAGCAGGCTTTGTGCCACCGGGCGCTCGCCAAACGAGGCGTAATATGGACCGAGAAACCATGGCGAATCGCGGACGAGAAACTCGCGTGATTTTTCCGTAAGCTGGAATATTCCAGCGCGATTTTCCAGCAGGCCCATGGCGCAAAAAAGAGTGAGCATCACGTCTGTGGGACGCTCGGCGAGACCGAGCGAAGCACAGATGGTTGGCGCGCCAGCAGGCGATTTCGCGAGCCAAGAGAAGAGATCGAGGCCGATCACCGCCGCGCCCAGCATCTCGGGAGCATAGAGGCCATCACGCGCGCGGAAGAGATCGGTTGGGTTGGTTGCGGGCAGGCGGGTGAGATCGTCCATCGTTTCGTTGCGTCTCCTTTCAATTTCCGCCGACTACGATGCACATGCTAAACCATACAGGGAAGTTTTGTGCGCAATTTGAACGCGCGGGTGCGCCATGGCATCGGCGCGCGAGATTTGGCGTCTGGTTTGAATCGGAGTTTGCTATCTTTGTGAGCTGGATCGAGGACATTTCTTGATGACAATTCGCCATGACTGGACGCGCGACGAAATTCGCGACATTTACCGGCTTCCTCTGCCGGAGCTGATTTTTCAAGCGCAGCTGGCGCACCGCGAGTTTCATCGCGCGGACGAAGTGCAGATGTGCCGGCTGCTCTCTATTAAGACCGGAGGATGCCCGGAGGATTGCGCCTACTGTTCGCAAAGCGCGCACTACAAAACCGAAGTTGCGCGCGAACCGCTGATGAATCCGGCCGACGTGCTGAGTGCGGCGCGGCAAGCGAAAGCCGAGGGCGCGACGCGATTCTGCATGGGCGCGGCGTGGCGTCAGGTGAACGACGGAAAAGAATTCGATAGCGTGCTGGAAATGGTCCGCGGCGTGGCAGCGCTCGATATGGAAGTGTGCTGCACGCTGGGCATGCTGACGGAATCGCAGGCCGCGCGGCTGAAGGAAGCCGGGCTTACCGCGTACAATCACAATCTCGATACGTCGCCAGAATTTTACGGCGAGATCATCACCACGCGCGCTTACGAGGACCGGCTGCGCACGATCGGGCATGTGCGAAAGGCGGGGATTACGGTTTGCAGCGGTGGAATTTTAGGTATGGGCGAAAGCGACGAGGACCGCGTTGGGCTGCTCGAACAGCTCGCCCGGATCGATCCGCATCCGGAAAGCGTCCCGATCAACATGCTAGTACGCGGCGAAGGCACGCCCCTCGCGAACGCCGAGGAACTCGACCCCCTGATTATGGTGCGGACGATCGCCACGGCGCGGATTTTGATGCCCGCGTCGATGGTGCGGCTGGCGGCGGGGCGGCGGCAGATGTCGCCGGAAGCGGTAGCGCTATGTTTTCTGGCGGGCGCGAATTCGATTTTTACCGGCGAAAAGCTGCTGACCACTCCGAATCCGGACACGGACGCAGATGCCCGGCTAATCGAAAACTTGGGCATGAGGGCTTTGCAGCGTGCCTGAAATGAACGACGGCGACTCGGGCGATGACACAATCGAACGGCGGGTCGCGCAAGAACTCGAGTCGCTACGCGCGATTTCGCAGCTTCGTACGCTGGATGTTCCGAACGGCATCGACCTATCCTCGAACGATTACCTTGGGCTGGCATACGATCGCCGGCTGAAGCAAGCCATAATCGAGGCCATTGCACAATCAACGCGGGCGGGTTCCACCGGTTCGCGACTGCTTTCCGGAAATTCCCGCGAATGGGAAGATCTGGAATCGGAATTCGCCGCGTTTGCCGGGACTGAAACGGCGCTTTATTTTGGCTCGGGGTATGCGGCCAACCTCGGGCTGCTCGGTTCCCTACTGCGCCCCGGCGATCTTGTGTTTTCCGATGCGATGAATCACGCCAGCCTGATCGATGGGATGCGACTTTCCGGCGCGACCAAAGTGATTTATCCGCACTGCGGCGTGGCGAGTCTGGAAAAAGCGCTAGGAGAACGCGTGGGGCAGGCTGGCGCGCGGGTAATTGTAACGGAGAGCGTGTTCAGCATGGAAGGCGACGTGGCGCCCATCGAAGAACTGCTGCGGCTGGCGAAGACGTACCAGGCGGCGCTGGTGATCGATGAAGCTCATGCGACGGGCGTCCGCGGGCCGGAAGGGCGCGGAATCGCCGCGGAGCGAGGACTCGAACGCGAAGTTTTTGCCATGGTACATACGTGCGGAAAGGCGCTGGCGAGCGTGGGAGCATTCGTTTGCGGCGGGCGCGCATTGAGGGAATTTTTGATTAACAGGGCGCGGACGTTTATTTTCAGCACGGCGATGCCTCCATATCTGGCCGGACAGATTGGCGCGGCGCTGGCACTAGCACGCGCGGCGGATGATGAACGAGCGCACCTGCGCGAGATTTCCTCGGAATTGCGGGAAGCGCTACGCGCGGCGGGAATCAGCTTTGGCGCGAGCGCGACGCAGATCGTGCCGGTGATTTTCGGAAGCAACGAAGCGGCGGTGCACGCCGCGGGCGAATTGCAGCGGGCGGGGTTCGCGGCGAAAGCGATTCGTCCGCCGACTGTGCCGCCGGGGACGGCGCGCGTTCGCATTTCGTTGACCAGCCGAATCACGCGGGAGCAGACGCGACGATTGGCGGAGGTGCTGCGGGCCACGTGCGCAACGCAGCCGGGTGTGTTGGCGACCGGGCTGGCGACTGGCGCTGTGCATGCCTGAGCGTTTCTTCGTTACTGGAACGGACACCGGCGTCGGTAAAACAGCCGTTTCTGCCCTCCTCTGCGCCGCGCTCGACGCGATCTACTGGAAGCCAATCCAAACGGGCTCCCGGGAAGGCACGGACCGAAGCACGGTGATGCGGCTAGCGCAGTTGCCCCGCAGCCGGACGCTGCCGGAAAATTATATTTTTAAGCCTCCGGTGTCTCCGCATCTGGCGGCACGGCTGGCAGGCGCGCGAATCGAGCTGCGAAAAATCAAGGCCCCGGAGCTTCCTGTGCGTGACAATCTGATCGCCGAAGGAGCGGGTGGCCCGTTGGTGCCGATCAATCACACGCAATTAATGACCGACCTGATGCGGCACCTGGGATTTCCGGTGCTGCTGGTGTCGCGCACGTCGCTTGGGACAATCAATCACACGCTGCTTTCGCTGGCAGCGTTGCGCGCGGCGCGGCTCGAAGTTCGCGGGGTGATTCTAGTCGGCAAACCGAACCTTGAGAACCGGAGGGCCATTGAACGTTACGGAGAGGCGTCGGTGATCGGCTTCGTGCCATTTCTAAAGAAGGTCGACCGGCGCGGGCTGCTGGCCGCGTACAAAAAGCATTTCGACCGAAAGGCATTCGAGCGATGAGTTCCGGCTTGCAGATCTGGTATCCGTTCACGCAGCAGGCGGCCGATCCCGCGCCGATTCGCGTGAAAAAAGCCGAGGGCGTGTATCTCTACACCGAGGATGGGCGGCGCATCATCGACGGCATCTCATCCTGGTGGGTGAACCTGCACGGGCATGGGCATCCGGCGATCGTCGCAGCGATCGCGGAACAGGCAGCGCGAATCGACCACGTGCTTCTAGCGGGGACCACGAACGAGACGGTGGAAGAGTTGGCGGCGCGCTTGCGGAAATTTCTTCCCGCGCAGCTCGAACACATATTTTTCTCCGACGATGGCTCGACGGCGGTGGAAGTGGCGCTCAAGATGGCGGTCCAATATTGGAAGAATATCGGGCGCCCAGAGAAGAAGTCGATTGTCGCGCTGGAACACGCGTATCACGGCGATACCGTCGGCGCTATGTCCGTGGGCGACGATTCGGGATTCACGGAGTCGTTCCAAAGCTTGCTGTTCCCCGTGCACCGGGTGCACTCGGCGTATTGCTATCGATGCCCCGTGGGAAAAACGCGCGCGACGTGCAATATCGATTGCACTGAGAAACTGCGCAAACTGCTGGAGCAAAAGCACGATGAGATCGCTGCTGTGATCGTTGAGCCGCTGCTGCAGGGCGCGGGCGGGATGATTGTGCATCCGGTGGAATTTTTGCAGCGCGTGCGGCGGATGTGCGCCGAATTCGGGGTGCTGTTGATTGCCGACGAAGTGCTGACAGGATTCGGCCGGTGCGGACGGATGTTCGCGTGCGACATTGCGGGCGTTGCGCCCGATCTGATGTGCCTCTCGAAGGGGCTCACGGGCGGAGTGCTGCCGATGGCCGCAACGGTTTGCACGGATGAGATACACGAAGCGTTCTTGGGCAGCGATTCGTCGCGCACTTTCTATCACGGGCACTCGTACACCGGGAATCCAATCGCGGCGGCGGCAGCGGTGGCCAGCCTGAAGATTTTCGAGAGCGAGCCTGTATTCGAGCGCATCAAGGCGATCACGAAGATCCATTGCGAGCGGCTAGCGGTTATCCGCGACCATCCTTCCGTGGGCGAAGTGCGGTCGATTGGCACGATCGCGGCGGTCGAGCTAAAAACCGATGATCCCGGATACTTTTCGGAGCTACGGCCGAGGTTCTACGACTTTTTTATCGATTCGGGAGTGCTATTGCGCCCGTTAGGAAATGTGATTTACATACTGCCGCCGTATGTGATCTCCTCGGCGGAGTTGAATTTCGTCCACGACCGGGTTGCGGACGCACTGGAGCTATGTGCCAATTGAAACGAAGCGCGGCCGGATATTCACGGATACGCAAGTTCGTGGACGCGCGTGGAACGGAGACATGTGAATTTTGACCACTCCAATTCCGATAAGCCGCTGGTGGTGGGAATCGGCGGGACCACGCGAGCACCGTCATCCACGGACCGTGCGCTGCGGCTGGTGTTGCTTGCAGCGGAGGAAGCCGGGGCGCGTACGCACCTTTTCAACGGCCCGTTTCTCGCGCGGCTTCCGCACTTTGCACCGGAACATCCTTCCCGAAGCGACGAGCAGCGCCATTTGATAGAGATGGTGAGGCGGGCGGACGGGCTGATCGTGGCCAGCCCTGGATATCACGGCGGCGTTTCCGGCCTGGTTAAAAACGCGCTCGATTTGCTGGAAGACCTGCGCGGCGACCAGCGCAGCTATCTAGAAGGGCGAGCCGTCGGTTGCGTAGTCACCGCTGCGGGGTGGCAGGCCGCAGTGACCACGTTGGAGGCTCTGCGCTCAATCGTGCATGCGCTGCGCGGATGGCCCACGCCGCTGGGTGCGTCGCTAAATACCGCCGAGCCGCTCTTTGATGGCGATGGCAACTGCACGGACCCAAAGGCCGCTGATGTGCTGAACGCCGTTGCGCGGCAAGTAGTGGAATTCGCCGTGCGGCATGGAGCGGTTATGCAGCGCAACTCTCCCAAGCGCGCTTGAGGTTCGCCACATGGCGGCAATATGACCCTGCGCCGTTGCTTCCCTAGAAGTGAATCACGGGGCCAAATTGAACGGACCAGTTGTTGTGTGCGCCGTTCGCGAAATACATATCGTCGCCAACATCCAGCCGCAAACCGACCGGCCCGATATTCGCTTCCAAGCCTCCGCCGGGATAGAACATCGCATCCACGTTATTGGCGCGAAGATTTGATACGTCGCTCGTAAAACCAGGAAGGGATCCGGGCGCGGAGTTGAACATGAAATTGATGAAGCCGCCCTTGGCCGTGATGAAGAACTTTACAGGGCCGGGAGTTTCGATCATCGGACCGAAGAGGCCCTTTAGCACTTTGAAGTTCGACGTCACCGTGCTGACTCCGCCGCCGCTCGACGTAGTGAAGCCTTCCGTGAAGGCTTGGTCGAAGTCGTAGCTCATTTGCGCCTCGAACTGAACCGCGGGAATCACCTTGAACGACAACCTCGCGCCCAGCCCAGCCAAGTTGGTGTTGGTTTGCGAGAGGCGCATGTAGTCGCCGTAGGCTCCGATGGAGACCTGCGCTGAAGCCGCCGGCACCAAGCAGGCGACCAATATCAATAGGGGCATGGTAAACAGAATCCGCTTCATTCGTTTCTCCTTGTTTCTGGTTGTGGTGACTGTTGAATGCGAATGTGCGTGGCTGGGGAGCCGGATTCGCGGCTCAATCTTTGCTCAATCTGTAAGGATGCCAGACCCAGCGAGTGTGTCGCCGAAAATCAGCTCTGGCGGGATCGACCTGATGTCAGAGTAGGGGCGAAACCCTTAGATTGCAGTCGGATACAGGCCGCGCGGTCAGGCGTTAGGGATTGAGTCTGTTCGCGTCTGGCTCTTCGCGGCGGCCAAGCAGGACCCCTCTCTTGCTAAAATCTTAGATTAGATATAGTCTAGATACCATGGAAGCGGCGGAGATTAAACGGTCCCTAGAGGACAGCGGGTTGCGGTGCACTCCGCAGCGCTACGCCGTGATGGCATTCTTGATGGAATGTAACAGTCATCCCACCGCGGCGGAGATTTTCGAAGCGGTGAATCGTGTGGATCCGCGCTCTTCAAGGGCCACGACTTATAACAATCTGCGGGACCTGGTGCAGGTCGGTTTGGTGCGTGAAGTGGCCGTCGAGGGCCGCGCCGCTCGATTCGATGCAAAGGGCATGCGGCATCACCATTTCATCTGTGACCGCTGCGGCAAGGTTGAGGACATCGAGTGGTGCGACGTGCCAGGGCCCGCTTTGGGCTCCCTCGGCAACCGGGTTCTTCGCGAATCTGAACTCATTTTCCGGGGGCTCTGCACAGCTTGCGCGGCGCGGCCTGCTTCGCAATAGGTTTCGAAGACGCCTGGGTAGCGGATGAATGATGCGCGTCAGCAAGCGCGACCGACGGCGACTACGCGAATGGAAACCCAAGATGGTTTCGCGGCTCGTAACAGTTTTGCACTAAATATTCTGAATAATTGAAAAGAAGGAGCAAACCTTGTCAACCGAAAGCAAGTGCCCGATCGGGGGCGGAGCCCCCTCACAAATGAATCGTGACTGGTGGCCGAACCAATTGAACCTTCAAGTTCTCCACCGGCATTCCGCTCTGTCTAACCCCATGGGTGAGGACTTCGACTACGCGAAGGAATTCAAGAGCCTCGATCTGAAAGCCGTGGTCAAGGACCTTAATGCTCTCATGACCGACTCGCAGGATTGGTGGCCGGCCGACTTTGGCCATTATGGAGGGCTGTTCATTCGGATGGCGTGGCACAGCGCCGGAACGTACCGCATTGGCGACGGCCGCGGCGGCGCCGGGCATGGCCAGCAGCGTTTCGCGCCACTCAGTAGCTGGCCGGACAACGTGAACCTCGACAAGGCGCGCCGGCTGCTCTGGCCTATCAAGCAAAAATACGGCCGGAAGATCTCCTGGGCCGACCTGATAATTCTCGCGGGCAACGTCGCCCTCGAGTCGATGGGCTTCAAAACGTTCGGCTTTGGCGGCGGGCGCGCGGATGTCTGGGAGCCCGAAGAAGATATCTATTGGGGCTCCGAAGGCAAGTGGCTGGCGGACGAGCGTTACAGCGCCGACCGTGATCTTCAAAAGCCGCTGGCTGCCTCTCAGATGGGACTGATTTACGTGAATCCTGAAGGGCCGAACGGTAAGCCGGATTTCATGGCGGCTGCAAAGGATATTCGCGAAACGTTCCGCCGCATGGCGATGAACGACGAAGAAACCGTCGCGCTGATTGCCGGCGGGCACACGTTCGGCAAAACCCACGGCGCCGGCGACCCGGCACTGGTTGGCCCAGAGCCGGAAGCTGCCGGCATCGAGCAGCAGGGCTTGGGCTGGAAGAACAAATTTGGCACTGGCAAGGGTGGCGACGCGACCGGCAGCGGCATAGAGGTCATCTGGAGCACGGCGCCCACGAAGTGGAGCAACGGCTTCTTCGCGAACCTTTTCGGCTATGAATGGGAACTTACCAAGAGCCCGGCGGGTGCGTTTCAGTGGACGCCGAAGAATGGCGCAGGCGCTGGTACGGTGCCGGATCCGTACGATCCGTCAAAGCGCCGCGCACCATCCATGCTCACCACCGATCTCTCCTTGCGGTTCGACCCCATTTACGAAAAGATTTCTAAGAACTTCTTCCAACATCCGGATCAGTTCGCCGATGCGTTTGCCCGGGCGTGGTTCAAGCTGACGCACCGCGATATGGGCCCGGTCGTGCGTTATCTCGGCCCGCTCGTTCCGAAGGAGACGCTGCCGTGGCAAGACCCGATCCCTGCCGTAAATCATCCGCTCATCGGCGAGCAGGAAGTTGCAGCTCTGAAGGCGAAAATCCTCGCATCCGGTCTGTCCGTTTCCCAGTTGGCCTCCACTGCATGGGCCTCGGCCTCGACGTTCCGCGGCTCTGACAAGCGCGGTGGGGCAAACGGCGCTCGCATTCGCCTTGGGCCGCAAAAGGACTGGGCGGTCAACCAGCCGGCCGAACTGGCCAAGGTACTGCAGAAGCTTGAAGCGATCCAAAAGGAGTTCAACGCTTCACAGTCTGGCGGGAAGAAAGTTTCGCTTGCGGACCTGATCGTTCTGGCTGGCGATGCGGCGATTGAGAAAGCCGCGAAGGCGGCCGGGCACGACGTGAAAATCCCTTTCAACCCCGGGCGCATGGACGCGTCGCAAAACCAAACCGACGTCGACTCGTTCGAACCGCTCGAACCGGTTGCGGATGGTTTCCGGAACTACTACCTCGGCCAGCAGCGCCTATCGCCTGAAGAACTATTGGTGGATCGTGCGGAGTTGCTGACGCTGACCGCGCCTGAGTTGACGGTTCTCGTCGGCGGCCTGCGCGTCCTGAATACGAACTTCCAGCAGTCCCAAAACGGCGTCTTCACCAACCGACCCGAAACGCTGACGAACGATTTCTTTGTCAACTTGCTGGACATGGGTACGGAATGGCAGCTGTCTTCCAACTCGGAAGGCGTGTACGAGGGGCGCGACCGGAAGACAAACAAGGTCAAATGGACCGGCACACGGACCGACCTGATCTTCGGTTCACATTCCCAGCTGCGCGCTCTGGCTGAAGTATATGCATGCACGGACTCCAAGGAGAAGTTCGTGAAAGACTTCGTGGCCGCGTGGACCAAAGTGATGAACCTCGACCGCTTCGACCTTGCGAGATCAGCACAAGAAGGTCGGGAGAAGATCGCGACGTCAACTCGGTAGTAACCCGCCGTTTCTATTGTTTGGATCGGCAAAATTGAAGGGCGCGCTCTTTCCGCTCTAGCGGGCCGGACTGCGCGCCTCCTAATTTGGGGGCGGTCTGTTCCCCCGTGGGTCTGCACACCGCAGACCAGATCCTGTCGAACTAGCCCACCCGGGCTACCAAGCTTCGACTGATTGTGAGATATCCTCAATGGAGAAACCTAGCATTTCTGAAACTAATCGGCGCGCTCCAGGTAAGTTACTGCGGGAACCTGATCTTTTTCGTTGTAAAATGCGAATCCGCTCTTCGGTCGACGAGCGAGGACGAATTGAGGTCGTACCGGCGTCAGGGTTTTCTGGCGCGGACAAAGGCGACCGAAAAGCTGATGAAAAAAAAGAATCATCTCCTAATTGACCGAAGGCTATCTCTGACGACGGAGGCCGTGTCGACGGATTTCGTCGTCCGCCGGTGGTCTTTTCGCCAGATATCGATACCGCTGATCGCGTTTTTCTGTATGTTGGCATGGAGCGCCCGCCTGTACGCGGCAACTAGCGAGGCGCTGCTCCCGTCGATAGAGTATTCCGATAGCGCATCGCCTAGCATTTCCATTGGATCTTCGTCAGCTTCTTCCCCGCTGCCGGCGCCCCAGAAGCGAAACAACGCCGGCCCGAATTTCTGTTTTAAGCGACCTTTGTACGCTATATCGTCACGATGGGGCGGCGAGAAACCAAGTTCCGCGCGAACGCGGCGCTTGCGAATTTCGTTAAAGCGCTGGTCTTCCGCATCGACCCTCGTCTCTTTCTATTCGGCCAACACACCTGCTGGAATACGTTCGGTTCAGCACCGGATCAATCACGGCCGCTCTCCTCCTATCATTTAATAACTCCGCACCGACAATCCATTTCTCCTTCGGCAGCGATCTGTAAGTGTATCTGCTTGCTAGCGGGAACATTCGAGATCAGGGTCGCTGCCCATAAGTCTTATGACGCACACCGAAGTGGCGAGCGTGGTGTGCAAATTGGGCGACGGATTCAAAGTTGAGCCGAGCAACGCACTTCTATGTGGTACGCCGCTTACAAGGGACTATGAGAGATTTTCGAAAATTGTGGCCAGTCGACCGCAGGTCCATTTTTTGGCTGCGCTTCGCGCTTTCGACGTCAGTGGGCCTATTCGCGCTTTGTTCGGTGTGCGCAGCGGCGCCACCACAGTCGTCGGGCCCGCCCAACCCGATGACGGTTCAGGAGGCGATCAGGTACGCGTTGGACCATTACCCTGCCGTGCAAGCAGCGATCCAGAAGCATGTGGCGGCCCACGCAGGGATAGGCCTTGCAAAGACGAGTTATCTGCCTAGCCTCAGCATGCTATATCAGGATAACCGCGCGACCCGCAACAATGTGGCGGGCATGCTGCTGCCCCAGTCGGTAATTCCCAACCCATCTGGAACAGTTCTGCCGGGCTCCAGCCAGTCGTTCTGGGGCAGCGGAGCGGGGATTCTCCTCACCGAGGATCCTTTCGATTTTGGATACCGCCGGGCTGAGCTGCGTTTGGCCGAACTTACCGCACGGAGGACTCAGGAAGAGGTTGTGCTGACGCGACTGGACGTCGCCGCCACAATTGCAGATGCGTCGCTTCTGCTGCTTGCTGCGGATCAACAGGTGCAAGCGTCTCAGGCCGACGTGGACCGTCGCGCGGTTTTCGCCAAATCCGTTCACGCGTTGGTGGATGCTCACTTGCGTCCCGGAACGGATGCTTCCCGCGTGGATGCCGAACTCGCCGAGGCTCGAACGCGAATGGTACTTGCGGAGGAAGCCCAGCAAGTCAATTCAGTTATTTTCGCGCAGGTTCTGGGACTGGCTGGCTCCCGCGTGCAAGTCGCCGAAGGGCCGTTTCTGCGTGCGCCGGCGGAGGAGAGCTGGACCACTCCTCCGCCCGCTCGCCATCCTGCAGCCGAAATCGGGCGGGAACGGGTCGACGAATCTCAGGCCCGGATCGATGCTCTCACTCGGTCCTATTTCCCGAAGTTTTCTATTCAGGCGGTCACCGCAGCGCGGGGCAGCGGCGCCAACGCGCAAGGCCAGACGCTCGGAGGAACGCAAGGGCTCTGGCCAAATTCCGCGGATAACTGGGCGGCGGGATTTTCGATCACCTTTCAGGCTCTCGACTTTGCCTCCATTCGTGCCCACAAAAAAATTGAAGAGGCGAACCGCGGACAGCAAGTAGCCCTCTACAACGAGACGGTCCAAAACGTCACAGCCCAGGTCGGCGAGGCGCAGGCGGTGGTCGATGCGTCACGCAAAATCGCGGAGAACACACCTATTGAGCTGCAAGCGTCCAGGGACAGCGAAACGCAGGCCGTCGCCCGCTTTAAAGCGGGGCTGGGAACAATCGTGGACGTTGCGGAAGCTCAGCAGCTTTTGCTTCAGGCTCAAACTGACGATTCTCTGGCGACCTTGAACGTCTGGCGTGCGCTGGCACACCTGGCCGCCGCGCAGGGCGATCTGCAACCATTCATTGATTTGGCGAATCAGGCCGCGACCGGGAGGCCGTAGCGTATGTGGCTAATTCGAGCAGCTCTCCGCAAGCCGGTAATGGTGATAGTTGCCGTGATCGGCATCGTGTTGTGCGCGGCTTTCGCGATCACGCGCATGTCTGTGGACATCTTTCCGGATCTTCACATGCCGGTCATTTACGTGGCGCAGCCTTACGGCGGAATGAACCCGGCCCAAATGGAGGGGTATCTCACTTATTACTACGAATCGAACTTCCTGTATATCGCAGGACTGCAGAGCGTCGAATCCAAGTCGATTGAGAATTTTGCGCTGCTGAAGCTCACGTTCCTGTCTGGGACGGACATGGATCAAGCGCTCACCCAGACGATTTCCTATGTAAATCGCGCGCAAGCGTACATGCCTGCGGGCACCGTACCGCCGTTTGTATTGCGATTTGACGCTGGAAGCGTTCCGGTTGGATATCTCGTCTTTTCAAGCAGTACCCGCAATACGAACCAAGTTCAGGACCTCGTATTGAACCGCGTTCGTCCGCTGTTTACCACCTTGCCCGGCGTATCCGCCCCACCGCCATTCGGAGGCAGTTCGCGAACCATCGTGATTCATGTGGATCCCGATAAGCTGAGCAGCTACCGCATCTCTACGGCACAGGTGGTGAAGTCGCTTCTTTCCGGCAATGTGATCGCGCCGGCGGGAGACATTCGCACGGGCAACTTCGACCGTATCGCGCCGACCAACGCCGTCGTCAGCGATATCCACGAACTCGAAAATCTACCAATCCGCACGGGCAGCGGGCCCACTGTCTACATGCGGGACATTGGTCGGGTGGAAGACGGCGCCGACCTGACGCTTGGTTACGCGCTGGCCGACGGACGCCAGGCGGTCTACCTGCCCGTCACCAAGCGCGCGGACGCTTCCACGCTGTCGGTCGTCAATGAAGTGAAAGCCAGCATGGGCCGCTTCGAGAACATGCTGCCGCGCGACGTTCACGTCAAGTTCGAGTTCGACCAGTCAGGCTACGTGAAGCAATCGTTGGACTCTCTGGTACGAGAAGGACTTCTTGGCACGCTACTCACGGGCCTAATGGTTTTTCTGTTTCTGAGGGAATGGAAGAGCTCGGCTATCGTCATCCTGTTCGTTCCGTTCAGCTTGGTCGTAGCAGTGGTCGGACTTTGGCTCACCAACCAGACGATCAACATCATGACGCTGGGAGGACTGGCCCTTGCCGTGGGGATTTTGGTGGACGAAGCGACCGTGGAAATCGAGAACATTCACCGAAACTTGGAGACAAGCCCGTCCGTAGCTTCCGCTGCATTCGACGCAACCTTTCAGACACTGGCGCCTCGGTTTCTGGCCATGCTGGCCATTTTGTCCGTCTTCGTACCCTCATTTTTGATGGTCGGAGTTACGCGCTCGCTTTTCGTCCCTCTATCGATCTCCGTGGGATTCGCGATGATCGCTGCCTTCGTGCTCTCCAGCACGCTGGTTCCGATCTTGTTCATTTGGCTGCACAAGGATGCATCCGGCCATACGGCAGGCGGTGACGAGCAGTCCCGGTTTGCGCACTTTCGCGAGGGGTACGCCAAGGCTTTGAAAAAGGTATTCCAGCGCCGCAAGCTGATCCTGTGGAGCTATGTCGGGGTCGCGGCAATCGTCATTCTGGCGCTGGGTCCGATGCTTGGCCGGGAGATGTTTCCACGGGTGGATAGCAATGAACTACAACTCCGGCTGCGCGCACCCGCGGGAACGCGAATTGAAGTCACCAACGAGATCGCCTCGAAAGCTCTCGCCGAAATACAAAAACTGGCCGGCCCCGGAAACGTTACCAACAGCATCGGGTACGTGGGCACATATCCCCCCAGCTATCCGATGAGCCTCATTTATTTGTGGACCAGCGGCCCGCAGGAAGCGGTCCTTCGCGTTGCGCTACGGAAAGGTTCCGGAATCCGCATCGAGCGGCTGGAAAGCCGGCTCCGCAGCGAACTTCCCAAAATCCTGCCGGGCACCTCCGTCGCCTTCGAGCCGGGAGACGCGGTGAACCAAATCATGGATTTCGGATCGCCTCTGCCGATTGAAGTCGCGATCCATGGCCC